>CAUQVM010000008.1:0-27061 GCA_963521575.1 uncultured Rothia sp.
CGCGCTCAGTGGTCGAGCCAATGTACATGCCGGGGCGCTTACGAACCGCTTCCAGGCCCTCCAGCACGGTAATGTCGGACGCGCCGTATTCATGGGGCTGTTCAGATGCATTCTGTTCAGGTGCCACGGGGGAGAACTCCTTGAGTAGGTGATGCAACCGACACACAAAAGAAGTCGCGGGCTGAAGCGAGGGGTACCTAGAACGCCTCGAAAAGACACGGGGACGTGCCGCACGCGACTTGCGCTGCCGGTGGCGCCCATAGGTGGGCACGCTTAACGCATTGTCCCTACTATTTTACCGGCAGGGCGAGGTTTAAACCATCTGCAGGCATCATATATTGAGCTTTTTTGGGCATCATCACCCCCTCAAACGCCCGTGAAGGCGCCTGAGAGCCACCCAACCCCCTGAAGGGGTAGGGGGGGTATACTTCAAGAAATTATGCAGACTGCGGGCGCTCCTGCGCTTTTAGTCTCGTCTTGAACCACCTGGACATGCCCCTATTCATATGTGTCTCGCATACCGCGCATACCGGAGGCACGCCGCTGCCCCCGCTGAGGCCAACGGCCACCATTTGGCCCCAGGATACGCACCTGCGTCACCACACCCTCACCTAGCTCACGACGGAATAGGTCGATAAGCTGTCCGTGCATTAGGCGTAACTGAGTCGTCCAGGCGGTTGAATCACACTGCACCTGAACAATAGAATTCTCGAAGCTCAGCGGACGCGTATGCGCCGCGATTTCTGGCCCCACGAGCTCGGCCCAGCGAGCTAATACGCTCGATACAGCCACGGGTTCCTTCCAGCCTCGCGAGCGGATAAGAGCACTCACAATACCGCTGAGAGGCTTGGGATCGCGAGAGCTTTCACCGGGGCCACTGTAGCCCCCCATAACGCGCGGGTCCCACCCCTGTGCCCGTTCATGCCGCTTCTTCGGGGTGGTTTCTGACATAGCCGCCCCAAATTCGCGCATAATTTTTCGCGCGGAAAAAGCATTGAGCGGAGCCTCGCCCCGCTCGGCAGCCGCCATGCGTAGACGGGTCAATAGGGCTGCGGGTGCATCCACTTCATCGCGGTAGAATTCACCCAAACTATCCACTTCTGCGGGTGAGTTAAGTGAATTACGTTCGGATGTTTCACGTGAAACATCCGGGGCGCAGGCGGGGTGCGACTCTGAAGTGTTATCGGCAGGGCTATTCATGGGTTCGCCCCATCGTACCCCGGTTCGAGGAAGAGGAAGTAGCGGATATCTGGGCGGCCCCATCCGCAGATTCAGTCAATGCACCTGGCACCGGAATATACTCCGCGCGTCCCGGGGACACCAAAACCAGCTGGTACTCTCGCAGCTCCTCCGGAATATCCGTCAGTACCGCACATGTAATCAGCACCTGCTCCGCATCCGCTACCATGGCTCCCAGGCGGTGACGGCGCACCGAATCAAGCTCGGCAAAAACATCATCAAGAATCAGAATGGGGGATGATCCCACCGAAGAATCATCCTCAACATGCACAAACCACGAAGCTAACTTCAGTGCCAATGCAAACGACCAGCTCTCACCGTGCGAGGCAAAATGTTTCACCGACAGACCCCCCAACTGCAGGGCAAGATCCTCGCGGTGCGGTCCCACCAGGGTCACACCACGTTCCACCTCCTCGGAGCGACGCTCAGCGAACCCTCGTAAGAGCGCCTCCTTAAGGTCCTCAACGCACATCAATGCCGCATGGTTCAGGGAACGCTCGCCCATGCTCGCAAAAACAGTAGATTCGTAGGTAAATCCCACATCCTTCGATCCATCCGTCAAGCCCGCGTAAGCGCGACGTAGCTGGGGAAGCAGGCATTGCAGTAGCCGAAAACGGGCCGAAAGCAACTGTGCACCCATTGTGGCAAGTTGCTCATCCCATACTGCCAGGGTGCTTAACGCATTCTCGTCGCGCACACGGCGCTGCATCGACTTGAGCAAAGAATTGCGTTGACGCAGAACACGTTCATATTCGCTACGATATCCGGCCACTACAGGACGCAGTGAGGTGGCCAGTTCATCCATAAAGCGGCGGCGGCCGGCGGGATCCCCCTTTACCAGTTGCAGATCTTCAGGGGAGAAAAGTACCGTGCGCGCAATCCCCAGGGCCTCTTTGGCGCGCATCGGGGCCGCACGGTTAATGCGCACGCGATTGGCCTGACCGGGGGCCACCTCAAACTCGGTCACGGTCTGTTGAGCACCGCGTACTGTACGGGTACGGATATAGGCGCACGCGGCACCAACTCGCACGAGGGGGCCATCGTGACTAACCCGGTGCGAGGACAGGGCCGACGAGTATTCCACAGCCTCAACAATATTGGTTTTTCCCACGCCGTTCGCACCTAAAAAGACCGTCACACCGGCTGAAAGGGGCAGGTTCAGCAGCTCATAGGTGCGGTAATCCAACAACGAGATGTAATCGATGTACACCGATGGCTCCTTTCACGGTCTGAAGGCTGTCTAGGGGACAGGAAGAGGTATCTGAGACGCAGGCACTCAGAACGGGGGCCAAAACAGCACAACCCCGCGCGCTCCTAACTATTCAAGTGTTTAGGATGCGGGCGGGGTACGCGTGAAGGGCCTAGTTCGAGGGTAGCCGCACCGGCATCAGTAGGTAACGGTAGTTACGGTCATCTTCGGCGAGAGGCTTCTCCTGTCCCGAAATTACGGCGGGCTTGGGGGCATCGGTGAAGGAGAAACGTACAAACTCGCTACCAAATACCTTCAGGCCATCCAACAGGTACGAGGGGTTATAGGCCACGGTGATGTCCTGGCCCGATAGATGAGCCTGCAGGGTTTCGGAAGCCTGCGCCTCATCGCCACGGCCAGCGTCAATTGCCACGGAGCCCTGAGTGAACTTTAGTCGCAACGGAGTATTGCGTTCAGCAACCAACGAGATACGACGTGCCGCCTCCGCTAAATCGGAGGTGCGAACTACCGCGTGGATGGGGGTCTGCTCGGGGAATAGGGCACGAATATTGGGATAGTCACCGTCCATCAGAACGCTCGTGGTACGGCGAGTACCGGCAGCGAAGCCAATCAGTTCACCGGCCGTGGGCAGAGCAATAGAGAGCTCACCGGCCCCGGAGAGAGTACTACCAACCTCGGACACAGTCTTAGCCTTCAGCAGGACCACAGCCTGAACGTCGGGGTTAACCGGGTTCCACTTGATCTCGCGCATAGCCAGGCGGTATCGGTCGGTGGCAAGCAGAGTCATAGTATCGCCATTGATTTCAACGCGGATACCGGTTAGTAGCGGCAGAGTCTCATCCTTTGACACCGCAATCTGGACCTGCTTGACTGCCTCAGCAAATTCAGAACCATCAACGGTACCGGAAATTTCCGGAAGCTCAGGAAGCTCAGGGTAGTCGGTAACAGGCATGCCGGCCAGCTGGAAGTTTGCCGAACGGCAGTGCAGACGGATGATGGACTCGTCTGCGGCAAACTCCACCGGTGCGTTGGGTAAGGAGCGGCAAATCTCGGCCAGAATCTTACCGGGAACCAGGCAAATGCCTTCGGCAGCAACATCAGCGGCAATAACCTGGCGGGCGCTAGTCTCATGATCGAAGCTTGCGATGCTGACCTCACCTGCAGAAGCAGTAATCAGCAAACCGTTGAGCACGGGAGAGGTAGGACGCAAGGGTAGCGAGCGTGCCGTCCAGCCGACGGCTTCAGCCAGGACATCGCGTTCAACGGTGAATTTCATCGAGAGGGTGCCTTTCACAGTGGTAGATGAAGTCATAAGTCTGCGCACTTAAAGCCTCCGGCGGGAAGAACTCGATCGAAGGAGCTGGAAGTTTACAACCTTGGCCCTTGGATTACTGGATCCCGCGCGCGTGTATCCATCCTACCCTACCGGATTTGTAATTACAGGGGAACTAGGGTGGTGTTTTCAGCCTTTTCCCTTCTCGAGAGGGGGAAAGAGCGTCTGAGTAGGTCACTATTTTTTGTAATTACAAAGATTCACCCAAATTTTGTCCTAGAGATTCGAAAACAACTTCGGACACTAACGCATCAGCAGGTGTGGATTTGGCAAGAAACCCGTACTGGGTATTGGGGGGGGGGGTATGCAGCGCAATAACTCCAGGGAGCCTGAGGAGCCTCAGACCTACCCAAGATTCCACTCAACCTGCCGCCCCCGAAGCCAGAAGGCCGAGGCTCGAAACGGCGGCAAGATGTTATCAAGAGGATTTTTTTCTTTTAAAGTACAGTAATAGTATTAACGCCTGTGGAAACAGTGGAAAACCCCCTGAATGCCTGCAATGACGCGGAAGTAGCCTGTGGATATTAAGTGGAAAAACCCACCAGGGGCTGTGGATACACTGTGGATGGATATTTATACATTTAAGGTTTTCCACAAGTTTCGCATATTCATGCACTTAATATCCACATAAAACCCAGGGTTAAACCACAGGTTATCCACAGCCCCCTTTAAGCTGATTTCTCGGATGAAGAAAATTATCCACAGGCTGTGGAAAACTTGTCATTCAATATAAAGAACCCCTATAAACTCCCAAGTCAGAATCTTATAAGGGGTTCTTGGTAGGTTCAGAGGTGGCTTAGTGTCAATCAGTTGGCCACGCGTTGCTCTTGTCGAATCAGATTCGTTAGTTCAATGACCTGATTGAAAATCGTCTCACGCTCTGCCATCTGTGCACTCACCTTACGTACTGCGTGCATCACCGTTGTATGATCGCGCCCTCCCAAGTCGTGACCAATGCGCGGCAGAGACATCTCCGTTAGTTCACGCAGAAGGTACATTGCCACCTGGCGGGCATTTGTGAGCGTGCGCGTACGAGACTTTGAACGCATATCCTCGATGGAGACGTCGAAATACTTTGCAACCGTCGTCAAAACCAGAGCCGAAGTAATCTCGGCTCCACCGGTATCAGAGAGTAGATCCTTCAGATAGGTTTCTGCCTCAGCCAGGGTAATCGGTTCCGGCGGCTTCTTCATGGATGCGGCTGCGCTTGCGCGAATGAGAGCACCTTCCAATTCGCGAATATTGGCTGTAACGTGGGACGCAATATACTCCATCACGTCATCGCGTACCGGAAGAATCTCGCTTTGAGCCTTCTTCCGCAGAATCGCAATGCGGGTTTCCAATTCCGGGGGCTGCACATCCACGTTTAGACCCGAACCGAAACGCGAACGCATACGTTCGGCAAAGTTGGTCAGCTGCTTTGGGGGCAAATCGGAGGTAATTACAATCTGCTTCTGGTGGTTGTACAGGGCGTTAAAAGTATGGAAGAACTCCTCCATCGTTGCTTCTTTGCCTGCCAAGAACTGAATATCATCAATCAAGAGTACGTCGACATTACGGTAAATTTGCTTGAACGATGAGCCCTCATCATCAAGAATTGAGTTAATGAAATCGTTCGTGAACTCCTCTGAATTCACGTAGCGAACCCGCAGATTCGGGTACAGGTACTTAGTGTAGTGGCCGATCGCGTGTAGCAGGTGTGTTTTGCCCAGGCCCGAGCCTCCATAGATAAACAGGGGGTTATAGACGATGCCGGGTTGCTCAGCCACCGCAAAGGCGCTGGCATGAGCAAATCGGTTCGATTGACCAATCACGAAGGTGTCAAAGGTGTAGTTCGGATTCAGTCGGGCGGAACTATCCCAGGTCGGAGCGTTTTCCGGGTCTTCATGATGGGCTTGAGCGGGGTCGGGAGTATCGGATACTGCCGCAGTGACGGGCTCCTGTGCGTGAGGTTCTGAGGACGTCAAAGAGTTAGCGTCAGGGAAACCGGTGCGCTCTACCTCAAGATTGTGTAGGGAAGGAAGGGTTACCTGCTCATCCGGAAGGACAGGGGTATCAGTAATTGGGGCTGGATGGGGCTCGGTGTAGTACTCGAAAGCGCGGGAGCCCGCCGGCGCCTTGATTGAAGCTGGGTTCGTGTGCTGGGCAGAGGACGCGGCAACTACCGAAGGCTCCTGCCCGCCGGAAACATTCTGGGGCGCAACCTGCTGGAAAGAATTCTGATCTGCCACTTTGGGAGGAACCATTGATTCATTCACGTCAAAAAGAGCGGTAGTGGAAGGGCTAAAGGCCTCGTGCAAAGCGGTTCGGAAAGAAGGGCTAATCTGCTCTTCAAATACAGCGCGGGTCAGCTTATTCGGAACCTCGATAATGAGACGCGAAGAGCCCATGAGTCCCTGAGGCCGAGCAAGATTGACGAAGCCACGCTGGCGTGCCGTTACGGCGGGGTCATTGTCAAGAATAGATAGCAAGTGCGCCCAGCGGGCCTGAAGAGACTCGGTCATGGTTTTCTTTACCTCCACTTGATTTGAAGCGGCGGCGCAGGATGATAGGTACCGGAACCTACCGCAGGGTTATTAAGATTTTACCCGCAGAATGCACACTTGCAGAACGTTATCCACAAGAGTTTTCCACATGGTGGAAAACTCACGATTGGCGAGGTGGATAACCGGTGGACAAAGCAGGATATACCCCAAAGTTGCCCGGTATCTCAAGGAAGTACACCCGAGACCCTCCCTGTGGATAAACAGGAATGAGCTTCTGCAAAACGGTGGATATGCGCCGAGATAGATCGTCTGTGAGCACGTTATCCCCAGCATGAATTAGGGGGACAGATCGGTTCCGTCTCAAGGTCCCCGTAGTACGCCCGGTATCCTGCAACCCACCCCCATAATCCCTGGTGTTTTGTGGCAGAGACCCCAACGGGGCTTCCTGGTATCACCAAAAGAGCCCGGAATCACGCGGTAAAAAGCCTGTAGGACTTGATTTACGCCCTCTACTCTTCTAGAGTTGTCCTGTTGTGTGTGCACCGCCTACCGCGAAGAGTCGCAGTACCTCCGTGCACTAAGAAGCGTATGGTTCTGCAGCCCTACCGCGGGTGCGAACCGCAAAAATCAAGGAGACAAAGTATGAGCAAGCGTACTTTCCAGCCGAATAACCGCCGCCGCGCTAAGAAGCACGGCTTCCGTCTGCGCATGCGCACTCGCGCAGGCCGTGCGATCCTGTCGAACCGCCGTGGTAAGGGCCGCGCAAAGCTCTCGGCCTAATTACGGCATATAGTTCGCCCGCCGGTGCAAGTGCATCGGCGGGCGAACTATCATTAAGCGTAGAAAATAAGGAGGAGCACGGCTTGGGCCGAGCCTCCCACACTGTAAAGGGGAAGGAAGACGTGCTGCCGAAACAGCACCGTATGCGCACCGGCGCTGAATTCTCCCACGCCTTCCGTTCCGGCATCCGCACTGGACGTCGGAACATCGTTGTATCTACAGCGAAAAATCCTGGAAAAACAACCCAGGTAGGTTTCATCGTGTCGAAGGCGGTGGGTAACGCGGTTACACGCAATCGGGTCAAACGCCGATTGCGTGAGCTTGCCGCGCTCACCTGTGCCGCGCATCCTGAAGGCTATACCATCGCGGTTCGGGCTCTCCCCGCTGCAGCACAGGCGAGCTGGGAACACCTGCGCCGCGACTATGAGTCAGCCCTAGAAATAACCATCACCAAGCTCGACCGCTCCACCGCGAGCGAGGGGGAACAGTGAGCCCTCCCCGTAGCGCGCGCCGTGAGGAGTGTTTCCACCCCCACCGCAGCGATACATACAGTTCAGTCGAGCCTCTCATAGGTCCCGACGAATTGCTGGCCCTGGCCCCCAACGAATACGTGCGTCCCGAATCCTTTTTACATGCACTATATGTTCTGCCGCAGAATCTGCTCATTGCATGTATGAAGGCGTACCGCACGGTCGTTTCCCCACTCTACGGGGATGTCTGCCGCTACTACCCAACCTGCTCCGCCTATGCTTTGGAAGCCCTGACCACTCACGGGGCTCTAGGCGGACTGTCTCTCACCGTACGCCGTATTCTCCGATGTGTTCCCTGGGCAACAGGCGGCATCGACCCGGTTCCACCAGGGAAACGAACTTTTGCCCCCGGGGCAGAGCCCAAAATTATTTTGCTCAATCACCCCCATCTTTATCTGTCGCCCACATCTGCCCATGCATAAACCGTAAGGGGCGACTTCACTACGTACTAATAGAGCTAAGCCTCTAAGGAGTATTCTTCGTGAATATTTTTGATTTGATTCTTTGGCCGTTTAAATGGATCGTTTCGGTGGTCCTGTGGCTGTTCCATATGCTGTTTACTGCGCTGGGACTTGACCCCGCCTCCGGTATCACCTGGGTGCTGTGCATTATCTTCCTGACCCTGGTCATGCGTACCTTGACCATTCCGCTATTCGTTAAGCAAATCAAGGCTATGCGTGGCATGACCGCTATGCAGGGCGATATGGCGAAGCTACAGGAAAAGTACAAGGGTAAGAAGGACCAGCTCTCCCGCCAAGCCATGGCCCAGGAGCAGATGGAGCTATACCGCAAGCACGGTACCAACCCCTTCGCCTCCTGCCTGCCGATTCTGGCGCAGATGCCGATCTTCTTCGGCCTGTACCAGGTGCTCATGGGCATTCCCAGTGCGGCACAGAATAACCAGTCCCTGCTGATGCTACCGGTCGAACTGGTGCGTCAGTTCAACGATTCCCAGATTTTTGGCGCTCAGCTCTTCGCGACCATGATGCACCCGGGCTCTGGTGACATCACCGCCACCGTGGTTCAGGCTGTCATTATGATCGTGCTGATGAGCGCCACCCAGTTCTACATTCAGAAGCAGCTGAGTGTGAAGAACATGTCTGAGGCCGCTCTGAACTCCCCGATGTTCCGTCAGCAGCAGATGATCATGTACATCTTCCCGATTATCTTTGCTGTATCCGGTATTAACTTCCCCCTCGGCGTGATGTACTACTGGACCGTCTCGAACATTTGGTCGCTGGGCCAGCAGTGGTGGGTTATCCGCAACAACCCGACTCCCGGATCCCAGGCCGAGCGCGAGCTGAATGCTCGCCGCGCCGCTAAGGGTCTACCCCCGGTGGGCAAGACCCGCGAACAGCACGAAAAGGACCTGCAGGAAGCACGCGAGCGTGCCGCCGCTGGTCAGCGTCAGCAGCCGGTGAGCAAGAAGCGCCAGAAGCAGCAACGCAACAAGCAATCCGGAAAGAACTAAATTTTCCGCTCTCATGAGCCGGGCTCACGCTATTGACGCGCGGGCCCGGCGCCGTGTATGAGATACTTTTTTACCCTTAGGCCCCCTCCTACATCCCGAGGAATACTGTGACTGAATCTATGGAATATGAGGACGAGCAGCAGCTCGCCGACGAACAGTTCATCGATGAGCCCGCCGAGGGCTACGAAGAGACCGAGGATATCGACGAAGAAGGCGATATTGCTGCCGATTACCTCGAAGAGCTCCTTGACATTGTCGATATGGACGGCGATATTGACATTGAGGTTCGCAATAACCGCATTTACCTCTCGGTCGTCAACGAAGATGACGATAATGAGGAGCTCCGCCACCTGGTGGGGCGCCACGGCGAGGTTCTGGATGCCCTGCAAGAACTGGTTCGCCTTTCGGTGCTGGCAGGCAACGGTACCCGTTCACGTCTGATTATGGATATTGCCGGGTATCGCGCGGAGCGCCGTGAGCAGCTAGAAAAAATTGCTACCGAGGCAATTGAGAAAGTTCGTGCTACCGGCCGTGATGAACACATGAAGCCCCTAAGCCCCTACGAGCGCAAGGTGGTACACGATGTGGTGGCAGCTGCCGGGCTGTATAGCGAATCAGAAGGGGAGGGGCCGCGTCGTCACGTCGTCATTTCCCTTCCCGAAGTAGAGGTAGGAGTCTGAGATGGAAGAATTGAAGGTTGCCCTGAGCGAGAGTGATCGTGTGGCAGCTGAGGCGGTCTTTGGTGACCACCTGCCCCTTGCAGAGCGCTATGTTCAGCACCTGGCAACGACCGGCATTGAGCGCGGCCTGATTGGCCCGCGTGAGGTGCCTCGCCTGTGGGGTCGCCATGTGCTCAACTGTGCCGTAGTTCAGGAATATATTGCTCCGAATGCTTCGGTGGTCGATGTTGGCTCGGGAGCGGGTCTGCCTGGCCTCTGCCTGGCGATTGCTCGACCGGACCTGAAGCTGACTCTGATTGAGCCGTTGGAGCGTCGAGTCATTTGGCTCAATGAAGTGGTGGAGGATCTGGGGCTGGAGAATGTGACGGTATTGCGTTCGCGTGCTGAGCAGGCTGTGGGGGCAGTGGATGCAGATGTGGTAACCGCTCGTGCCGTGTCTGCACTAGTAGGACTGGTGGATATTACCCTGCCGATTCTGCGTGGTACCGGAGAGCTACTAGCCCTGAAGGGGCGTAATGCTGCCGAGGAGATTGCCAAGGCACGGAAGAAGCTGAATCGCTACGGTGCTCGCGAGACGGAAATCTTGACGGCGGGTGCCAACTTGCTGGAGGAGCCGACTACGGTAGTGCGTGTGCGCCTCTAGAGCATTTTGAAAGATTGCACGACTATTTGAAGGGTGGCGTCACGCCGGGAGAGCGGAGATACTCTCCCGGCGCGATGTCGCCCTTTGGTATTCCCCGGAAGAATAGTATTGGGCGCGGATAGCGGTAATATCCAGAACGATCTCTCGCGTGGAGTATTGCGAGCTTGCCAGGTACCCTTTAAAGGAGGGATAGGCTTTTGTGTATCTCAGATATCAAATGAGTTCTGACAGGCGTGCGTTCTACAGTAATGTTTCACGTGAAACATTGCCGCGCGCCGGGTAGTCGACCACGTTTCACGTGAAGCACGGTAGCTTGAGGCCCCCTGAAAGAATCACTCCAAGAGTGCCAGTTTTTAAATGCTGGTAACCCTAAAATATCGCCGTAATGTATTACCCCGGAATATGGAAGGCACCCGATGACTCCTCACGCCTCGAAAGCAATTACAGATTTGCTCCCTAAGCCTGTGCATACGCGTGTCTTTACAATCTCCAATCAGAAGGGTGGCGTGGGTAAAACCAGTACTGCCGTTAACCTGGCTGCTGCGCTCGCGGAGGGAGGCTTGAATGTCCTGGTTATTGACAATGACCCGCAGGGTAACGCCTCGACTGCCCTGGGAATTGAGCACGGTGTGGATGTGCCCAGTGTGTACAATGTGTTGATTGAAGATAAGTCCCTCATGGATATTGTGCAGGAGTGCCCCGATGTGCCCGGCCTGTACTGCGCCCCGGCAAATATTGATCTCGCTGGAGCGGAGATTGAACTGGTCTCCCTGGTGGCTCGCGAGAATCGCCTCAAGAACGCTCTGGCGGATTACACAGAATGGCGTAAGCAGCAGGGAATGCCTCGCCTTGACTACGTCTTTATTGATTGTCCCCCGAGCCTTGGCCTGTTGACTGTAAATGCCTTTGTTGCTGCGGAAGAGATCCTGATTCCGATTCAGTGCGAATATTACGCACTGGAGGGACTGAGTCAGCTACTCAAGAATATTCGGATGATTCAGAAGCACCTGAACTCAAAGCTCCGCATTAGCACGATTCTGCTCACCATGTACGATGGGCGAACCAATCTGGCCTTCCAGGTGGCGGAGGAGGTGCGTGAGCACTTCCCGCAGGAGACGCTGGGTGTGAAGATTCCTCGCTCAGTACGCATCTCGGAGGCTCCCAGTTACCAGCAGACCGTTATTACCTATGACCCTTCTTCAAGCGGGGCTAATGCTTATCGCGAGGCGGCGCGGGAACTGTCTCGGCGCCCTGCATAGACATCTCGAAGCTTCGGTCTTGCCCGAGGGTGGATCTGTGAGCACGTCTGTGAATAACCTATAACCCCTGCACGTACTTCGTGAATTGCGCGCAGGGGTTTTGTGCACTCTTATGGAAATTTAAACATAAATTATCTACTTGTAAAAGTTGATTAGTTAATTAAATCTTGAGGGCCTAGAAGAACTCTGCTACCCCCTCGATAGGGGTAATGATTCGTTTACACTAGAGATAGAAAGGAAAACGGGCGGGCTTGTCCGGGAGTCTAAAGGAGTAGTAATGGCCGAGAAACGACGCGGTCTGGGTCGCGGCCTGGGGGCTCTGATCCCCCAGAGTGCGAAGAGTTCTGAAAGCACCGAGAAGAAGGTGTCGGGGCGCTCTTCGGAGATGGTGGATACGTCGCGACAGGCTGTAGACCCGGCAAAAGAGCCAATCAGTGACGGCCTGTTTGAGATGGCTCATGAAGTAAAACTTGAGAAGCCTCGCCGTGCCCAGAAGAATGAACCCCTCAAGACTGCTCCCACTACCTCTGAATCCACCAAAGGGGGAGTGTCCTCACAGGATGTTTCACGTGAAACTGTGAAGAAGAAGTCTCGCGTTGATATGGGTGCGGCCCTGCGTAATACGACCCTGACTCGCCGCCCGGTAGATTTTTTCTTTGGGGAGGACGTCTCGGCTCCTGCTGTCAGCGAGCAGAGCACAGCGGATCTGGTTCCCGTACCCGGTGCGCAGTTCACGGAGCTCAACGTTCGAGATATTCACCCGAATCGTAAGCAACCTCGCGTCGATTTTGATGCGCAGGACATGGAAGAGCTTATCCACTCCGTGCGCGAAATTGGTGTTCTGCAGCCCATCGTGGTGCGAGCCTCCCGTGAAAATGGTCCGGAGAAATATGAGCTGGTTATGGGTGAGCGTCGCTGGCGTGCCACCCAAGCGGCAGGACTGTCGACCATCCCCGCTATTATTCGTGAGACCGAAGATGGGGATCTGCTGCGTGATGCTCTCCTAGAGAACCTGCACCGTAGCCAGTTGAATCCCATTGAAGAAGCCGCTGCCTACCAGCAACTCATGGAAGAATTTGGAGCAACCCAGGATCAGCTGGCCAAGCGCATTGGTCGCTCTCGTCCTCAGATCTCAAATACGATTCGATTGCTGAAGTTGCCCACTCTGGTGCAACGTCGTGTGGCTGCGGGGGTTCTTTCAGCGGGTCATGCACGTGCCCTATTGGGTCTGAGTAATCAGGCCCAGATGGAGGCCATTGCGCAGAAAGTGGTAAACGAGGGGCTATCGGTACGCGCTACCGAGGAGCTTGTGAATCTCACTGTCGGTGCGGTGGAACCAAAGGAACGTAAGGCTCCCCAGCCTCAGAAGCACCGTGAACGACTGGACTACATTGCTGAGGCTTTTGCTGATAAGCTCGATACCTCCGTAAAAATCTCTTTGGGCGCGCGTAAGGGCAAGATGACTATTGAGTTCGCCAATGTGGAGGACTTGAACCGCATTATTCACGTGCTGGATTCAGATTTTTCGGCTTAGGATTGTCGAGGGGCTTATGCATGCTCCACGAGTGGGCGCCCTAGATAAAAACCTCACAAAGTCAGATATTCATATGAAATAGGTTGAATATATAAAAATATTGGCGATGTTTCACGTAAAACATCGCCAATATTTTTATGAATGCACCCGGTAGTTAGCCGATATGCTCCGCAAACTCAGCTACAAGAGCCGACTTGGGCTTAGCGCCCACCGTCTTCTTGACGACCTCGCCGTTCTTGAAGAGGTAAATGGCGGGGATGGAAGTAATACCGTACTTCATGGCGGTATCGCCATTAGCCTCAACATCGACCTTGACCACGTCGACGCGGCCCTCGTACTCAGCGGCAATCTCGTCAATTACGGGACCCACCATACGGCAGGGGCTACACCATTCGGCCCAGAAATCAACGATAACCGGCTTGTCGTTCGAAAGAACCAGCTCGTCAAAGGTTGCGTCGGTCGCCTGCTGCGCGTTGCTCACAGGACACTCCTTTCGTGCAGGGCGGGGAGAAACTTTCTGCCCCGGTTAGTGTTTAGAGGTTTTCCAGGTAGTGCTGTGCATCCAGAGCCGCGACTGCGCCGGAGCCTGCGGCAATAATGGCCTGGCGGTAGGTCGGGTCGATGACATCTCCGGCGGCAAATACACCGGGTACGGAGGTCTTCGAGGAGCGGCCCTGAACTGCAATGGTGTGGTTCTCGGTAATCTCCAGCTGATCGCGCACCAGTTCGACGCGCGGATCGGATCCGATAGCAATGAACAGGCCCTGCACGTCCAGGCGGCGCTCCGAGCCATCCTTGGTGTTGGTGAGAGTAATAGCCTCCAGGTTGCTCTCACCGTGTACCTCGGTCACAGCAGAGTCCCACACGACCTCAATCTTCGGGTTGTTCGCCACGCGGTGCTGCATAATCTCGGAGGCTCGGAATGCGTCGCGGCGGTGTACCAGGTGCACCTTGGATGCGAAGGTAGTCAGGAAGAGAGCCTCCTCCAACGCGGAGTCACCACCGCCTACAACGGCGATTTCCTTGCCCTTGAAGAAGAAACCATCGCAGGTGGCGCACCAGGACACGCCGTAGCCGGAGAGTCGCTCTTCACCCTCAATATTCAGCTTGCGCACCTGGGAGCCAGTGGTCATAATGACGGTCTTTGCCAGGTGAACAGCACCGTCCGCGGTGTATACCTTCTTCACATCACCGGTGAGCTCGACCTTCTCAACATCCTGGTAGCGAATGTCCGTGCCGAAACGCTCTGCCTGCTGGCCAATATTGTCCATGAGCTCCGGACCCTGGATGCCCTGCACGAAACCCGGAAAGTTCTCCACCTCGGTAGTCACCATCAGGGAACCACCCGGAGCAAGGGAGCTGGCAAATAGGACGGGCTTCAGATCGGCGCGGGCTGCGTAGATGGCGGCGGTGTAGCCAGCTGGGCCTGAACCCACAATAATGACGTTATGAATCGTTGAATCAGCCTCTGCCTCTACCGGTGCGGGTGCCTCGGTGGAGGGAACGGCGGCAAGGTTCAGATTGCCCAGAGCCGCGCCTCCGAAAAGGCCTCCCAAGTTCTCATTCATCTATCTTTCTTCCTGTTGAAGGTCTATCGTTCTGCCCGTATAACGGGGCTTTACCCTTGATTATTCCATCTCCGGGGAGGCTTTATCCAGATACCCTCTGGAGAGTAGCTTATAGGATGTACCACCGCCATAAAAGGTCATAAAAGATCATAAAACGGGGCTCCAAACCTATGTAGGCTGGAGCCCCGTCTCAGCATTGAGTGAATCTGCGCGGATTGCGCCGGGTATGTATGTAATGTCCCCCGAGGTACAGGTTGTCAGCTTAGGATGCTAGTCCACCTTGAGCTCGTTAATGCGCAGACCGTAGCTGTAGCCAGCAATCGGCTGGCTCAGGCGCGGCAGGTCGTTGACCACGATAATGACGTAGGCGCCCTTCTCTGCGTTCTGCTTCGAGGTGTCTAGGGTAACAACCGAATCCTTGCCTTCGAAGGTGCCCTTACCCACCTCGACTGCACTGCTGAGAGATGCGGAGCTATTGGTGTAGACGGTGAAGGAGCCGCCGGTGCCGGTGTTCTGCTGGATGGTCAGCTTTGAGACGACGGTGGGGGTCTGCAACTTCAGTGCCAGACCAAAGTCCTGAACGGAGCCCGCATAGTTGGAGGCACCAAAGCCGTAGCTGAGCCAGGGGGTGCCGGCGTTACCGTCGGTCAGGTTCGGAATCAGGCTGTCCATGTCGCTCATGAACGTGGGATTCGAGGGGGAGAAACGGGCTACGGAGGCAATCTTAGCGGGTGCGTTTGATGCATTCGGGCTCGGGGTCTCGGAGGGGGTAGATGATGCGGATGCCTCAGTGGGTGCCGCGGGCGCCTCTGCTACTGCCGGCTCGGAGGTGCTCTCGGAGGTTTTTGGGGCCGGCGCGGCCGACTGGTTCGAACCCAGCGCGCCCAGCGAAGCTAGGATACCGCCGGCCACAATGACCAGTAACAGGACCGCTGCCATAGCCACGGCCCAGGTACCGCGGCTACCTTCCTCTTCGTCCTCATCATCTTCGTAGATGCTGGTGGGCTCGGAGTAAGCGGTGACGGTGCGTCCGCTGGGTGCGTTCCAGTTCTTAGCGGCGGTAATGACTTCCTGGCTGGTGGTGTTGGATGAGACCTTCTCGTAGGTATTGGGTGAGCTACCGCCTTCGGAATCGCCGAAGATTTCGGCGCCCAGCGCGTCCTCTGCGTTGGAGAGCGAGTGGTTCTCAACGAGGAGGGTGTCGAGTAGAAGGTCGGGGCGGGTGTGAGAGGTTACCAGGTAGCGGCTACCCTCGGGAGTGATACCCAGATCCAGGATCTGAATATTACCTTGAGAGGTGGTAGCGAGCGCGCGTGTGTTAACTTCTAGCAGTGCGCTACGGTTCGGCGAGGCGACGACGACCGAGACCTTACGGTTGAGGATCTGATCGATGCCCTCAAGCACCATATCGGATTCTGCCGTAATGATAATGTGTGCGGTGACTTCGTAGCGGCCTCCGAGGACCGTTCCGACCGGAATCTGTTGCGACAACGTATTCTCCCGAGGTGGTTTCAAAGTGCCTGCCGTCTGGCGGGCCCTGCTTATAGATTTTACCCGGCATCGCATGATGCGGGGGGGGGTGAGTGATAGTTCGTGACGTATTGGGCGTTCGTAAGCCTAACGGCGAGCGAAGCGTTCAATCTTGGACGTAATGGGGGCCAGTAGCGTGTTAGCTTCCTTGACACGGAAGATCTGCACGCCGGCCAGGTAAGCAATGCCCATGACGGCACCGCAGACGATGAGGGTAATGATAGCGGTAATCTTAGATGCCCAGGCAAAGCCGTCGAGCTGGTATCCGCCCAGTAGCCACAGGGCAATAGAGGAAATACCTCCGGCGAAGAGTGCAGCCAAAGTGGTGCGCGAGTAGACGCTGATAATGCCACGCTGACCATAGTAGCCGAGGCGGCGGCGCACCACGTAGTGGCTGATAAACATGAGCAGAATGTTGTGGATTGGGTAGATGCAGGCGAGCACGTACACGGTGTACTGGGCGTCCAATAGGGATGCAATGAAGCTAATAACGACCATGATGATGGCCGAGTATATCTGAATGCGGAAGGGGGTTCGCGCATCCTCGCGGGCGTAGAGCACGCGGCTGTAGAGGTAGTTAATGGTGAGGAGGGGGGTTCCGAGGGCGGTGATGACAATGAGGCGGGCGATAATAGTGGCCGCAATGGGGTCACCACCGCTGAAGAGTACAGCGACGGGGCCGGCGAGGACAATGAGTCCGACCATGCAGAAGACGGTAGCGACAGCTGCATTGCGGAGGCCGTGCGAGAGAGCGTAGATGACGCTATCGCTGTCATCGGCGATAGCGGAGGCGCTCATACGGTTGAAGAGCACGGTAGCGATGGAGATACCGATGACGCCGTGGGGGAGCATATACAGCATGGAGGCGTAGTTGAGAGCCTGCAGGCCGGGGATCTGGATGTCCAAGGCGGCGTAGTGTTCGCGCTGGCCGACGATACCGGCGGCAACCTTGGTCATGTAGAGGAAGGCCAGGTTGGAGACGACACCGGAGGCCAGGGTCCATGCAGCGAGCTTGGAGGCGTCGCGCAGGCCAATACCGCGCCACGCGAAGTCGGGCCTAAGTCGCAGGCCGAGCTTGCGCAGAGGGATAAAGAGCACGAGCGCCTGCATAATCACGCCGAAGGTTGAGGAACCCGCGAGGACGAAGGTTTGCGCGCTGGTCCAGGATTCTACGGTATGGATGGGGTTGGGGGTGGGGGTCTGGGCGCCGAAGAGGAAGATGAAGAGGAAGAGGGACAGGATGGTGATGACGTTATTGAGTACGGGTGACCACATGTAGGCGCCGAAAGCGTCCTTGGCATTGAGGACCTGTCCAATGACGGTGTAGAGGCCGTAGAAGAAAATCTGTGGTAGGCACCAGAGAGAGAAAATGAATCCGAGCTGCTTCTGCTCGGGGGTCCATGCTGAGCCCATGACGCTAATAATGGGCCATGCACAGGCGACAGTGACAGCGGTAACAATACCGATGGCGGTGACAGTGAGCGTTACGAGCTTGGAGATATAGCGTTCGCCGCCGTCTTGAGCCTTTGCTGCCTTAATGATTTGGGGTACGAGGACCGCATTAAAAACGCCACCCGCAACAAGCACATAGATGAGATTGGGTAGGGTATTGGCGGTTTCGAAGACGTCGCCGACTGTTGAGAGTGAACCGATGGCGACGGTGAGCAAGATGGTCTTGACGAATCCGAGGATGCGTGAGACGAGGGTGCCTGCTGCCATAATTGCGCTTGAGCGGGCGTCGGTTCGGGCCACGTGTCTCTCCTGTATTGGCGGTGATGAGGATGGTTATTTAAAGATGGGTGGTAATGTATTCGCTGGCACTGCGGGCAATGTGCTGCTCGTTGGCGAACGAGAGACGAACTGGCAGTTCTGTGAGGGGAACCCACGCGACATCGATTGCTTCGTGGTCGGGATCGTTGTCGATGGTGAGGGTGCCTCCGGTGGCCGCAAAAAGGTAGTGGTGCACGGTTTTATGGATTCTTAACCCGTTGGAGGTGAACCAGTAGGCAATAGTGCCAAGAGCAGCCACGGGGTATCCGGTGATACCTGTTTCTTCGGCGATTTCTCGGCCAGCTGCTTCGACAAGGGTTTCGCCGTGTTCAATATGTCCTTTGGGCAGGCACCATTCGCGCTGCCCGATGCGATTAATGCGGGCGATAATAGCAACGGGTAATTCATTGGGTCGATCAAAGTCAATAATGAGCCCTCCGGCGGAGACTTCCTCTGGGGCCGGTACCGGGCGCTCGGGCGCGGCGAAGCGCGCTTTGGGTGCGCGGGGTACTGGAATGCTCATGGTTCTACCTTAACTGATATATTGCGGTTTTGGTGCCTTGGTTTCAGATGAGATGGGTGCGGTGCGCGGGGTGTCACGTGTCCGGGGTGGGAGTGCGGGCTTTTTTCTGGCACGATTAAAGGATTATGTCGCTGATTATTGATGTTGTGTCGAAGTACCCGGATGCCGCCGAGCTGGGAGAACTGTACCGTGCGGCGGGTTTTGAACTGTACTTGGTGGGCGGTATTGTCCGCGATAATCTGCGGGTTGAGGACGGAATCTTCACTGATTTTGATTTAACGACGGATGCGACCCCGGAGCAGAGTGAACAGATCTTGCGATCGTGGGGCGAGCATACCTGGGATATTGGTAAGGAATACGGGACGATTAGCGCCCGGAAGAATGGCGTGGTGTATGAGGTGACCACGTACCGTGCCGAGGTGTATGTATCGGATTCGCGTAAGCCGACTGTTGAATTCGGTACGGATTTGGCCGCCGACCTGGTGCGCCGTGACTTCACGATTAATGCGATGGCTGCCGCACTGCCCAGCGGCGAGGTGGTTGACCTCTTTAATGGTGTGGAGGATGTGAGGGAGGGCGTTCTGCGTACTCCGCGCTCACCGCAGGAATCGTTTTCTGAGGACCCTCTGCGCATGATGCGCGCGGCTCGTTTCGCTGCACGCTTTAATCTGCGGGTGGCTCCGGAGGTTTTCGAAGCGATGAGTGAGATGGCGAGCCGCATCGAGATCATTTCGGCGGAGCGCGTTCGCGATGAGCTGGTAAAACTGATTGATGCGGATTATCCGCGCGTGGGCCTGAACCTGTTGGTGGATACGGGCTTGGCTGATTACGTGTTACCGGAGCTTCCGGCGCTACGTATGGAGATGGATCCGGCGCATCACCATAAGGACGTGTACGAGCACTCTCTGAAGGTGCTGGAGCAGGCAATGGAGAAAGAGACAGGGGAGGACGGCCCCTGCCCGGCTCCGGACTTCATTCTGCGTTTTGCGGCACTCATGCACGATATCGGCAAGCCGAAGACCCGCAAGTTTGAGGAGGACGGCTCCGTTTCGTTCCTGCACCACGAGGTGGTGGGTGCAAAGATGGTGAAGAAGCGTATGCGCGCCCTGCGTTTTGATAATGACACGATTAAGGCGGTGGCCCGGCTGGTGGAGCTGCATATGCGCTTCTACGGGTACCGTGAGTCCGGGTGGACTGACTCGGCGGTGCGCCGCTACGTGCGGGATGCGGGGGATCAGTTGGAGCGCCTGCACCGTATCTCACGTTCTGATGTGACGACGCGTAATCGTCGCCTATCGTGTTCGCTGGCATCGGCGTATGACGATTTGGAACGCCGCATTGCAGAGCTGGCAGCGCAGGAGGAGCTGGACGCAATCCGCCCCGATTTGGACGGCGGCCAGATTATGTCTATTTTGGGGATTAGTCCGGGCCCGGTAGTGGGTGAGGCATATAAGTTCCTCCTGAATCTGCGTCTGGATCAGGGTTCACTATCCGAGGAGGAGGCCACTGCCCGCCTATTGAGGTGGTGGCAGGAGCGTCAGCAGGCTGACCTGGCCGAGTAATGCGTGGCCGGTTGCATGGTTTGGTTTAGGTTTAGAGGGTGCTACACCGCATGGTTGAACTCACGCGGTGCGGTACTGTTGCATCCGACATGGGTAGTGTATTGTTAAGAAATCTATGCGTGTTCCCCACCCGGTGTGCTTCACGTATAGGGTACAGTAAATCTCCTGCTATGGAAATCCCATAGCCGTTTAGCCCAAAGGAGGGGTTTAATCATGCGTGCATATGAACTGATGGTTATCCTCAACCCCGAGGTCGAGGACCGTGCGGTTGAGCCGTCGCTGTCCAAGTTCCTCGAAATCGTGACCAACGAAGGTGGTTCCATCGACAACGTCGATATCTGGGGCCGTCGTCGCCTGGCTTACGAGATCCAGAAGAAGTCCGAGGGTATCTACGCAGTGGTGAACTTCACCTCTACCCCCGAGACTGCTGCTGAGCTCGATCGTGTTCTGAACCTGAACGAGTCCGTCATGCGTACCAAGATCATCCGCCCGGAGGATCAGAAGATCTCCAGCAAGTAGTTGCTGTATCCGGTGGGCTAACCCTCTAAAAATGTCAGGGGGTTGCGCTGTACTGGAATCAACAGACTTGTAACTCTTATCGAGGAGGCATCTTATGGCAGGCGATACCGTTATTACCGTTATTGGTAATCTGACCGGTGATCCGGAGCTTCGCTACACCCCCGCGGGTGCGGCGGTTGCTAACTTCACGATCGCATCGACTCCGCGTACCTTCAACCGCCAGACGAACCAGTGGGAGGATGGGGAGACCCTGTTCCTGCGTGCATCGGTATGGCGTGGCTACGCGGAGAACGTTGCGGAGACCCTGAAGAAGGGTACCCAGGTTATTGCACAGGGCCGTCTGAAGTCTCGCTCGTACGAGACCAAGGAAGGCGAGCGTCGTACCTCGTTTGAGCTTGAGGTCGAGGAGATCGGCCCGACTCTGCGTTTCGCTACCGCACAGGTGACTCGCGCACAGCGTTCTACCGGAGGTAACTTCGGTGGTGGTGTGCAGGGCGGCTTTAATAATGGTGGCGGCGGGTACAACGCTGCTGCTCAGGGTGGTTTCTCCACTCCTCAGCAGAATAATTTTGCTGCTCCCCAGGGTAATGGTTACTCCGGTCAGGCTGGCTACTCCGCTCCGGCTGCTCCCGCTGCTGATCCGTGGAGTTCTCAGTCCGGCGGTAACTATGATTGGGGTAGCGGCGCCGACGACGAACCTCCGTTCTAAGCCGGCTTCGTTTTCCGAAAAGTAATTTATCAATCCATCCCGCGGTTATCCGCCGCGGGCTCCCAACTCTAAGGAGCACCACGATGGCTAAGGCTGAAATCCGTAAGCCCAAACCCAAGCAGAACCCCCTCAAGGCTGCTGACGTCACCGTTATCGATTACAAGGACGTCGCACTTCTGCGCAAGTTCATCTCTGACCGCGGCAAGATCCGCGCTCGCCGCGTGACTGGCGTGACCGTTCAGGAGCAGCGCAAGATCGCTCAGGCTATTAAGAATGCCCGCGAAGTTGCTCTGCTACCCTACTCCGGCGCTGGCCGCTAAAGAGAAGGAGAGACAGTAACATGGCTAAGATCATTCTGACTCAGGAAGTTTCCGGCCTCGGTGCAGCTGGCGATGTTGTCACCGTTAAGGACGGTTACGCACGTAACTACCTGCTACCCCGCGGCTTTGCTGTGACTTGGACTGTTGGTGGCGAGAAGCAGGTCGAGTCCATCCGCGCTGCTCGTGCGGCTCGTGCCAAGGCTTCTCTGGAAGAGGCTCAGGCAATTGCTGCGTCCCTGGCTGCTAAGCCGGTTGTCGTTGCACACAAGGCTGGCGCTGACGGCCGCCTGTTCGGTACCGTCAAGGCTGAGGCTATTGCTGAGGCTATTGAGGCTGCCGGTATTGGCTCCGTTGACAAGCGCACCATCCACCTGGGTTCCGCTATTAAGCGTACCGGTGAGTACAAGGTGACCGTCCGCCTGCACGCTGACGTTGTTGCTAACGTTGTCCTGGACGTTGTTGCTGCTGCGTAAGTAGTTTGAGGTTTTCGCCCTCGGGCTGTGTGCCGGGGTGCTGAGAATTTGCGATGGGGTGTTCCTCCCTAGGGAGGAACACCCCGTTTTTGTGTCCTCTCAGCCGTTTCCGCCTGTTGATTTTCTGATGTGCACCCGGAGAAAGCGTCCAGTAAATCTTCAACACCCCGGCGATGTTTAATGTAAAACATTGCCGGGGTTGAGGTGTTTGTATTGTGAGTTGCCTTAGCCGAAGGTCTCTATTCTTATTCGGGCTTGGCGAGGGTGCAGCCAGGGGTTTGGAGTGAGAACTTTCCTTCGGAGACGCACCCGGTGAGGGGAGCAGCCTGGGCGCCGTAACGGGCCCCGAGAATGGGGACGGGCTGCTCATTGCCCCATACTTCGCCGCAGGGATCTTCGGGGGTGCAGTCGTCAATTCTTGCGAATCCCGAGTTATTGATACCCACAATTTTTCCGGTGGCTTCATCAATCATGGGGGCACCGCTGGACCCGGGGCGGGTTGCGCAACCGCTGGCGTAGCGCATTTCATTGTTCCACCGGTACCCCGCGGTTACAAGGGTGGGAACCACCGCATCCACGGTGCAGGTGGGGGCAGTGCCCAAATAGCCGGAGGGGATACTCACCTTGGTTCCAGCAGTGGCTCCGGCGGGCGCAATCTCGCGCGGGTGAACCCCGGTCAGGCGTAGAGTCAGGTAGCTCTTGTCGATTTCGATAAGGGCCAAATCGGTACCGGTCATGGTTGCATAGTGGACCTTAGTCATGTGTGCGGTAGCGGCGCGGGTGGGGGTTTCACCTTTCAGGAGAGTCACGGAACGCAGATGCTGGTCGGCTCGGCGCATATCCTCGTTGAGTACAACTTCTCCGGGCTTGGGAACCTTGGCGGCTACGCAGTGGCCATTGGTCAGTAGAAGTGCATTGTCGGTATCGCGTGCCCCGGCCAAACGGACGAGAGCGGCGGAGCAATTGTGGATCCCGGCGATTCCGTCGAAGGTCGCCTGCGCCGAGGATACTCGGGCGCTATTGAAGGCTTGAAGTACCGGGGCTGTTTGAGTGGTCGTTGGGGTTATCCCCTGCGCGGTTGCCACGGGGATAGGAATCGCGCTGAGAGCGCAGAACGTCGTGAGTCCGGCTAGGGCTCGGCGTATGGTGGATGAGAACGTCATAGTAGTCATCTTTCGGTTGCGGTGCGTGCCGGGCGCATCCGGGTGGATCGGTCGACGATGAGTGAATACCTACCTTCCACTCTAGCGAAGGTTCCCGAGAGGGTCTAGGGTACTGACCCGCAGATGTTTTTAAAGTAGTACCCCGGTGGGCCCCCGGGCTCGGTGTGAAACACCGTAGACTGGTGTGCATGGCTAAAACTTCTTCTCGCATGTCTTCGAGTGCCCAGCTTCTGCTGACGGGCGTAGTTTCTGAGGGGATTACCTTGGCGCTATCTGTCGTGGCAATTATTCCCTTCGCCGATGCTGATGTGGCGACGGCTCTTTTGCTACTCCTGCTGATTGTGGGAGGTATTGCTTCCGGTGTGGCGCTGATTTGTGCCTTGGTTGGACTCGTAAAGTTCCGTCGTTTTCGCTGGGCTAATATTGCCCTGGCTTTGGCGTCTCTGCTGGCCAATCCGCTAACTTTGCTCGCCCTGTATATGCTTGCGTACTAGGGTGCCTCTCGCTATCTCGCAGCTTCCCAGGTTCTTACGGGTCTTCTCCCAGCTGCTTTCCAGCTAAATTCAACCCTTCCATAAGGTTAGGGGTGTTTACTATAAGTGTTGGTTCGAGAGGACTGCGATGTGAATGTGTGTTTCGTGGAGGCGGGAGTTCCCGCTGAACGAAAGAAGAGCGGCAAGACAAGGAAGGTCTTGCCTTTCTTCTTTTAACGCGTAGTACGGGCGGAGTCGCTGTACCGGGTGTTGTGTGCTGGAGGAGACATACCTCCAAAAACTATACGTATCAAGTATTCCCAGGATTCTTACAGCTTTAACTCACAAGGGATATAGGTTTACCCGCAATACTTTATATAGATGGTTCGAGAGAGCCATCAGAAAGTTAGACTTTCCTTGTGGAAGTGGCTCTGATTTTCGTATGTATGTGTGTGTGATGAGACTGGGGTTGGACTGAGAAGTTCGGCTCCAGTTTCTGTTTAAGTGTCCCGGTACTCTCCGGGTGTAGTTGCTTGATTGCTCTCGAATGACTCCCTGCTGTAACAAAGGTGACCCATACTCCGATATAACGTCATATTTCCTATCCTGTGCGGGCGGGTCTAGAATAAAAAACATAAATCTTGCATATTAGATACAAATATTGAGGAGATAGTACTGTGCCCAAGACCCCTTCTGTTCCCGGTACTGACCGTCCCGCTGAGAAGGCTGCCGGCCACTGGTTGCTCGCTCAGCTGGGTAAGAAGGTTCTGCGTCCCGGTGGCCGCGAGACTACCAATTGGTTGCTGGCTCGCGCGCTCGGTGGCGATATTGATGTCGTGGAGTTCGCACCGGGGTTGGGCATTACCGCCTTGGAAATCGTGAAGCGCTCCCCAAAGAGCTACACCGGTGTGGATCTTGACCCAAAGGCTGCCGAAATTGTGACCGAGCGTATTGGTGCAGCAACGAAGCCGAACTATCGCGTGGTGAACGCCAGTGCCCAGGAGACCGGCCTGCCTTCCGAGAGCTACGATGCTGTGGTGGGCGAGGCGATGCTGACTATGCAGACCGATAAGCATAAGCTTGAGATTATGCGGGAAGCAGCACGTCTATTGCGCCCAGGCGGCTACTACGCCATCCATGAGATGTCTCTGGTGCCGGATTACCTGCGTCCTGAGCTGAAAGAGGAGATTCAGAAGGACCTAGCCCGCACGATTCGCGTGAATGCTCGCCCGCTGACTCGCGCGGAATGGACCGCTCTGGCTGAGGAAGCTGGCTTTGAGGTGCTGGATGTGTATCAGACTGAGATGGCTCTGCTGGAGCCCAAGCGCCTGCTGGCCGATGAGGGCCCCGCAGGCGTGGCAAAGATTGCGTTTAACTTGGCCCGTAAGCCGCAGATTCGTGAGCGTGTTCTGGGTATGCGCAGTGTGTTCCGCCGCCACGCTGACCACATTGGCGCGATTGGCCTGATTCTGCGTAAGAAGTAGCGAGAGTTATAGATATAAGGGGTGGGTTCCGCGCCGCGGAACCCACCCCTTCGGTCTGTCTGTATTTATGTTTTAATATCTCTCGCTCACTTCGGTGAGGGTGGAGTGCCCCATAATGGACGGTAGAGTTTTCATTCCCGGGCGCGGTGTCCGGGCGGGCTCCGCAGGTCGGGGTTTGCGTATTCTTTTGGGTGAGTGAGGTTTGATGTCTGAGTCTTTGGGGGATTATGGTGCCCGCACTATGCCCCATGATGATGTGGCTGAGCAGTCGGTGCTCGGTGGCATGCTCCTATCAAAGGACGCCATTGCAGATGTGGTTGAGAGCCTTCGCGCCTCTGATTTCTATAAGCCGGCGCACGAGACGATTTATGAGGCGATTCTTTCTCTCTACGGTCACGGTAGCCCTGCTGATGCGATTACGGTCGCTGATGAGCTGAAGAAGCGTGGCGAGCTGAGTCGTGTGGGCGGTGCATCCTATATTCATACCCTGATCGCTTCGGTTCCTACTGCAGCTAACGCTCAGTACTATGCTGAGATCGTGAAGGAGCACGCGGTGATGCGTCGCCTCATTGAGGCGGGTACTAAGATTGCGCAGCTGGGCTACGCCAACGAGACCGAAGTGGATACCCTGGTCGACCAGGCGCAGGCCGAGATTTATGCGGTGACTGATGGCAAGATGAAGGAAGACTATGTGCCTTTCTCGGAAGCCTTGGAGGCGGCTATCAATGAGATTGATGCGAACTCGAACCGCCCGGATGGGGTGTACGGTGTACCCACGGACTTTATCGAGTTTGATGAGCTGACCGGCGGTCTGCATGGTGGTCAGATGATTGTGATTGCTGCCCGTCCCGGTGTGGGTAAGTCGACCCTAGCTTTGGACATTGCCCGCTCCGCGGCGATTCACCATCATATGGCGACTGTTTTCTTCTCGCTGGAAATGAGTCGTACAGAGCTCGCGATGCGTGTTCTCTCGGCCGAGGGCAAGATTTCGATGGGGCGTCTGAAGAAGGGCGATTTGGATCGTGAGGGATGGATGAACCTGGCAACCTTGCAGGGCCGCATTGATTCTGCGCCTCTCTTTATTGATGATTCGCCGAATATGACCCTGATGGAAATTCGTGCGAAGTGCCGTCGACTCAAGCAACGCAATAACCTGAAACTTGTGGTGCTGGATTACCTGCAGTTGATGAGCTCGGGCAAGAAGGTAGAGTCACGTCAGCAGGAGGTATCGGAGTTCTCGCGTAGCCTAAAGTTGTTGGCTAAGGAGTTGGATATTCCGGTGATTGCGCTATCGCAGCTGAATCGCGGTTCGGAGCAGCGCACGGATAAGCGTCCGATGGTTTCGGATTTGCGTGAGTCTGGTTCGATTGAGCAGGATGCGGATATGGTGATTCTGCTACATCGCGAGGACATGTATAACCCCGATAGCGATCGCGTAGGTGAAGCGGACATGATTATCGCGAAACATCGTGGTGGCCCGACCCGTACAATTCCTCTGGCCTTTAGCGGTAAATATTCGCGCTTCAACAATATGGCGAACGAGGTTCCGCCTCAGTACTAGTTCTCTAGGAGCGGGTGCATTCACGGTCCCCATCCCCCTTTTTCTGTTCTGTGGAATGGAAGAAGGGGGATTTTTTGTAGAAGAGAGGTAGAGGAGAGTAGGAGGGTAAGAGGGGGAGCTTGACCGCGGGATGAGCTGTAAAAGGCCCCTGCGAAGGGGACTTTCGATGGTTTTTAGCGGACATCAGAGGTTTTCAAGATTTTTTGTAGCGGTTTCCCCACCCCTAAAACTCACTGACTAG
>CAUQVM010000009.1:0-26465 GCA_963521575.1 uncultured Rothia sp.
AAAAGTGGCACTGGATCCCGCTGTCAAGCAGGCAATCATCAAGGAATACGCAACCCACGAGGGCGACACCGGTTCGCCCGAGGTTCAGATTGCAGTTCTGTCTCGTCGTATCGCCGACCTGACCGAGCACCTGAAGTTCCACAAGCACGATCACCACTCCCGTCGTGGCCTGATGATCCTCGTTGGTCGTCGCCGCAACATGCTCGGCTACCTCAAGAGCGTCGACATCGAGCGTTACCGTTCGCTGATCGAGCGCCTGGGTCTGCGCCGATAAAACGGGAGCGTCTTGACGCTTTACGGTGATTAATCGCCTGTAGGCGGTTCATGCGGACGTGCTGTAACCTCCACTCTTTTGGGTGAGGTGAGCGGTACGTCCGTACTGCCGCCTTCAGGGCACCTGCACACCGTACGACCGGCGTCGCACGACACCCGCGCGGTACCTGATGAACCGCCCGGGTGAGCGCGGAACGCAACGGGTCGCGCATTCCCCAGAAAAAATCCCAGAAGAAAAGACCGTGCCAGCACGCACGCCGCGGTCCTCGGTAGCGAATTACGGAGCCGCAACGCACCCCTCAGCCTAACCCGCCCGCCGGGCTGCTAGTTTACCTGGTCTATTTTGCCTGGCCCATTCGGGTAGGAATTGGTGGGGGAGCGGTGCCGTGATTTCCTATCGAAGGCCGACTCGTGTGCTGAACACCGGCTGACCAAGAAGAAAGAAGGAACCGTGGAAGGTCCCGAAATCAAGTTTGCCGAAGTCGAAATCGACAATGGCATCTACGGTAAGCGCCACGTGCGCTTCGAAACCGGCCGCCTCGCCAAGCAGGCCGCCGGCTCCGTGCTCGTCACCATCGATGACGAGACCACCCTGCTCTCCGCCACCGCAATTGGCAAGTCTCCCCGCGAGGGCTTCGACTTCTTCCCGCTGACCGTGGATGTGGAAGAGCGTATGTACGCGGCCGGCAAGATCCCGGCCTCCTACTTCCGCCGCGAGGGTCGTCCCAGCACCGAGGCTATTCTGGCCGCCCGCCTGATTGACCGCCCGCTACGTCCGGCCTTCACCAAGGGTATCCGCAATGAGGTGCAGGTCGTTGTAACCGTCCTGACCTGCAACCCGGACGAAATCTACAACACCTTCGCGATCAACGCCGCTTCGGCGTCGACCTCGCTCTCCGGCGCACCCTTCACCGGCCCCATCGGCGGCGTGCGTATGGCCCTGATTGACGGCCAGTGGGTCTGCTTCCCCAAGTACACCCAGCTTGAGAACGCCGTGTTCGATATGGCTGTGGCCGGTCGCATCGTGACCAAGGCTGACGGTACCGAAGACGTGGCTATCATGATGGTCGAGGCTGAGGCCACCGACAACTCCTGGAAGCTCATCAAGGAAGACGGCCAGAAGGCCCCCACCGAAGAGATCGTGGCCGAGGGCTTGGAGGCTGCTAAGCCCTTCATCGCTGCCCTGTGCAAGGCTCAGGCTGATCTAGTTGCCCGCGCCGGTAAGCCCGCCCTGGAGCTTCCCTACTTCGGCGGTCACGGCGAGGACGTGGATGCCGCCGTGAAGGAATTCGCCGCAGACCGCCTGGTTGAGGTGTACTCCATTGCCGGCAAGCAGGAGCGCGAAGCCGCCGCAGCTGAGTTGCAGGACGATCTCATGGATGCTCTGACCGGCGAGGGCAAGGAATTCGAGGAGCGCGCGAACGAGGTTTCCGTGGCTTTTGCAGCCCTGACTAAGCACATTGTGCGTCAGCGCATCCTTACCGAGCAGGTGCGCATCGACGGCCGTGGTCTAACCGACATCCGCCAGCTCACCGCCGAGGTCGAGGTGCTACCCCGCGTGCACGGTTCCGCCATCTTCGAGCGCGGCGAGACCCAGATCATGGGCGTGACCACCCTGAACATGCTCAAGATGGAGCAGCAGCTGGACTCCCTCCACCCGGTTAAGTCCAAGCGCTACATCCACCACTACAACTTCCCGCCGTATTCCACCGGCGAGACCGGCCGCGTGGGTTCGCCCAAGCGCCGCGAAATCGGCCACGGTGCCCTGGCCGAGCGCGCTATCACCCCGGTGCTACCCTCGCGCGAGGAATTCCCCTACGCCATCCGCCAGGTTTCCGAGGCTCTGGGCTCCAACGGCTCGACCTCAATGGGTTCGGTCTGCGCCTCGACCCTGTCCCTGCTGAACGCCGGTGTACCGCTACGTGCACCCGTGGCGGGTATCGCCATGGGTCTGGTCTCTGATGAGGTAGACGGCGAAACCCGTTACGCCGCCCTGACCGATATCCTCGGTGCCGAAGACGCCCTGGGTGATATGGACTTCAAGGTTGCCGGTACCTCCGAGTTCGTGACCGCCATTCAGCTGGATACCAAGCTCGACGGTATCCCCGCCTCCGTGCTGGCCGGTGCACTGACCCAGGCCCGCGAGGCGCGCCTGCACATCCTCGAGGTGCTGACCAGCGCCATCGACGCACCGGATGAAATGAGTGAGTACGCACCGCGTATTATCTCCGTGAAGATTCCGGTCGCCAAGATCGGTGAGGTCATCGGCCCCAAGGGTAAGATGATTAACCAGATTCAGGAAGATACCGGCGCCGATATTTCTATTGAGGATGACGGTACCGTATACATTGGCGCAGCCGACGGCCCCTCTGCAGAAGCCGCTCGCTCCGCCGTGAATGCTATTGCCAATCCGCAGGTTCCCGAGGTTGGCGAGCGCTACCTCGGTACCGTGGTGAAGGTGACCGATTTCGGTGCGTTCATCTCCCTGACCCCCGGTAAGGACGGTCTGTTGCACATCTCCGAGATGCGTAAGCTCAACGACGGTAAGCGCGTGGTCGACGCTGAGGACGTTGTTTCCGTGGGCCAGAAGGTTCAGGTGGAAATCACTAAGATTGACGACCGCGGCAAGCTCTCGCTCGCACCGGTCGTTGAGGGCGGCGACGACAAGTAGTCACCCCGCCTAGCGATGAGGGGCGTTCGGTACGTACCCGGCACGGTTCAGATCCCGCCGAGTGCGGCCGGGCGCCCCTTCCGTTATGCGCGCCTGCCCGAGCGCGTTCTTTAACCGGTACTTTCTGAATATTGCTGAAAGGTTTTCCTCTTCATGTCTATTTCCCTACCCGTCGAGCTTGATGCCATTGCTGAAGAGCTCAACTACGAGCGCGGTCGTCTCATCTATGAGGGTGTGGGCGGCAATGAGGTGCGCCGCTCCATTCTGCCCGGTGGCGTACGCATCATCACCGAGAAGATGCCCGGTACGCGCGGTGTGTCCATAGGTTTCTGGGTGGGCGTGGGCTCGCGCGACGAAGCACCCGGTATGCTCGGATCCACCCACTTTCTGGAGCATCTACTCTTCAAGGGCACCGGAACCCGCACGGCTCTAGATATCGCTTCATCCTTCGACGCAGTGGGCGGTGAGTCCAACGCGCTGACTGCTAAGGAACACACCTGCTACTACGCGCGTGTGCTCGATGATGATGCGGCCATGGCTGTGGACGTCATTACCGATATGGTGACGAACGCGCTACTGGATCCGGCGCATCTGGAGCAGGAGCGCGGCGTAATTCTTGAAGAGATCGCGATGGATCAGGATGATCCGACCGACGTGGCCTTTGAGAACTTCGTGGAGCAGCTCATGGGCGCTAACCCGCTGGGTCGCCCCATCGGTGGTACTCCCGAGGAGATTCAGGCTGTACCGCGCGACGCCGTATGGGAGCACTATAAGCGCTACTACACTCCGGACCGTCTGGTTATCTCTGCGGCCGGTTCGCTCGATCACGCCATCATGGTGCGCCTGGTGCTGGAAGCGCTGACCCGCTACGGCTGGGACCTGCGTGAGGGTGTGGCGCCGGCTCCGCGCCGCGTGCGTACCGATAGCGGTATTGTGCCGCTGACCGAGCTACACGAGGTGCAGAAGGGGTTTGAACAGACCAATATTGTGATGGGTTGCCCCAGCATTATTGCCGGGGATGACCGCCGCTACGCAATGAGCGTGCTGACCAGCGCTTTCGGTGTGGGTATGTCTTCGCGTCTGTTCCAGGAGATCCGTGAGAAACGTGGCCTGGCCTATAGCACCTTTGCTTTCTCGGGCGCCTACTCAGATGCCGGTTACTTCGGCATGTATGGCGGTTGCCTGCCGGCTAAGACCGAGCAGGTGCGCGAGGTGATGGGTCACGAGTTCGATAAGCTGGCTATGGCCGGTATTACCGAGGAGGAGCTGACGAAGGTTCGCGGCCAGTTGGCCGGATCCACGGTGCTCGGCAGTGAGGATTCGGGCTCGCGTATGTCTCGTCTGGGTCGTGCTGAGCTGGACTCCGGGCTGTTTACCAGCACTGACGAGCTGTTGGAGAGGATTCGCGCGATATCCCTGGAGGAAGTGCGGGATCTGGCTGCCTATCTGGGTGAGCAGCAGATGATTACGACCATCGTGCGCTAGATACCGTGCGCCAGCCGAACCTTACCTGAGACGTGTAAAGGGCCCGCCGATTCACTCAAATGAGTGAACCGGCGGGCCCTTTACTTTTTTGGCCTCGAACATCTGAGCCCTGATGTCTAGACCCCGGGAAGGGGAACGGAGGTTAGTTTTTCAGGGCGGTTACTTCCTCTGTTCGGTTACTTTTTCTGGGCCTTAGCAATGGCTTTCTCCAGAACCTGGGCGTAAAGCTCCTGACCGGCAGCTTCCGGGTGGACACCGTCAGAAGAGATCAATCCGTCCTGAGTCTTCAGGGCCTTGCGAATTGCAGAGTTCCAATCAGCCAACACCACGCGGTCCGAATGCTTGGAAGCGAAGTCCTTAATCAGGACGTTGGAGTTCTCAATCCAGGTCAGGTTACGCGGGCCGTAGCCGGTGACCAGCACGAGCTTCGAATCAGCCGGCATGGCTTCCAGTACCTGGTCGAGCTGACCGTCCATGAACGTGGAGTTTGCCGTCACCGACAGCACCAGCGTCTTGCGAATCTGGCCGCTGGTACCCATAGACTTAATAATGGGTAGAGCCTTGTCGATGGTGCGAGCCTCCTGCGCATCGATTTGAGCTTCGGGCATCTTATCGTACAGTTCGGGTGAAACCGCCACAACGATGGAGTCACCCACGATGCTCACCTGCGAGGAATCAATAGAGCCGGTTACATCCTTAGACTCGGAAGGGTTGGGGGATGCGCTTTCCGAGGGGGTAGCCTCCGCATCCTGAGGTTTGGCGGATGCACTTGCGGAGGCGCTGGCACGCGCTTCCTTGCGGGCCTTCACACGCTCGGCGGCAGCGCGCTTACCGTCTTCAACGGACTTCTGGGCGGCGGTCATGGTCGGCGCGGTGCGCACGGCCACTCCGGTCGAAACTGCGGCCACCAGGACAACCAGCAGAATCGAGATGGGAAGAACCTTGGAGCGAGAAGACTGGAAAGACTCAAGCACGAGGTTTGCGCTGTCGCGGAAGCCGTGGCGTCGGATGGGAGTCTCCACCCAGCGGTAAGACATCTCAGCGATGGCGAAAGTTGCCAGGAGCACACCAATATTGACCAGGGGAGAGCGATCAGCACCGAGGAGATAGTGCATCACCACGGCCAGGGGCCAGTGCCACAGGTACAGGCCGTAGGAGCGCTCACCGATCCAGCGTAGGGGAGCGAAGTTCAGCAGGTTACGTAGGATATCGGAGGCGCCGGCGAGCATATCGGGCAGAATACCCTGGATCACACCGAGTGCCAGGAGGGAAGCACCAAACAGACCCCAGGGAATGGTGCCGGGGGCCGCCTCCGAGATCAGTAGAGCGTAGGGAATGAGGGCGATGAGGCTGAACCAGCTGATAATCACGCGGATAAAGGCCAGGGGACCGAAAGGCTGGGCAACACGGTAGAGAACCTGCTCATCGGCCGGCGGGTACAGTGACCAGGGGCGGGCAAAGGCCAGTAGCGCGCCCAGGAGCAGGCCGTACAGGTGCGTGTCGGTACCGTAGTAGACGCGGCTCACCGGGGATCCGGTCATCAACAACGCGGTGGCGGTGGTCAGCGAGGCGATAATGCCAAGCACCATGACAATACTAAACTTGCGCCAGGATCGCTTGAGCATCATCCCCGTGGCCACAATTAGCAGGGGCCACAGCACGTAGAACTGTTCCTCAACAGCCAGGGACCAGAAGTTCGTGAAGAGCTCGGGGGAGGTCTGCGCGAAGTAGTCATTACCGGCGAAGATCGAAATCCAGTTAGAGGAGAAGGTAGCTGCACCCAGTAGCTGCCGCCTCAGGTTCACCTGAATATCGCCGCCAATCATGAGGCTGATGGGTCCGATGACCAGGACCAAAAGCGTGATGGCAGGTAGCAGGCGGCGTGCGCGACGTAGCCAGAAGTTACCGAGTGCAATCCTGCCGGTTAGCGCGCCCTCGCGAAGCAACAGCGAGGTAATGAGAAAGCCTGAGATGACGAAGAAGATATCCACGCCGATCATGCCGCCCGGTAGAACGTTGGGCCAGAAGTGGTACACCATTACGAGGAGCACGGCAATGGCGCGGAGTCCGTCCAATCCGGGCAGGATATAGCGTCGATTTGCTTCGTATGGACGTACGGACGAGGTAAAGAGGGACTTCATACTGTCTGTGTACTCCGTAGGGCGGGTAGAACAAAAAAACACTCAATAATTATAGGTTTGTTCCCTTTAGTTAACGTACCGGGGAACTAATATGACGTAAAAAACATAATATTGTCATCGGGGTTCCCAAAGCCCCATTGGAACCGGGTTATCTCGCCGCGTATCTCACGGGGTGTCTCGACTAGGGGCTTGAAGGTTAAAGCGGGGATAATGGAAGAAAATATGAGGTAGCGGGCAGCCCAGCGAGGGGCTGAATCGCCACCATAAAATAGCGCGTGAAGTGTGTCGGAAGAAGTCCCGCGGGTTAGTTTGCGGACGACTTTTGTCTCCCGCGCCGGGAAGAATGCGAGAAATAATGAGCAAAAAGATTTGGAAGGTTGCGGTCCTTGGTGCTGCCGGTCGTATGGGTTCGGAGGCCGTGCGCGCTGTAAATACTGCAGAGGATATGGACCTGGTGGCGGCGCTGGGTCGCGGTGATGATCTCAACGAACTGGTTCATGCCGGTGCTGAAGTTGTTATTGACCTGACCGTTCCGGAGTCCACTGAGGCGAACGTGCGCTTTGCGGTTGAGCACGGTATGCACGCGGTGGTTGGCACGACCGGCTGGACCCCCGAGCGCCTGGACTCTCTGCGCAATGTACTCGGTGAACATCCGGGCGTGGGTGTGCTGATCGCCCCGAACTTTGCAATTGGCTCGATCCTGGCCACCGAGTTCGCGACGAAGGCAGCCCGCTACTTCGAATCGGTTGAAATTATTGAAATCCACCACCCGAACAAGGTGGATGCTCCCTCCGGTACCGCGGTGCACACCGCCCGTAAGGTGGCGGCGGCGCGTGCCGAGGCGGGCGTGGGCCCGAGCCCGGATGCGACCGTCTCCGATCCGAAGGGTTCACGCGGTGCCGTGTTAGATGGCGTGCACGTGCACGCAGTACGCCTGCGCGGCATGGTGGCTCACCAGGAGATTTTGCTGGGCGATCCGGGTCAGCAACTGGTGATTCGCCACGACTCCTTTGACCGCGCCTCGTTCATGCCGGGGGTACTACTGGGTGTTCGGGAAGTGGCCTCCCACCCGGGTCTGAGCGTGGGACTGGATACCTATATGGATCTTTCATAGGGGAAGGTAATGTCTGAACGCTCCTCCCGTCCCGTGTCTACCCAGCCCACCAAGGCATCGGATTCGACCTCGTCTTCCGCAACGCCCTGGTGGACTTCCCTGCGCGTGTGGAGCGCGTGCGCGTGCGTTCTCTTGGTGGCAACAGTACTGATTCTGCCGCTACCGCTCACGATACGTGTTTTTATGCTGGGTGTGCTGATTTTTAGCGCCGTGTTCGTGACGGTGGATGCGGGAGGGTTCGGTAAGACCTTTGCGGCGCTGACCTGCGCCCTGCTAGCCCTGTACCTGGTGTATACGGGTGAGCGCGGCGTATCCCTGTTATTCTCGGGTTCGGCGGCGGGCGTAGTGCTGGGTATCGGCATGATTCTACTGCCGGTACTGGGGGCGTGGGCTCTTGTGCGTGAGGTGCTGTTTGGCGCTCGCATTCAGCTGATGGCCCGGGAGTTATCCGCCTTGGGCGAGTTGGCGGAGGACACATTGCCGCGTACCCCGAGTGGCCGGGTGGACCGTGAGGCGGCTGCCGTGGAGTTTGAAACTTTTGCCGCCGCTGTGGAGGCTAATCCGGAGGATTGGAAGGCCTGGTTTAACCTAGCCTGCATGTACGATACCGGTGGTGAGCGTAAACGAGCACGTGCGGCGATGCGCAATGCGTGGTCGCTACGCTCGGGCGGAGATACGAAGGTTATGCATTAGAAGCACTCAGGGTGGAGGCGCTACACGACACTATCTGAAAACTTATACGCTATGTAGAGAATTTCTGCATTCGGGGGAGTACTCTGGATATATGTCTGAGAACCTATCAAATCCCGGTACCTTTGTTGAACCCGTCTTCGGTCGCCTCCTGACCGCTATGGTAACCCCCTTCGCCCCGGATGGCTCCGTGGACGAAAAGCAGGTGGCGCACCTGGCGAACTACCTGGTCGACAACGGCCACGACGGCCTGGTGGTTTGCGGCACCACCGGTGAATACTCCACCATGACCGACGACGAGAATGAGCGCGTCTTCCAGATCGTGAAAGACACTGTCGGCGCTCGCGCAAAGATTATTGCTGGTGTGGGTTCGAACGATACCGCCCACACTCTTGAGCTGGCACACCGTGCAGAAAAAGTTGGTGTGGACGGCCTGCTGGTCGTGACCCCTTACTACAACAAGCCGACCCAGCCGGGCGTGTACGCGCACTTCTCCACCATTGCAAAGGCAACTGAGACCCCCGTTATGCTCTATGACATTCCGGGTCGCGCCGGTATTCCGATTGCCCCGGAAACCTACCGCCGTCTTGCCGAGATTGAGAGCATTGTTGCGGTTAAGGATGCCAAGGCCGACTTTGGTGCCGCCACCGAGGTTATGGCAACTACCGATCTGCACTACTACAGCGGTGACGACGGTCTGACTCTGCCCTGGATGGCTATGGGTGCCGTCGGCCTGGTCTCCGTCACTGCCCATGTGGCGCCCCAGCTGTTCCGTGCTCTGATTGATGCCGTAGTTGCTCAGGACTTGGTGGAGGCTCAGCGCCTGCACTTGGAGCTTACCCCGATTGTTCGCGCGACCATGGGTCGTGCACCCGGCTGTGTGGCAGCCAAGGAGATCCTGGCTTGGCAGGGTGTTCTGGATCAGCCGGTGGTTCGTCTGCCGCATGTGCTCTCCGAACCTGATGTGGCACGGGCCATGCGTGAGGATCTCGTGACCTCGAGCATTGCCCACACTCTCAAAAACGCCTAGAATCTTATGTGGTACTTCTTGCGCTCGGGCGCAGTTCTCCTTCGCCCGACGCCCTAGGTTCAGCAAGAATTCCGGAAAAGAAAATACAAGAAGGATGAGTCAGACCGCTATTCTGCAGGCTTGACACGTATTCTAGAGACTTCACGCGAGTGGCTACCCCGCGGCGTATGGCGCGCGGTGGTTCCCTCGTGGTTTTCCGCGGGCTCCGCACCCTCCAACAGGGCGCGGGGTCCGCTCTGGCGTATTTTCTGGGTGTACCCCGCCGCGTGGGCGGGAGCCCGATCTGAGCATATCTTTCGGAATACACCCCCTAGACTTCCCGTGATAAACGAGGATGCGTTCACTCACCGATTCTTTACACCGCATTCGGCGCGGAGGATCAGCGTCCAGACCCTCGAATAGATCACAACACAGACAGAACAGAAAATGTAGAAAGAGGAGACTCACGATGAGCGTCTTTGAAGCGAATCTTCCCCTCCCGCCCCGCCTGAAGAAGGACACCCTGCGTGTGGTGCCCCTGGGTGGCCTGGGCGAAGTCGGTCGTAATATGACCGTGTACGAAATTAACGGCAAGCTGTTGATTGTTGACTGCGGCGTGCTCTTCCCCGAAGAGTCCCAGCCCGGTGTGGACCTGATCCTGCCCGACTTCAGCTACATTGTGGATCGTTTGGATGACGTGGTCGCTATTGTGCTGACTCACGGTCACGAGGACCACATCGGCGCGGTGCCCTATCTGCTACGCCGCCGCCCCGACATCCCCCTGGTCGGCTCCGAATTGACCCTGGCGCTGGTTGAGGCCAAGCTCGCCGAGCACCGCATCAAGCCCTACACCCTCGCGGTGAAGGAATATCAGGTTGAGCGCTTCGGCCCCTTCGAATGCGAGTTTGTGGCTGTAAACCACTCGATCCCGGATGCCCTGGCCGTGTTCATCCGCACCAAGGCCGGCAAGGTTCTGCACACCGGCGACTTTAAGATGGATCAGCTACCCCTGGACGGTCGCTTGACCGACCTGCGCCACTTCTCCCGCCTGGGGGAGGAGGGCGTGGACCTTTTCCTGCCGGACTCCACTAACGCTGAGGTTCCGGGCTTCACTCCGACCGAGAAGAACATCGGTCCCGTGCTGTCGAATGTCTTCCGCGATGCCCGCGGCCGTATTATTGTGGCCTCCTTCTCCTCGCACGTGCATCGCGTGCAGCAGGTGCTGGATGCCGCTGCCGAGCGCGGCCGCAAGGTGGTCCTGGTGGGCCGCTCCATGGTGCGTAACATGACCATCGCCGAGAAGCTGGGATACCTGAAGGTGCCCGATAATGTGCTGGTAGACCTGAAGAAGGTTGACGATTACCGTCCCGATCAGATTGTGATGATGTGCACCGGTTCGCAGGGTGAGCCCATGGCGGCGCTGTCGCGCATGGCCAACGGTGATCACAAGATTCAGATTGAGCCGGGCGACACTGTGGTGCTCGCTTCCTCCCTCATCCCGGGTAATGAGACCAGCGTGTACCGCATTATTAACGCCCTCATGAAGCTGGGCGCACACGTGGTGCACAAGGGCAACGCAAAGGTTCACGTCTCCGGTCACGCCGCTGCCGGTGAGCTCCTGTACTGCTACAACATTCTCACCCCCAAGAACGTCATGCCTGTTCATGGTGAGGTGCGCCACCTCATTGCTAATGGCGACCTGGCAATTGAGACTGGCGTACCCGAGAAGAACGTGTTCCTGTGCGAGTCCGGCACCGTGGTGGACCTGCGCGATGGCGTGGCCCGTGTGGTGGGCGAGGTTCCCTGCGAGTACCTGTACGTGGACGGCCGCTCCGTTGGCGAGGTGACCGAAAGCGATTTGAAGGACCGCCGCATCCTGGGCGAGGAGGGCTTCGTGTCCATTGTGACCGTGATCGACCGCGCCACCAAGCGCGTGGTGACCGGCCCGGATATTCACGCCCGCGGTATTGCGGAGGACGATTCCGTCTTCGACGAAATCGTCCCGAAGATTACCGTTGCCCTGGAAGATGCGTTGCACCGCGCACCCGAGAAGGTGCACACCGTGCAGCAGCTGCAGCAGATCGTGCGCCGCACCATCGGCGCGTGGATCTCGCGTCGCCTGCGCCGCAAGCCCATGATTGTGCCCGTAGTCATTGAGAATACCTCAAAGACGAAGAAGAGCTAACGGATTGTTTCCCCGTTTCTCGTAGCCCCGTCCCTGTCATAGCCTAGGGCTCTATAGGGAAGCGAAGGGCAAACCCTGACGAGGCGGGGCCGATACTGAAGTGTCGGCCCCGCCCTCTGCGTATCCGTACCGGTACGCGGAATCTGAGGCATAATAAAAAGTCGGTACATTAACGGGAAGGTTGATACCCTAAAAGGTATGGCTCCACGGACCGCAAAGGGTCGAAGCACGACCTCTAGAACAAATACAAAGAAAACAAATACAACAAATACGAAGAAAACCACGCGTAAGCGCACCACCTCAACTAGGGGCGGTGCGCGTCGAAGTTCCGCCGAGACGAACCCGATTACCAACGCCATCTCTTCGGTGTGGCTGAGTATTGCCCACGCCGTCGGTGATATGGTTCGTTCCATTGGCACGGTGCGCACCGATCTCAATCTGAAAGACCGCCGCGACGGTGGCGCCCTCATGCTGCTGGTCTTCGGCCTCATTAGCGCCGGGGTAGAGTGGTACAACTGGCGCGCCCACCCCTCCCTGGGTCTATTGCGCCCGCCCCTTGATGCTTGGCATACCATGTTGGGCGGTATTTTTGGTCAGGGTTCGCTACTGATTCCGGTGCTCTGCACAATCCTCGCCTGGTGCGTTTTCCGCGGCCCCGACAAGATTAAACGCAATAACCGTGTGACTCTCGGGTCACTCATTATTCTGATTGCAGCCGCGCTTTTCTTTGCCCGTCAAGCGGGGCATCCGACCTTTGCCGACGGCTTCGAAGCGGTCTGGGCCGGTGGAGGCGTGGTCGGCGTTATGCTGGGCACCCCGGTAATGCGCCTGAGCGGCGGCGTAGCCGCCCTAGAAATTCTGCTCCAGGTGCTCCTTGCCCTGGGCGGCCTAATGATTCTGACGAACACCCCGATTCGTCAGGTGGTCCCTCGCACCCTGTATCTGATCGGCCTGGCACTGGGGGAGCGCCCAAATAGCACCAGCCGCGCCCGCACCTCGGGGAGCGCGACAAAGACTGTGGATTCGCGTACCGACAAACACGACCGTAGCTACCTGCAGGGGGACGAGGACTCCTCCTATCCGGTCTCTTCGGGCGGAATTATAGGGCGCTTTCGTAGCTGGATGGGTGTTGGCTCGGCCAAGGAAGATAACGGTCCCCTGGACGAGTACGTTGGGGATGAGGCCTTTATTAACGCCCGGGTGGACGAGACACAGTCGGAAACCACTCAACTGCCCGTGCAACAGGCCGACTCGGCGCCCCCGGCCCGTCCGGCTGAGAAGCCGAACCGCCTGAGCCGCCTCCCCGGACGCACTCACCAGGCCCCCGGTGTACAGCCTCCTGCCGCATCGAGCGGTCCTGACCTCTTTGATGTGGAAGCCGCCCACGTGCCCGCTGCCCGCCCGGGCCAGGTGCAACGTCCCGCCGCGGCATACGGTCGCATCCCCGGAGAGGGTCCTCTCTTCGACGTGGAGGCTTACGATGGCTTCGGCTCATCTCACGCGGATGATCCCGCTCCGCAGACAAAACCTCACGCCGTGGTTCCTCCGGCCGGTTCGGCCAAGGCTACAAGGCGTGCTCCGGGCCGCGCTCACTCACCCGGCGCCCAGCAGTCGGCCCGCGCGGCCGGCACTTCCCGGGCTCTGCAGAACAATACGCAGGCCGCGGCCACCGAACGGGCCCGCGGTGAGCAGGTTGTCCAGTCCTCGAGCGGCGCCTACGTGCTGCCCTCCGAGGAGATATTGGTAGCTGGCCCGCCCGCCAAGGAATCCTCCGAGGTGAACGAGCAGGTGGTTGAGGCCCTGACTACCGTGCTGGAACAGTTCAAGGTAGACGCCCAGGTGACTGGCTTCTCGCGTGGCCCGACTGTGACGCGCTACGAGATTGAGCTGGGCCCGGCGACCAAGGTGGAGCGTGTGACGGCACTGAGCAAGAACATTGCCTACGCCGTGGCAAGCCCCGATGTGCGTATCCTCTCTCCGATTCCGGGTAAATCCGCAATCGGTATTGAGATTCCGAATACGGACCGTGAGACCGTGGCCCTGGGTGATGTGCTCCGCTCCCCGCAGGCCCATGCGAACCATCACCCCATGGTCATGGGCGTGGGTAAGGATGTTGAGGGTGGCTTCGTGCTGGCTAACCTGGCCAAGATGCCGCATATGCTGGTGGCCGGTGCGACCGGTGCCGGTAAGTCTTCATTCGTGAACTCGATGATTACTTCGATTCTGATGCGTTCAACTCCGGACCAGGTGCGCCTGGTCATGGTTGACCCCAAGCGCGTAGAATTGACCGCCTACGAGGGTATTCCGCACCTGATTACGCCCATTATTACGAACCCGAAGAAGGCCGCCGAGGCTCTGCAATGGGTTGTGCGCGAAATGGATGCTCGCTACGATGACCTGGCTCACTACGGCTATAAGCATGTGGATGATTTCAACAAGGCGGTACGTGAAGGCAAGATCCAGCCTGATCCCGGTAGCAAGCGCACGATTCACGAGTACCCGTACCTGCTGGTGATTGTGGACGAGCTGGCCGATCTAATGATGGTCGCTCCGCGCGATGTGGAAGAAGCCATTGTGCGTATTACACAGCTGGCTCGTGCTGCCGGTATTCACCTGGTGCTGGCTACCCAGCGTCCGTCGGTGGACGTGGTGACCGGCTTGATTAAGGCGAACGTTCCTTCGCGTATGGCATTTGCCACCTCCTCGGTCACGGACTCTCGCGTGGTGCTGGACCAGCCCGGTGCAGAGAAGCTCATCGGTCAGGGTGATGCTCTCTTCCTGCCAATGGGTGCCTCGAAACCGATGCGCGTGCAGGGTGCGTGGGTCTCCGAGTCGGAGATGCACGCGGTGGTGGAGCACGTGAAGAAGCAGACCCCGACCGTCTACCGCGAGGATGTGATGGTCTCCTCGGCCAAGAAACAGATTGACGAGGAGATTGGCGACGATCTGGACGATCTGCTACAGGCAGCCGAGATTGTGATCACCACGCAGTTCGGCTCGACCTCCATGCTACAGCGCAAGCTACGCATGGGCTTCGCAAAGGCTGGCCGCATTATGGATCTGCTGGAGTCGCAGGGCGTGGTGGGCCCCTCGGAAGGTTCAAAGGCCCGTGAGGTGCTGGTGCGTCCGGACGATCTGCAGGCTACCCTGGCCCGTATTCGTGGCGAGGAGCCTCCCGCCCCGGCGGCCGACCCCTACGCGAATGCGGTGAACCCGGGTGAGGTGGCCACGGACTACTTCGATGAGTCTAATGACGATGCCTCAGAGGACGCCTGGCAACTGACCGGCCGGTAACTGACCGGTAGCATCACCCGGTTTGCGACATGCGCCCCGTACTGTCCCCGCGGTGTCCGATGCGACACCCGTATAATGGAAAGTACGGGGCGTTTGCGCGCCTCCGGTGCCATTCGGTGCTGTTACCTGTCGCCGGGCTACGAGACGCGACGCGGAGTTGCCCGTTGCCAGAGCTGCCTGAAGGCTCAAACCCCGTCAAAACCCTAAGGAGCCCCCATGAGCGAAGCGCCCATCCCCCATCCAGTCGGTGAGGTGAGCCCAGCAGAAAAGGGTACCGTGCAGCCTCGTACATCGAATTGGAATGTGCCCAATGCGCTGACGGTTCTGCGCATTGTTGCGGTTCCTTTCTTTATTGTGGCTTTGGTAACCGGCGGTACCTTTGGTGCGACCGACCCGACTCACCGGTGGCTGGCCTGGATTATTTTTATTCTTGCGATGCTCACTGACTGGGCGGATGGCTACCTGGCGCGCTCGCGGAACCTGATTACGAGCTTCGGTAAGATTGCCGATCCGATTGCCGATAAGTTCCTGACCGGTGCGGCCTTTATCGTGCTATCCGCATTGGGCGAGCTGTGGTGGTGGGTGACCATTGTGATTTTGCTACGCGAGTGGGGCATCACGATTATGCGCCTGTTCGTGATTAAGTACGGTGTGATGGCGGCCGGTAAGGGAGGCAAGCTGAAGACCGTGTTGCAGACGGTGGCATTGGCGCTGATGCTTCTACCGCTGGGTCAGCTGGGCTTGGGCTGGCTAGTGCCGGGCTGGGTTCTGATGGGCGCGGTGACGGCAATTACCGTGTGGACAGGCCTGGTGTATGTGCGCGATGCTTACAATCTGCGCCGTACCTGGTTGCAAAATCAGGGAGTTCAATAAGGAGTGACGGGGGAGTGGCTTGTGCCGCTCCCCCGAGCTGTACCTGAACTGTACGAGTGCCGCCGTCTAGGCGCTGTGTGCGATGTAAATACCGGGGCATACCCGGCGAGTAGAGCGGTCGGCCGCTGTGGCGGGGCCGGCTCGCATGGAAGGAAAATAATGGGTCCTCTATTGAATGAAAGTATATCTTCGACCTCGTATGTGCTGGAGCGTGCGGAGGTTTTTTCTGGAACCCCGGAGTCAGCGGCCCTGCTGTTGCGCGATGCGGTGCGTGTGTTCGCGTCGCAGGAACGTCCCGTACAGGTGGCTACAGCGGAGTCGCTGACCGGCGGGGAAGTGGGTAGCGCGATTTGTACGGTTCCGGGCGCTTCGGCGTACTACCGGGGCGGGATCATTTCCTATGCCTACGGGGTGAAGACGCAGGTGCTGGGCGTAGATGCTCAGCTTCTAGCAACCGAGGGTGCGGTAAACGCGCAGGTGGCGGCGCAAATGGCGGCTGGGGCGGTACGGGTGTGCGGGGCTGATTACGCGGTATCGACCACCGGCGTTGCGGGCCCGGATTCGGCGGATGGGCAACCGGTGGGAACCGTATTTATCGGTGTGCACACCCCGGAATCCTGCGAGGTATTTGAACGTCATTACAGCGGGGATCGCGCGCAGATTCGTGCGGCGGCAAGCGCGGATGCGATTGCTCTGCTGACCCGGGCGGTGAAGGGGAGTGCAGCCACCTCCTTGAAGGGAGGGGTGGAGTAAACCGGAGGATAGATTCTACAACGAAACCAAATTCACAGGTTTCTTTCAGATCAGCGGGAATAAAGGCACAGCTTACTCTGTTTGAATGAATATAAGCCGCGGGGAGGTGGGAAAATCACGAGGCCCCTAGCCCGTTCTGCAAAAATCAGTTAGGCTTAACTCTGTACAGTCCCGTGCGTCGGGAAGACCTACTCAGGAAAGTGATAAATAAGCTTTATGGCTAAGCAGCGCGTATCGATTAACGGTATTACCAAGTGGAAGGAAATTGAGGAGACCCCCAAGCAGATGGCTCCGGTCGTTGAAGAATCCCGTATGATTCCCCTCCGTCAGGCGATCGGTGAGGTTCTTCGAGATGTCCGTCAGCGTCAGGGTTGCACCCTGCGCGAAGTTTCACAGCGTGCCCGTGTATCGTTGGGTTACCTGAGCGAGGTGGAGCGCGGTCAGAAGGAAGCCTCTTCCGAGTTGCTGGCGTGGATTTGCCAGGCTCTGGATATTCCGATGTCGCAGATGCTCCGCGAGGTAGCCGACCGTATGGCTGTTCTTGAGGGCGTTCAGGTTCCGGATACCGTTCCGGCTGAGATGTCTGAGCGTTATAAGAACGACTACTACGTTTCTTTCTAAAGTTTGAAGCGGCCGAGAGACCGCGTGATTGTTGAGGCGATGCCGTGCACCGGTTGGTGTGCGGCATCGCCCGTTCTTTTAATAGGATGCGCCTGCGGGAGGAGAATACATGAAGCTGAGCGAATTTTGGGCCTTAATGGAGCATGAGTTTGGGGCCGGGTATGCGCCGGTCTTGGCGCGTGATTTGGTCCTTGGCGATCTGGGGAATGTGACTGCCCTTGAAGCGTTGGATCGTGGTATTAATCCGCGTTCGGTCTGGCTGGCGGTGTGCGATACACAGGATATTCCGGCCGAGCGCCGTTGGGGGCCGGATAGGGAGCCGCTGCGGTAGGGCTGGCCTCCCGAGGATGTATGCTGGGGTCTGCGCGGAGCCTAGCGCTAGCCCCCGACCCTGGTGTGGGTATGAGTGCAGGTATTGGCCTTCGGGGTAATAGGTCTTCCGGCAGGTATTCGAAAATATTTATCGAAATCTTATGCGATACTTCGAGAAATCTCGTAATTTTGTTCGATTTATGGTAGACTTTTCCACATCGGGAATTTTCTAAAAGATTCCCTAGATTTTTCCACAGAACGTGAAAATGGCCTTATCCTGTCAGGCCGTGACCCTAGAGTAGTTTTCAGAAGGAACCGGTGGAGGGTAAGCCTCCGAGAGTTACCGCGAGAGAGCGGGGAATGCATCGTCCGGATCCGGGAAACAGCATTAACGTCATTCACTGACACTACAAAGAACGAGGTACTACCGTGGCTAAGAACACTAAGTCTCAGAGCGTAGCTCGCGTTCCCGAAGAGGGTCGCGCCAAGGCACTTGAAGCCGTTATGGCACAGATCGATAAGAACTACGGCAAGGGTGCCGTGATGCGCCTGGGTGATAAGGAAACCGCTAAAACCGAGGTTATCTCCACCGGTGCCATTGCGCTGGATGCGGCCCTCGGTATCGGTGGCCTGCCTCGCGGCCGAGTTATTGAAATCTACGGCCCCGAGTCCTCCGGTAAGACCACCGTGGCCCTGCATGCCGTTGCGAACGTGCAGAAGGCTGGCGGTGTGGCTGCCTTTATTGACGCTGAGCACGCGTTGGATCCGATTTACGCCGCCAAGCTGGGTGTGGACACCGATCAGCTGCTGGTCTCTCAGCCGGATACCGGCGAGCAGGCCCTGGAAATCATGGATATGCTGGTTGGCTCCGGTGCCGTAGATATTGTGGTGGTCGATTCTGTGGCGGCTCTGGTGCCTCGTGCCGAAATTGAGGGCGATATGGGCGACTCTCACGTGGGTCTGCAGGCTCGCCTTATGAGCCAGGCACTGCGTAAGATTACCGGCCGCCTTTCCGCCACCGGCACTACCGCCATCTTTATTAACCAGCTACGTGAGAAGATTGGTGTGTTCTTCGGCTCTCCCGAGACCACAACCGGTGGTAAAGCCCTGAAGTTCTACGCGTCTGTGCGTATCGATATTCGCCGTATTGAGACCCTCAAGGACGGTGCAAACCCGATTGGTAACCGCACTCGTGCCAAGATCGTGAAGAACAAGATGGCTCCGCCCTTCAAGCAGGCCGAGTTCGACATCCTCTACGGTGAGGGTATCTCCGTTGAGGGCGGCATCCTCGACTTGGCGGTGGAGAACGATATCGTCAAGAAGTCCGGTGCATGGTTCACCTACGACGGTGAGCAGCTGGGACAGGGCCGCGAGAATGTTCGTAAGTTGCTCAAGGACAATCCCGAGCTGACCGAGGAGCTACAGTACAAGGTTCTCGTGAAGTTGGGCATTATTGAGGAAGAACCGAGCGAAGAATCCGCTACCGAGGCTGAAAGCGCCGAGAAGGATCCTCTGGACGAGCTGGCTGAAGAATTCTAAACCCGCTACCGAGTAGCATGAATGACTGCCCCTGTGCGCTAATCGCCGTGTGCTGTGCAATCTGCACGGTGCGTGGCGATAGCCGTTTAACTCTGAAATCGGTAAGTGGCGCGGCGTGGTTTAGTAGTGCGGGAGAACGCCTTCAAAGAGGTATCCCGGGAAAAGCGAGTCCGGGGGAGTAGAACTGGGGAGTGGGGCTGATAGAACAAAGGAGGACGACGGCCATGGCAGAAGAAAATGCACCCGGTCAAGAAGAACATATACGGAGCGGCGGAGATACAGGTGCAGTTGACAACAATGCCGGTTTCGCGGCGCTGGAGCCTATTGAACCTTTCTTTATTGGTGACGGACAAAACGCTCCGGTAGGCTTTTGAACTGGGAACCGCTCGCCTTCGAAGCTCCCTCCGCCCTCCTTGAAGGGGACAGGGCTGATCTGCCAACCTTTGGAACTCCCGAATCTCCGGTTGAACCCGCCCTCGACTGGGGAAACCCCGCGATAGAAGCACCCGTTTGGGATACGCTGACAGAGGAAATATCAGCCCTTAAACTCAGTCCTAACACCCCTTCCGAGCAGGAACCAGCCTGACAGGACACCGGCAGTAAAAATTCCACCCGGCGCTCCGGCAACCCTTCACCCAAACATCAGGCGGAGGGGACGGCACGGTCTAATACCCGTCAACCTGATACCGAGCATCAAACAGGTTCAACTAGGCCGGAGCCTCCGGAACAAGCTTTCGAAGAGTTCCCCGATTGGCATCCGGCCGCCCACGGTTTCTAGGAAGAAAGCATCGTCCCCAATGACGGCGAGGACTACCTCGGACACATTCGGGTTTCTACCCAACCGCCGCGCGGGGCACCGGCCGCTAACCGGAGCCGGGAAATTCAGCGGCAGGACCGCGAATCGGCGCACCGGAGCCTGCGCGTGGATCCGAGCCTCCCGACCGTTTCCATCGACGAGGCTCCTGTACGCGCCTTCATCCCGGGCGGTGCCGAGCCCCGTCCCATGGCGGCGGGGCGCATGAGTCGAGCTGGTGCCGCATCCATTGGCTCGGGTCTGACCGCCGAGGAGAAGGACAGTATTGAGCGTCAGGCCCAGCGGCAAGATCGGCACAAAAAACGACCCACCCGAAAGACCAAGCAGAACGACTACAAGCGCGGGTTCCGCAGTATGAGTGAAGCTCAGCGGGAGAAAGCGCAGAAACGTTCACCATACGCTCCAGCCTTTGGCGCTCAACGCGCCGGTGAAAACCCCGGAGGAACCGAAGGAAGTAGCGGCACTGAAAACCGGGATAGCACACTCTTTAGGGAAGGAAGCGCCTTGAACGAAGCACTGACTCCAACCGAAAAAGCCTTCCTCCGTAGCCTCGCGGAGGAAGAGGCACGGGGTGTAGGCACCGGCAGGCGAAGCGCCGCGGGAGGTACCCGAAGATTACGCGTGCAGAATAATCAGCCACTACACCGCGGCAATGACGCGGGAGAGACAAACCTGCTCTCATGGAAGCAGAAAGTGCGCGCAGCCCGCGCCGCCGAGGAAGCCGACCCCTACACACGCGCCAAAACCATTGTGTACAACCAGCTGGCCTACTCAGCCAAAACCCGCGGGCAGCTACGCAAAAAACTACAGGCCGAGGGGTTCGATACCGACCTCATCGAGCCGCTACTCGATAAATTTGAAGCTGCCAAACTCATTAATGACGCCGAATATGCTGAGACTTTCGTTCGGCAAAAGAGCCGCACCAAGAAGCTTTCACGTGCGGCCCTGCGCCGCGAACTGGCTGAACGCGGGGTGCGCGGTGAGGAGGCGGAGAATGCCCTGGCCCAACGCACCGATGAACAGGAACGCGAGGATGCCGCAGCCCTCGTACGCAAGAAGCTACGCCCGGGCACAGACCTGAGCGACCGCGCCGAGCGGGATAAACTGACGCGTCGCCTGCTGGGCATGCTGGGACGTCGAGGCTACTCCTCCTCGGTATCCATGGCGGTGATTCGCGAGGAACTGGCTACGCTCGATGCTGGGGGGAGAAACCGACGAGGGCTGGTAACTCAGCCCGCTAGTCGGCGGCCCCCATGCGGTCGGCGCACTCAGTGAGTGCCGCATCCTGCGAACCCGAAATCTGCAGGAGTAGCCGTATGAGCTGCGCACCCTCACGACGAATCGCGGGAAGCAAAGCCGCCCGCGGTGAGGTAGAGTACAGCTCCACGAGCGCACACACGGTCACAGCGGTGCACACCGCCAGATCCTCAGCCAGATGCGTATCCAGCGGAGCATCCTCGAAGAGTACCGAATACAGGGCCGGCAGGGTGCGCTCGCGGTCCACGCGGTAGCGCGGATATTCGGGGGAGGAAGGGAACCCCAGCATGGCCTCCACAAAGGGGAAACCGCGGTGGTGAAGACAGGTGCCCTCAGCATCTACAATACGCACCTGCGCGTCCTCACCGCCGATGAGCATATTCTGCGGTGAGAAATCACCCGAGGAGAGCATGTAGACGCGGCCGCGGTTGAGCTTGAACTGTTCGGGTATGGGCGGGCGCTTAGTAAAGAAAGGATGCACGACGCGGCGGAACCGGAAGGTTAGTTCCTCCACCACCGGATGCACCCTAGGCCGTTCCTTCTCACCCGTATCCTCGGCTTCGGTAGGTTCTTCCACACCGTAAATCCTCTTGAGACCGCGCTCGGCCAGGGCCGGGGAAGCTATGGCTCCCGGGTACTGCGCCTTACGGTCTGCACGAGCTAGGTTGGTGCGGTAGGTCTCGACGGCCTCACCCATAATGCCGGCGCGAGCCATCGAGCTATAAGCCTGAACATAGTAGCCCATAGCCTGCAGGGCCTGTTCCTCCGAGCCCTCTAGTAGAGCGTGGGCAACCGAGTACTGCTCACCGTCGGCGGTTCCGGCGCTTACATCCTCAATCGCAATAACCCGCAGTTCGGTATCTGCCCCGTAGAAGGTGGGGAAGAGCCCGGGTACCTGCTTATTGAGGGCCAATAGACCGTAGCGCTCGCGCAAGTAGCCCAAGCCGCCGGCGTTCTGAGTAGAATCCTTGCAACGGTACCGCTTCATAATCATGGAGGTGGGAAGATTCGGTGCGGCATTGAATTCCACGCGCACCACGATCGAACGCATACCGGTTCCCAGAATCTGCAGGCGCTCCGCGGGGCGTTCACCGGCCTGGTCCAGCGTCTGCGCCCAGGCCAGCATCTCGTGGAGGGTGCGGCGCATCGCGGTCGAATCTGCGCTCGCCTGGGGCGGAACGGGGGTATAGGCGGCAATTGCCTCTTCCACGAGAGCGTTCAGCAATTCGTGATGGGGAGAATCATTGAGCGAGTCAATCTGATCGGCATCTTGTACCTGACTCCGCATGTCATTCTGCGGGTCGGGTAGCACGTCGGGGTGCGTGTCGGACTGGTTATTGGGCTGAGCATCGGCCGGGCGTTCGCCCGCCGCATTGGAAGGGTCATTCGGTGACAACGGTGATAAACGCGAAAAGTTACTACTAAGGGAAACCTGCATAGTGCCATTATCCCCCATCCGATACCCTATAGGGCATGACTTCGACCCTCAGCGATTCCGCCCAGACCACCGAAACCACCCCCCGCACCTATGAAGTGCGCACTTTTGGCTGTCAGATGAACGTGCACGACTCCGAACGAATGTCGGGTCTGCTCGAAGCTAATGGCTACATTCGCGCTGAGGAAGGAACCGAACCCGACCTGGTCGTTTTCAACACCTGCGCGGTGCGTGAGAACGCCGCTAACCGCCTCTACGGCAACCTGGGGCAGCTGGCGCCCGTCAAACGTCGCCACAAGGGCATGCAGATTGCCGTGGGTGGTTGCCTGGCGCAGAAGGACCAGGATGCCATTATTGAGAAGGCACCCTGGGTTGATGTCGTGTTCGGCACTCACAATATCGGCGCGCTTCCCACTCTGCTGGAGCGCGCCCGCCACAACCACGAGGCACAGGCCGAACTACTCGAGTCCCTCGAGGTGTTCCCCTCGACTCTGCCCACTAAGCGCGATCACGTGTACTCCGGCTGGGTATCTATCTCGGTGGGCTGTAACAATACCTGCACCTTCTGCATTGTGCCCTCCCTACGCGGTAAAGAGAAGGACCGCCGCCCCGGCGACGTGCTCGCCGAGGTTCAGGCGCTGGTCGATGACGGCGCGATTGAGGTGACCCTGCTGGGCCAGAACGTGAACTCCTACGGTGTGGAGTTCGGCGACCGCCAGGCATTCTCCAAGTTGCTGCGAGCCTGCGGTGAGATTGAGGGCCTGGAACGCGTGCGCTTTACCTCTCCGCACCCGGCCATGTTCACCGATGACGTCATTGACGCCATGGCCGAGACCCCGAACGTCATGCCCGTGCTACACATGCCGCTCCAGTCCGGCTCCGACAAGGTGCTCAAGGACATGCGCCGTTCCTACCGCTCTAAGAAGTTCCTGAGCATTCTGGACAAGGTGCGCGAACGCATCCCGAACGCCGTGATTACCACCGACATTATTGTGGGTTTCCCCGGTGAAACCGAGGAGGACTTCCAAGACACCCTGAAGGTCGTGGAGCAGGCACGTTTCTCCTCCGCGTTTACCTTCCAGTACTCGATCCGCCCCGGAACCCCCGCAGCCACCATGGAGAACCAGGTGCCCAAGGAGGTCGTGCAGGAACGTTACGAGCGTCTGATTGCCCTGCAGGATCGTATTGCGGGCGAGGAAAACCGCAAGCAACTCGGTAAGACCGTGGAGCTTATGGTTGTGGCCGAGGCTGGCCGTAAGGCTGAGCAGACCCACCGTCTCTCCGGTCGCGGCCCGGATCAGCGCCTCGTACACTTCTCGGTACCCGAGGGCTGTGAGGTGCCGCGCCCCGGCGATATGGTGACCGTACCGATTACCGAGGCCGGTTCCTTCCACCTCATTTCCGATCCGACCGCCGAACAGTACAGCCTGCGCCGCACCCGTGCCGGCGACGCCTGGGACCGCTCCCAGGCCGACTCCTGCGGTACCGGAACTACCCAGGTGCCCGGTGCACCGGTGGGATTGGGTATGCCGACCATTGGCCAGCGCCCGTAATCTGCCGGATGCCCCTTTCCTCTAACTCATGAATTATGCGCCCCATCCTTCGGGCCTTTCCCCGTGCATCAAGCGGGGGAGAGGCAAACCGGTAGAATGGGGCGCATGACTATCTCCAAAACTCTGCCCGTTATCGCAATCGTGGGTCCAACCGGAACCGGCAAGAGTGCGCTCGCCATTGAGCTAGCGCGGCGTCTGGGCGGCGAGTGTATTAACGCCGACTCCATGCAGTTCTACCGAGGTATGGATATTGGCACAGCAAAGGTAACGGCCGAAGAGATGCGCGGTGTGCCGCACCACCTGCTCGACATTATGGATGTGCGGGACGAGGCCTCCGTCGCGGAGTTTCAGGAGCGTAGCCGCGAATTGATTGAACAGATCCGCTCCCGTGGCCGATACCCGATTCTGGTGGGAGGCTCGGGTCTGTACGTGCGTGCCGCCCTAGACCGACTGGAGTTCCCCGGCACGGATGCGCGGGTGCGCGAGCGGCTGGAGGCGCAGGCCCGTACCGAAGGCATCGGTGCGCTACACGCCCGGCTGGCTGAGGTGGACCCGGAGTCTGCGTCGCGCGTGAAAGATGAACGGCGCATTATTCGAGCCTTGGAAGTGTTTGAGGTGACTGGCCGCCCGTTTTCCGCTTTTATGCCGGTGCGTGAGTACGTAACCGAGAGCATTCAGATCGGCCTGAACATGGACCGCGCCCTACTACACGAGCGCCTGCGTCGCCGCGTGGAGCTCATGCACGAGCAGGGTCTGCTGGATGAGATTCGTGCCCTAAACAAGCAGGGTTTGCAAGAGAGTAAGACCGCTTCCCGGGCGATTGGCTACGCCCAGTTCGCCCGCACCCTGGAGGAGCGCGACTATGGCGTGGATCGCGCCATTGAGGACACTACGATTGCCACCCGCCAGTTTGCGCGCCGCCAACTAACCTGGTTCCGCGCCGATGAGCGCGTGCACTGGCTGGATGCCCTCTCACCGACCTTGGTTGACGAGGCATTGGCAACAATTTTGCAAAAATAAGCAAATAGATGTACTAAGTCTGGGGACTCTGAGTTACTCTGATTGACATATTCAACTCAACCACAGAGGACATATGTCACTCACATCACATGCAGAAAATTCTGCCGCTGTGTCTGCGGATAGGCAGGGGAAGCCCTCCCTCTATGATGCTGTCCTGGGGCAGGCAAATTCACTGAATTTTCTTCGCCTCTCATTGGCCACGTTAGTCATCGTGGCCCATTCTGCCCCTCTCGTCGGTTTTAATGCTGGAATTCTTGGAATTCCTGCTTCCGAACACATCGGCACTTTGGGTGAATGGGCTGTGAATATGTTCTTTTGCATTTCAGGGTTCCTGATTGCTCACAGCACACAACGGGGTACTATCGCCAGTTATGTTAAGCGTCGCGCGCTAAGAATTTTCCCCGGCTACTGGGTATCCATTCTGTTCGTTGTTTTCTTGTGCGCACCGATTGCTGTAGTCACCGGACACACGGCAGAGCCCTATTCGCTGAAGGGCGTAGGCGGATACATAGCGCACAATTTTGACCTTTTCAATCTGCAATACCCCCTTTTTTGGCGGCCCGATTGCTATACCCTTCACCCACACATGGAATGGGTCAGCCTGGACCCTGGGGTTTGAATTTCTCGCTTACCTGGCGCTTATCCCGATTTTCTACATTGGGTTTATTTGTAAGAACGCAAAATGGCTGGTTCCTGTCATTTATACAGGGCTATTTTTCGGGCACCAGATTTTTGAACTGATGGGGCGTGAACCCAACCGTTTTGTAGAGCATATTCTTCGCCTGCATCCTTACTTTTTCGCAGGTGTCATTCTCTATATGTGGGGTAAACGTATTCGTTATAACGCTACCCTGGCTATTGTGGTCACGATTCTAGGATTTGCTCTGCAGTGGTTTGCACCTGGTATTGCCCAGTACATGCACCTGCCTGTGGCTTACGGAATCCTGGCTCTCAGCGCTGCGGTTAAGACTGACGTGTGTCGACATAACGACATTTCTTACGGCGTATATATTTATGCATTCCCGGTCCAGATTCTTCTGGTGATCTTTGGTAGTGCGTCTTTGGGATGGGTTCTGAACGCCATCCTGACTTTTACCATTACCGTTGGCCTAGCGTGGCTGTCTTGGCTGTATGTTGAAAAGCCATCGCTGGCTTTGAAGAACCGAAAGATTCTGCCCATTCGCCGTAATCGCTCCACAGACGCCGTAGCGGTATCTTCGTAAACGACAAAAGTATTCCGCCTATTTCTGCAGCTTTCGGTTGACTCGATGAAACTATCGGGTCAGCCGGAAGCCGCAGAGGTATTTCTGGGGAAGAACGCTTGGCCCACAAACTGGCGCGGTAAAATCATAGAAGGACAGGTCCCCGACGTTTAAGGACAGCATATGAGCGAGAACCCTTCTATCTGGGGCGAGCTGGCAGGCCT
>CAUQVM010000010.1:0-24217 GCA_963521575.1 uncultured Rothia sp.
GTCTTCAAAGAATATCGTAGTTAGTGCGGGTCCAGGAGCTGGTAAAACCGAGTTGCTTGCTCAGCGTGCTGACTTTCTGCTGCGAACAGGTAGCTGTCGCTATCCACAGCGTATTTTGGCGATTTCATTTAAAGTTGATGCTGCGCGCAACCTTGATAAACGTGTTCGTAAGCGTTCTGGGGGGATGTACTCAGCGCGTTTCGATAGCATGACATTTGATGCTTTTAGTAAAATGATAGTTGATAACTATAAGGATATTTTATCAGGAAAATATCGACTGGATGATAATTATGAGATTGATACATCTTTAGCTGATGGTGATTTATATCCCGATCGAACAAATTATAATCAATTGGAAGAGCGAGCCATTGAGATTGTTAAATCTAATTCTTATGTTTTATGGTCTCTTCGGCAATCGTATAGTTATGTTTTTATTGATGAATTCCAGGATACAACTAACATACAGTATCGCTTGGTTAGGAAAATTTTCAGAGAATCAAATAGTATCGTTACTGCCGTTGGTGATGAAAAGCAAAAAATTATGGTATGGGCTGGGGCATTGGAAGGTATCGTAGAAGATTTTGAGAAGGATTTCGCTGCTAATAAAATTAGCCTATATCGAAATTTTCGTTCGCTTCCAAGGCTGCAAAGAATCCAGCAGAATATCACTCGAGTCCTCGAAACGAACGGTGATTCTATTGCGAATACTATAGAGGGCACCAGCGGTGATGTTCATGTTTTATCATATGCATCTGACGTTGAAGAAGCCATAAATATTTCAAATATGATTCAAAAGTGGATTCAATCTGATACTAGCTCGGATGAGATTGCTGTCTTGGTGCGTCAGCAGCCTGAATCTATCACTGTCCCCCTTATGAAAGAATTACAAAAAAGGGATATTGCATATTGTGATGAAGCCAAAATTCAAAGTTTATTAGATGAACCAATTTCGATTGTTGTTTTTAATTTTTTGCGATTAGTTTTTGGTCAGCCTGATTCTGAGGCCTACATTGCGCTTAAGAATTTTGCTGAGCGCGTTTCTGCATCTGACACGATGGCGCAGAAGATTACCAATGGGCTTAGTGATCTTATTTCCGATGGGGAAGAATACGTAAAATCTGAGGAATTTGAGAGCTCTAATCGGGATGCTTGGCAAGTTCTCTTTAAACAATTGTGGACTCTCTTTCCTGACTCTTTATTTCACTCAATTTCTGATAATTATCAAGAGGAGGGTTATATTCATAAATGTAAAGAAAAAGTATATAAAGTTTTCTTTAGTGAGTTGCGTGTTGATGGAGATCCGTCTAGGGCACTTAGTAGATTGTCTGGTGAGGGTGCTGTAAAAATTCTTACTATCCATAAAAGTAAAGGATTAGAATTTGAGAAAGTGATTCTTCTTGGCGTTGAAAATCAAATTTTCTGGTCAAGATCATCTGATTATGCACAAGGGACTAAAGTTCCGAAGGAAGTCCTCCATGCGTTTTTTGTAGCAGTATCACGTGCAAAACATGAGTTGGTTCTAACCTCCGTGCAGAAGCGAAATAAGCCTCAAGGATATACAAGACGATGGGATGAAAATCGTACATCTTATGCAGAGCTTTTGGAATTTGCTCGAGTGGTATAGAATTTGATAATTGATTTTATGTGATTTAGGTTTGCTTTTATTTTGGAATCTGGCGAAAGGTGTAATTATTTGAGCTGATGTGTCCACTCCGCGTGCCCGGGCTGAACACTGTGCACGGGGCCGGTAGACTGAAACTATGAGCATTAACCCTGAGATTGTGGGCAGGGTCTACCCCGCCGAGGGCACCTACGCCGTCGGGCGCGAGAAGATCCGCGAATTTGCCCGAGCAGTTCACGCAGAACACCTCTTCCACTACGATGTTGAGGCAGCCCGTGCGGCCGGTTATGCGGACGTTATCGCCCCGCCGACCTTTGCCATTATCCTGGCCCAGGCCGCAGACGCGGCGCTCATTAACGACGAGTCTGCGGGAATCGATTTTTCCCGCGTGGTGCATGCTGATCAGCGTTTCACCCATCACCGTCCCATTGTGGCCGGAGACGAGCTACGCACCGAGGTGCACGTAGACTCCCTGCGGGTTATGGGTGCTGGCGCAATGCTGACCACCCGCGAGGAGATTACTGATGCGGCGGGTGAGCCCGTGGCCACCTGTATTTCGTCTCTGCTGGTCCGTGCTGAGGAGGGAAACTAATGGTGCGTTTTGAGGAACTTGAGAAGGGGCAGGAGATTGGATCCCGCAGAGTGGAACTATCCCGTGCCTCGCTAGTGCGCTACGCCGGTGCCTCTGGCGACTTTAATCCGATTCACTGGAATGAGCGTTTCGCCCAGTCGGTGGGCCTATCGGGCGTCATTGCGCACGGCATGCTGACCATGGGAACCGCCGTTCAGCTGGTGAGCGACTGGGTGGGGGATCCGGGGGCAATTGTGGACTATCAGACCCGCTTCACCAAGCCCGTTCCGGTGGCGGATGCTCCCGGCGGTGAAAACCCCGACACCCCCACCAATCCCTTGACCATTACCGGTAAGGTGGGTGCGCTGAACGAAGAGGCGCGAACTGCCCGCATTGACCTAACCGTCACCGCCCGTGACGAGGAGGGTAAGGAACAGAAGGTTCTGATGAAGAGCCAGGCTCTGGTACGCTTCGCCTCCTAATCATCGGCTAAGAGCAAATTTGCTTTAGGCCCCGGTAGGTTCCGCCCCACCGTGGCTTTTAAGTGCCTGGATTCTGCGAGACGGGATTCTTTCTGACTTTGGCCTCATGTAACTGCGGATCTATGCAAATAAAATTATTATAAGGTTTTTGAGACTTGAAGGCTTTCGGGTGGTGGGCCCCGGCGTGACCGGTATTCTTAACACATGACTGAAAAGCTGTTGAGCGAACTAACTACCGCCCAGGTTGGCGGCCCCGCTAAGACCTATGTCCGAGCCACCTCCGAAGCAGAAATTATTGAAGCGGTTTCTGCCACAGATGCGGCCGGCGATCCCGTCCTCATCGTTGGAGGAGGCTCCAACCTCCTCGTCTCCGACGCCGGATTTGACGGCACCGTTGTGCACATCGCCTCCAATGGCGTAGACGTGCTACCGATTCCCGCCTGCGGCGGCGCCAATGTGCGCGTGCAGGCCGGTACCGTCTGGGACGACTTTGTGAAGCTCAGCATTGAGAACGAATGGGTCGGTCCTGCCGCACTCTCCGGAATCCCCGGCACTGTGGGGGCAATCCCCGTACAGAATGTGGGTGCCTACGGCGTGGAAGTCGGCGAATTCATCGCTTCCGTGCGCACCTGGGACCGAGAAAAGAACGCTGTGAAAACCTTCGCCGCGGCTGACCTGCGCTTCGGGTACCGTGACTCCGTTCTCAAGCGTTCCACCGTTAATGGCTCGCCCCGCTACGTGGTGCTGACTGTTGACTTCCAGTTCACCCTCGGCAACCTCTCTTCCCCGATTAAGTACGCTGAGTTGGCCAAGAGCCTGGGGGTTGAGCCCGGTGAGCGCGCCGATTCCGCGCTAGTTCGCCAGAAGGTGCTCCAGCTACGTGCCTCTAAAGGTATGGTTCTCAATCCCGAGGACCGCGATACCTTCTCAACCGGTTCCTTCTTCACCAACCCGATTGTTTCCCGCTCGGTCCTGGAGACTCTACCCGAGGGTGCCCCGAACTTCCCGATTATTGTCAAGACTAGTCCGTTCGGCTCCGGCACTGAGGACCCGGACCGTGTGAAGCTCTCGGCTGCTTGGCTAATTCAGCATGCCGGCTTTGACAAGGGTTTTGGCCTGGAGGGCGAGTCCCGCGAGATTGCTCAGGGTCGTGCAAGCCTGTCGACCAAGCACACCCTCGCGATTACTAACCGCGGTGGAGCCTCCGCCGAAGATATCTTTGCCATTGCCCGTGCCGTGCGCGATGGTGTGAAGGAACATTTTGGAGTGACTCTGGTACCCGAGCCCGTCGTGGTCAACGGCCAGATTTAGCGGCGTATTGAGGGGCTTAGTCCTTCAAAGAGAACACTATGACTGAATAAACGCCTCGGGGCGGTATCCATAGGGGATGCCGCCCCGAGGCGTATTCACTCCTGGTCGGGCCAGGATAGAAGGGGGAAAAGTGGAAGATCCAAATACATCGGCTAATTTGTTCCGCCGGCCCTTTTTCGTGGCGGTGCCGTCCGCAAGTTTGCCGCCGGGGCATCGGGTAGGTATGCGATGAGCGTCTGCACGGCCAGGGGCAGGCGTTCGGGCGCACAAGGGCCGTGAAAGATTGGTTTGTGGCGGATTGGACGGTACGGAAAATACTCGGCATCCTCCCGCGTGGACCAGGCGATATTGCCAAACTCTCCGGGGACGGGGGAGAGCACATTGGCGTAGTAGGCGAGAACTCCATCACCCCGGCCTCTCGAGAGCTCCCGGCCCGACCCCGCGGTGTCTTCTTCAATCACGAGAGCCCGGACCATGCCGCCCATGCTTTCGGAAGCATTGACGTGTACCGCCTGCAAAATACTCTCCGCGCGGTCAATTTGAGCCTGCCCTGGGGTGAGTAGGGGTGCCCAGGCCGTGACACCAGTTGCGATTCCCTCGCAAAGTGTACGGATGAGCTCCATTCGGGCGGGGTTGGTATCACCTATATCCCACACCCGAGTATGAGGGGTATCTTGGCCTCGGAGAGAGGACCGGCTCCCTCCTGAAGGGGATGTGCATTCTCCAGGGGCAGATAACAGCGGGCGATGGGGGTACGCTCTGCGGGTGCGCCATCGCGCTGTTCCCAGAAGCTGAGTGCAATAGCGGTGAAGATAGCGTGTCCTTCGCGCACCTGCACGGTAAGCCGAAAGTCTTGGGGATAGGAATTTTTGAGGCGCGGCCGTAGCTCGATAGTGCGGGTGGAATCACTAAAATCTTCGGGCCAGTCCAGGTAGTAGCTCATCCTCGCCCCGTCTGCACGGTATACCGTGAGCTCGCCGGGAAGTAGAAGTGCCTCCGTTATTCCGGAACGGCGCAGAGCATCGTAGTATTCGCTGACGGGCCAGGGAGCAAATTCGGTGCGGTAGGTACTGTGAGTGAAAGAATCTAGCATGTGCAATGTCCCTTAGGATGTGTGGTGGAACTTCTAATCATTATGACGTACATAATGCGCCGTGCTCTTCCGCTCTAGGGGAATGGAAGAACACGGCGCGCTTGTGCTCTGCATATGTGCCCGTAGATCTCTGTGCAGAGGTTTTTCGGGTTTTCTTGAGGGGTTTCAGAGGGACTGGCCTCGACGTTCGGGTAGGAAGAACACCGTAGTGGCCGCAATGAGGAATGCTGCCGAGAAGAGCGTGAATAGTAGGGGCGTTCCGCCGAAGGCCACGAGCGGAGGCACAATGAGCGGTGCCGCGATGGATGCGAGACGCCCAATACCTGCGGCTGCACCGGTGCCGGTCCCGCGTAGGTGCGTGGGGAAGATTTCCGGGCTCAGGGCGTACAGTGCGCCCCAGGCACCCAGATTAAAGAAGGAGAGCAGGCAACCGGCGATAATAATGAACACCTCGGAGTGGGCCATGCCGTAGCCTGCTGCCGCTAGAGCGGAGCCGATGAGGAAGGTCGCCAGCGTGGCGCGTCGTCCCCATTTTTCAATGAGGTAGGCAGCTACCGCGTAGCCGGGTAGCTGTGCAAGGGTCATAATCAAGGTGAAAGCAAAAGATTTGACCAGACTGAAGCCCTGGGCACTCAGCAGGGTCGGAATCCAGATGAAGGCGCCGTACTACGAGAGAATAATACAGAACCAGAGAACGCACAGGGCGATGGTCTTGCGACGCTGCCCGCTGGACCAGATGGAGTGGATGCTGGACTCGTCCTCGTAAGCACTTGTGGGCGCGGAGGACTGTTCCGCGACCTGCACGGTGGGTTCGGCTTTCTTCTCGATGGGGAAGAAAGTCGGTGAAGCCTCGAAGCGTTCCACAATGCCGCGGGCCTGTTCGTGCTTGCCGACGGATTCGAGGAAACGCACCGACTCGGGGGTGCCGATGCGGATGACGAAGGAGTAGATGGCGGGGATGAGGCCAATGGCCAGTGCCCAACGCCAGCCGTTTACCTGGGGCACGATGAATGTTCCGATGAGTGCGGCTAGAATCCAGCCGACGGCCCAGAAAGCTTCGAGGGCAACCACGACGCGGCCTCGGATAACGCGGGGTGAGAACTCGGAGATGAGGGTGGATGCTACGGGTAGCTCGGCACCCAGGCCCAGGCCGACCAGGAAACGGAAGACGAGGAGTACACCCAGGGAAGTGGCTAGGGCGGAAGCGCCGGTGGCCAGACCGTAGATCAGTAGGGTGAGAGCGAAGATGTAGCGGCGACCGAGCTTGTCGGCGAGCAGGCCGCCGAAGGTAGCGCCCAGGGCCATGCCGGCAAAGCCGATGGAGCCGAGCCACGAAGCTTCGGTGGGGCTGAGATTCCATTCTTTGATGAGGGCGGCCATCACGAAGGAGATAAGTCCAACATCCATAGCGTCGAGGGCCCAGCCGAGACCCGAGATTCCCAGGAGCTTGCCGTGGGCACGGGTAAAGGGAAGACGCTCGAGGCGTTCGTTGAGAGTGGGCGCCGCCTCGGTTGCGGCACCGGATGCTGCGGCGGTGTGTGCGGAGGGTGACGATGTTTTCGACATCGTGGGGTGCTTCCATTCTGTACGGGGCGTAAAGCCGTGCGGACATCTACATACAGTGTATAAAGGTAAATATGACCTGAACAGGATTTGGTTTAAAAAGCACCTGTATTACGCAAAATATCCCTATATGACAAAAACTTGCACGGCACCCCCAGCAGCCGTATGGTGCCTCACCATAGCTGCAGGTGTTATTCTAAACCCATGCCCGACCGCGCCGCCCGTACCGATACACTCGCCGCCAACCCGAGCATCCCACTCTCAGAGGAAGGAACCCCCTGAAAACCCTCGCAGACGAAGTCAAAGAAAGCGAAACCAGTCGTTTCCACCGCTGGCTCGAAGCCCGCAAGGAACGCATGAACGCACATCCGGTGATGCGCCACTTCTATAAGCCCCTCGTCATCGCTGTGGGTGCCTTCTGCTTTATTGCAGGCCTCATTATGCTCGTAACCCCCGGCCCCGGCTGGCTCTTTATCTTCATCGGCCTGGGTATTTGGGATACAGAATTTACCTGGGCCCAGCGAGCCAACAGGTTGATGAAACATGTAGTGCTCACCGCATGGTACCGCTTCCGTAGCTGGCGCCAACAGCACAAGATCCGCCGGGAGGCCCGCAAGACCGCCGGCTCGCGCTAGATACCCCGCTCAATATCCGAACCGGGCAGGGCGGATTTATCTTCTTACCGCTCTCGCAATTGCTAAGGAATGTAAACCTACGACAAAGCCCTCGCTCCCACCCCATAGGATGGCAGCGAGGGCACTCTTATAGCTTGTCAGTGATCTTTAGAGCTTACTCACAGCAATCTGTAGCATACGGCGAATCGGCTCGGCCGCACCCCACAGCAACTGGTCACCCACGGTGAAGGCACTAATATACTCGGGCCCCATAGCCAGCTTGCGCACGCGACCCACCGGAATTTCTAAGGAACCGGAGGCAGCCACGGGGGTTAGCTGCTCCATGGATGCCTCGCGCTCATTCGGTACAAAGCGAACCCACGGGTTATCCTCGGCGATAATGCGCTCAATCTCCTCCAGCGGCAGGTCCTTCTTGAGCTTAATGGTCAGCGCCTGGGAATGGGAACGCATAGCGGCGATGCGCACGCACAGACCGTCCATGGTGACCTGCTCGTCAGCGGAACGACCCAGAATCTTATTGGTCTCAACCTCGGCCTTCCACTCCTCGCGGGACTGACCGTTGCCCAGATCGGAATCAATCCAGGGAATCAGAGAGCCGGAAAGCGGCACACCGAACTGGGTGGAATCCAACTCACCGGAACGCTGCTTAGCCAGCACCTTGCGGTCAATGTCGAGGATTGCCGATGCCGGGTCATCCAACTCGGCGGATACCTCATTGCCTAGGTCGCGGAACTGTGCCAGCACCTCACGCATATGGCGGGCACCGCCACCGGATGCCGCCTGGTAGGTCATGGAGGTAGCCCACTCCACCAGATCATTCTTAAACAGACCGCCCAGACCCATCAGCAGGCAGGAGACGGTGCAGTTGCCGCCAATGTAGTCCTTGATGCCGGAAGCCAGACCGCGGTCAATCACGTCGCGGTTAATGGGATCCAGCACGATAATGGAGTCATCATTCATACGCAGGGTGGAGGCGGCATCAATCCACAGGCCGTCCCAGCCGGCTGCGCGTAGCTTCGGATGCACGGCCTCGGTGTAGCTACCGCCCTGAGCGGTCACGATAATCGAGTGCTTGCGCAACTCATCAATGTCGTATGCGTCCTTCAGGGTGGAAGGCTCTAGGACACCGTCAAAAGTGGGTGCCTGGCCACCAACATTAGAGGTGGTGAAAAAGACCGGGGTAATACCCTTGAAGTCACCTTCCTCCACCATGCGCTTCATGAGGACCGAGCCCACCATGCCGCGCCAGCCAACAAAACCTACAGAGTCACCGGGATTAAAGTTCATGATTCCCAGTGTACTCCCAGGTACAGAGGGAGTAGGCGCGAGGTGCGTAAAAATCTGATATATGGACGACGTTCAAAGGTGGCGAGCTACACAGGGTTGCCCTACCTCGAGAAGTACCCCAAAACAGCTTCGGCTGCTCCTCTGCTAAAGGGATGACTGCCAGAGTCCATCGTAGAGGTTATATTCTTTCGAGGGTCTGGAAAGAGTACTCCATAGGGAGGCGCTCGCCGGATTCACTCAGCAGGTAACAGTGTTCGCTACGCATCGGTGCGCTCTCCGTAACGATGCGCCAGAAACCATCGGCCAGCTCGGGGGCGTACGTATCACCCGTAATTTTGGACCCGTCGGCGCAGAAAAAGAGCGTACGTTCCACTATCTCCACTCGCCCAAAAATGGGTAGATCGGTGCGTGAAAGTGACTCGCTGTACATTGAACCGCCACCAATCACCCAGGCATCCGCAAGGGGGCCTGAGGCTCCCTCAGTTGCTGGATTCAGCGGTTCAACCGGAGTGCGGGCGGCGTCGCGGGCCGCATATAGGGCCGCGTCCAACGAGGGAACCCACAGAGCCCCCTGGCGCTCAACGGCCTCGGTGACCGAGCGGGTTACCACGATATTGACCCGCCCGGGTAGGGGGCGAAAGCGTGGTGGGAAGGACTCCCAGGTGCGCCTACCCATAATGACCGGGGTGCCCAGGGTAACTTCCTTAAAGTGCGCCAGATCTTCGGGTGCACGCCAGGGCATATCGCCGTCACGGCCAATGACTCCCGAGGCTGTCTGCGCCCAGATAGCGCCTAGCCGGTACATAATGCCTCCTAATGCTCTTCTGAGTGTTGGCCGGCCGACCTAGACCGCGATAGGCGCGGCAATACCCGGGTGGTGCTTGTAGTCCACGAGCTCGAAGTCCTCGTACTCGTAGTCAAAAATAGAAGGCTTCTTTGTCTTAACGACGAGCTTCGGGTAGGGGTAGGGCTCACGCGGAGGGTAGGGATTTCCCTCGGGGTCGGTTCCGTACCCCAGCTGCTTCTTCACCTGCTCGAGATGGTTGGAGTAGATGTGGCAGTCGCCGCCGGTCCATACGAATTCACCGGGCTCCATGCCGACCTCCTGAGCAATCAGGTAGGTCAGCAGAGCATACGAGGCGATATTGAAGGGCACGCCCAGGAACATATCAGCACTCCGCTGGTACAGCTGGCAGGAGAGTTCCTTCACGCCGTCAGGGCGTTCGTGCACGTAAAACTGGAAGAGGGCGTGGCAGGGCGGCAACGCCATATTATCTACCTCGACCGGGTTCCACGCCGAGACAATATGGCGGCGAGAGGCCGGATTGTTCTTGAGCGAATCAATGACCTTGGCAATCTGGTCGATAGTAGTGCCGTCGGGAGCCGGCCACGAACGCCACTGCACGCCGTATACCGGGCCAAGATCGCCGTTCTCATCAGCCCACTCGTCCCAGATGGTCACACCGCGCTCCTGCAACCAGCGCACATTCGACGAACCGCGCAGGAACCACAGTAGCTCGATTGCCACCGATTTGAAGTGCACACGCTTAGTGGTGATGAGGGGGAAGGATTCACGCAGTTCAAAACGCATTTGGCGGCCGAACACGCCAAAGGTTCCGGTGCCGGTACGGTCGGCCCGCTGAGCATCGGCCGCAATAGCATCATTGTTCTCCTCTAGAATCTCGCGGAGAAGATCTTCATACGGGGTGGGAATGGGGGCGTCGCTCATGAGAAACCTTTGTCTGCGTTGGTATACGGGGGTATACGGGTGGGATCGGCATGGAAGGGCACACCGCTCCTCCATTGTAAAAGTACACAAACGTAAAAGTACACGAACGCGCCCACCCGCTAAGGCTCGGCGCGTCCGCAATAAGAAGTTAAGCTTTCCAAAAAGCAGAAGCTAATCCAGGGCCGGACGGACCTTCTCCACCGACACGATGCGCGGATTATCCCCCAGAGTTACCTGCAGGACGAGTGCATCGCCGGGCTCAAGGTAGGGTTCCTTAGGAAGGAGAATATCTGCCGGGGAATTAGCCCACAGGTATCCGCTCAAAACCTCCATAACCTGGGGCAACACCGGGCGATGGGTGCACAGTATCGCGGGGGCATCTTTCTCAAAGAGAGAGGCGACGGTACGAGCTGTACGGGCCGGGTGGCGCTGTGCCCCGGCCTCAGAGAGGGACTTCTTTTCCTTCACGGATACCCCCTTCTCCATCGCATAGGGGGTGATTGTCTGAATACACCGCAACCAAGGCGAGGATAGGATACGGCTGGGTGACCACGCGGCAAAGAGGCCGGCTGAAGCCAGGGCCTGACGCTTGCCGGTACCGGCCAACGGGCGGTCGTCTTCGGCGGCAGCCCAGTGCGAGCGCGGCTTAGCCTTGGCGTGGCGAGAAATAATAATCGGACGGGTACGGAGCGCATCGGCCTGCAGGAGTGCCTCGAGAGACTGTAGGGGTGCGAGATCGTCCTCATTGGTGAGCAGGCTACGAGCCACGTCGGGGGTAACCCAGCGCAACTCGTCGACTTCACCCTCATCCGCCAGCGCGTGCGCACCCTCGGGCAGTGCGGCGGACCAGTAGAAAACATCCTTGGGGCGGCCACCGACGGGGTAGGAGGTAACGGCCAGGGGGACACCTAGTACGACCTGAAGGCCCACTTCTTCACGAATCTCGCGAATGGCGGTCTCCGCAAGGGATTCCCCCGGATCCTGCTTGCCCTTGGGCCAGGACCAGTCGTTGTAACGGGGGCGGTGAATGAGGAGCACCTCAAAGACGCCCTCATGCTGGCGCCAGATGAGTGCACCGGATGCGACAATATCTGCGGTGTTGGAGGCGGAACGGTCAATGCTGTTGACCGCGTCGAAGCGTCGCGCCGAATAGTAGGTGGAGGTGGGATCCTGTGGTGCCATGTCTCTCTTATCTCTGGTGGTTCGGCCGGTGCGGCGGTTGAGATACGCCACGTTCCGCGTCTTATTGTACGGGAGATTCAGCGGAAAATGTCATCTTTATGTAACCTGTTGTTCATCTCCTCCGACTATATGAACACAAGCGTCCGTTACAGAGTAAAAAGCCCCACCTCCCTCACCCGGCGAGGGGTGACGAGAGAGGTGGGGTATAAACGGCAGTATGCTACACCGTTACCGATGCGTAGGTTGTATCCGCTAGACCTTGTCTACATTCTTGCGAGAGCGCGAACGTAGATAGTAGGACTGTACATCCTGCAGGGGGTTACCTTCGTCATCGGTGTTGTGACGGGTCCAGGTGCCGTCGGCTGCTAGATGCCAGGTACGCGAGGAATCGCTCATGTAGGTGGTAAACATATCGAGCAGATACTTGATATGGCGCGGGTCCTTAATCTGTACAAGAGCCTCGATACGGCGATCCAGGTTGCGGTGCATCATATCGGCCGAACCAATATAAACAACCGGGTCACCCGCATTCTCGAAGGCGAACACGCGCGAGTGCTCCAGGAAGCGGCCCAGGATTGAACGCACGCGAATATTTTCACTCAGACCCGGTACACCGGGACGCAGAGCACAGATGCCGCGCACCACCACATCCACGGGAACGCCCGCCTGGGATGCCCGGTAGAGCGAGTCAATGATCGCCTCATCCACCATTGAGTTGCACTTAATCTGAATCTTGGCCGGCTTACCCGCCTGATGATTTTCGATTTCTCGATCGATGCGCTCAATGAGGCCGCTACGCAGGGAGCGGGGAGCCACCAGAAGCGACTTATAGCTGGTCTTCGGCGCGTAGCCGGAGAGCTGGTTGAACAGGCGTGAGACATCCTCACAAATCTGCTCATCGCAGGTAATGAGGCCAAGATCCTCATAGAAGCGGGCCGTGGAAGGATGGTAGTTACCGGTACCGATGTGAGCGTAGCGGCGCAGATGATTGCCCTCACGGCGCACGACCAGGGAGAGCTTGCAGTGCGTTTTGAGGCCCACAATACCGTAGACCACGTGCACACCGGCGCGTTCGAGCTTACGAGCCCAGGAGATATTAGCTTCCTCGTCAAAGCGGGCCTTAATCTCGACCAAAGCTACGACCTGCTTACCGGCTTCGGCGGCCTCAATCAGGGCATCCACGATGGGGGAGTCGCCACTGGTGCGGTACAGGGTCTGTTTAATGGCTTGCACTCGCGGATCTGCGGCAGCTTGCGCGAGGAAGGCCTGCACACTGGTTGCAAAGGAGTCGTAGGGGTGGTGCAGTAGCACGTCGTGATCACGGGCTGCCGCAAACACATCGGCGGCCTTGGCGGTCTCGGCAGCATTGAGCCAGCGGGAGGTATGCGCAATGTGCTTGGGGTAGTGCAGGGCCGGGCGGTTAGCACGCACAATGGCGCTCATACCGCGCAAATCCAGCGGGGCCGGCAAGCGGTATACCTCTGACTCGTCGATGCTCAGCTCAGAAATAAGCAGGTCGAGGATGGTCGGGTTGATGGTGTCCTCGACCTCCAGACGCACCGGGGGGCCAAAGCGGCGGCGTAGTAGCTCCTTCTCCAGGGCCTTGAGCAGATTCTCGGCATCATCCTCTTCCACCTCAAGGTCCTCATTACGGGTCACGCGAAAGACGTGGTGCTCGACGACCTCCATACCCGGGAAGAGAGTGTCAAGATGCTCAGCGATAATATCCTCGAGCGGAATATAGCGGCTCTCACGGCCGGCAGTATTGGCCGCGCGGGCACCGTCCACCGAGACCATGCGGTCAAGCTGATCGGGCACCTTCACGCGGGCGAAGAGCTCCTTACCGGTCTGCGGGTTGCGCACGAACACCGCGAGGTTCAGCGAGAGGCCCGAAATGTAAGGGAAAGGGTGTGCCGGATCGACGGCCAGCGGGGTGAGAATCGGGAAGATATCCCGCATGAAATCCTGGCGTAGGCGTTGCTTGGCGTCAGCATCCAGGTCATTCCAGCCTACAATGCGGATATTCTGCTCCTCCAGAGCAGGCAACACCTGGTCATGGAAAACCTTCGCGTGGCGCTCCTGCAACTGGTGGGCACGCTCGGAGATTTCCTCCATCTGCTCCTCGGGGCTCAGACCCGCAGCGGAAGGCACAGCCAGACCGGTGGCGATACGACGCTTCAGACCGGCCACGCGCACCATAAAGAACTCGTCCAGATTGGAGGCGACAATCGACAGGAAATTCAGACGTTCCAGCAGGTACAGGTTCGGATCCTCAGCCAGTTCCAGCACGCGGGTATTGAAGTCGAGCCAGCTGCTTTCACGGTCGAAGAAACGTTCGGGGCCAAACTCCTCTTCTAAGCTGAAGTAGGAGCGCTTCTCGCCCTTTTCGATGCGGTCGCCGCGGGAGTCAGCGCGCTCAATCTTAGAAATATCGTTACTGATGTGAATAAGGCCGGTCATGGGGGCCGGCTCTACGGGCTTGGGCTTAGGCGCCTTATTGAGGCTATTGGGTGCGGGTACCATACTGTACTCCTTTTCGGGTTGGTAACTAAGTTTGTGAGGTACATCTGCGACGGTATACCGTGGTGGAAGGGTCCGGAAGGAAACGTCCATGAGGGGGCGTACATGCGGTCCACCGTGGCCACGCCAAAGCCCAGCGAAGTGTACAGGGCATAGGCGGGTTCGTTGTCGGCATCCACATACAAATCGATAGCGTGGAGCGGCTCGCCCCTCTCATCAGTGGCCAGAGCCAGGTAAGCCAGGGCACGCAGGGTGAGGGTGCGGCCCAAACCGCCTCCCTGTGACTTCGGGTTCACTCCCACCACGTAGATTTCGCCGGAGGGACTCAGCTCTCCGGTGGGCTGACCAACCGGAATCTTCGTCCAGGTAAAGGCTGCAATCGCTGCATCATCGTCCTTTTCCGAGGCGATGAAGAATCCCTCGGGGCGGAACCAATCCGAGCCGGTGCGCTCGCGCAGGTCGGCGAGGGTCAGCTTGCCCTGCTCGGGGTGGTGGGCAAAGGCAGCAGCATTGACGCGCAACCAGGGGAATTCGTCCGCATCCGTGTAGGTGCGTATCCGCAGGTTTTCGGGGAGCACGCGTGCATCGGATTGTTCCACGAGGTCTTCGCGTGTCTGAGCATCCAGGGGAAGAACCATCTTGTACAGTACGCGCACCGGGGCAAAGCCGTGCAGGGTTGCAAAGGCGTGGGCGGGGCTCTCAATGCCGGTGTCGGTCGCGCTGCCGTGCACCCAGAGGCGGTAGCGGGTTGCATCCTCGCCCAGGGCGCGAACCGCGTGCTCGAAGAAGGCGCTACCGGTACCGCGACCTCGATATTCGGGGGCTACTGCAGCTTCAATGACTCCTCCGTCTTCCTCGGAGACGGGGGTAAGCGCTACGAAGATTGCGGCTAGCGTTTCACCGTCTTCGGCGGTGAAAATGCGAGGGGGTGTGAGAGTGTGCTCACGGAGTGCGTTCGATAGCTCGACGCGGGTCTGCTCGGAGAATGCGGAGACACCGTCGTGGCGGGCAACAGCCTGCGCGAAAAGGTCGAATCGTTTTAGAAGCTCTGCGGTGAGCTTGGGCTCGGCGTATACGAGGGCATCAGTGGCGTGCCCGTGGGGTGGTGTCTGGCTGTGGGCCATCATTGCCTTCTTTCGTAGACTTTCCCTTAACTCTACCGGGGAACCCTTATCTTTGAAGAGTTCGGTCTAGGTTACCGGCGATTATGACGAAAACCCTGGAACCGGAGGGAGCGATAGCGTATGAGGAGAGAACGGAGACTAGGCGGTTGTACCGGGCAACATAGTTAACGTGCTGAGTTGAAGGAATAGCCTACATTGCGCACGGTCGAAATCATCTGCTCGTACTCGGTGCCCAGCTTGGAGCGCAGGCGGCGCACGTGCACATCCACCGTGCGGGTGCCCCCGTAATAGGAGTCGTAGCCCCACACCTCTGAGAGCAATTGCGCGCGGGAGAATACCCGACCCGGGTGTAGAGCCATGAACTTGAGCAGCTCAAACTCCTTGAACGTCAGGTTTAGTGCGGTACCGGAAAGGTGTGCCGAGTAGGCCTGAGTATCAATCACCAGGTTGCCTACGCGCACAATACGGTCTTCCAGCTGAGCATCCTCGTGCGCTAGCTCGGACACGATGGCCAGGCGTAGCCGCGCATCCATTTCTGAGGGGGAGGCCTGATCGGAAACAATATCGTCCACTTGCCAGGAAGGAGCAACCGCGGCCATCCCTCCCTCATTGAGGATTGCGATGAGAGGTAGCTGTAGACCGGAGGCGCGGAGTAGCTGGGTGCTGTGGCGGGCCTGCACGAGGGCGCTACGGGCGTCCACCATGACCAGGTCAAAGGTTTGGGTCTCGAGGACGGTGTGCGCCGTGTCCAGGGGGAATACCTGCACCTGGTGGCTAAGGAGGCTCAGGGAGGGGATGATGTCCTGGGCGGCGGTATCGCTCAGAAGCGCAATACGGTACACGACATTCCCTCCTTTTTCTCTGCATGCGGGGCATCTACTAGTGTACCCGCCCCGCTTGAATTCACAGCGAGACTGTTGCCGTGCGGCCGTGTCGGGAATAGTCCGGGGACGGAAGAGCTGATCCTACATCTTCTACGACCTACCCCGAATTGACGGGTGCGTATGGTAGCTTTAAAACATGGATAACAATCTTATGGCTCTTGAAGCTTTCTTTATGGCGCTGATGGCTATTATCTCCGTATGCATCGGTATCGGTGCATTCGCGGTGGTTCGTGGTCTCTTCAGCGGCCAGAAGTAATCTTTTAGCGAGCAGAAGCACACCTAATAGAGGTCATTAGGCGGGTACAAGCCGCCTCGCCAATGACGGCGTAAGCCCTCGTCTGGACGTTCCGGGCGGGGGTTTCCTCGTACCTAGGGGAGCATAATGCGCCTAGGGGGGATCTTCTCAGGCGCGCGGTGACCGACGATTACCCTCTTGGCCCGGTAGTGAGAGGGCTAGAATGGAGAGTATGGCTATTGAGATTCCTACCAACCTAACCCCTGAACTCGTTCCCTTCGCGTGGCTCCTCGGCACCTGGGAAGGCACCGGAACCATGTGGTATGAGGGTCAGGAAAACACCCCCTTCGGTCAGATCATTACCTTTGAACAGGATGGTCTGCCCTTTATTGAATACCGTGCCGAGTCCTTCCTGCTCGACGACGAGGGTAAGAAGTTGCGCCCCATCACCGTAGAGACCGGCTTCTGGCAGATTGATCGACCCCTTACCGACGCCGACGGCGGCTTCGGCATTGTCCCCAAGGACATTATCCCCGCCTTCGCTGACGCAAAGAGCGTTGAAACCCTCCGCAATGAGGATGATGGCTTCTCCCTGCTCGCCACCATTGCCCACCCCGGTGGCATTAGCGAGAACTACGTTGGCATGGTCAAGGGACCGGTTGTGCGGATGCAGACCGGTAACCTGCTTCGCGACGAAATCTCCCACGAGTACGCCGGCTCCGTACGTCTGTGGGGCTTGGTCAACGGCAACCTCATGTGGGACTGGGAAATCACGGATGCTGAGGGTAAGCTACACAAGCACGCCTCCGCAGAGTTGCGCAAGACTTCCTCGATGACCGGTGAATCCCTGGGTACCTCCATGTTTGGTGCTCTGGACGCCGAGGAGCCTACCTCCGAGCCCGGATCTAAGCCCGAGGCCGAATAATAACTTGTGTCTGCCCCGCCCAGCTGAGCCTCGGCGGGGCAGACTTCTAATGTTGAAAGGTATCCTTTCGTGACTGAATCCTCCAACGCTTCAGATTTTGGCCAGCCCGAGGCCGTTTCTATCAGTCCCCTCCTGGCGGTTCAGGGCGCCTTTGCCGCCTCCGGACTTGACGAGGGTGTGGCAGCGCATTACGGCGACCCCATCTTGGAACAGCGCGCTTTGGCACGCGACCGTTCGGCCGGAGAGCGCGAGCCGTTGGTGGTGGTGGACCGTTCCTCCCTGGGGGTGGTGCGTGTGGCGGGCCCGGATCGCCTAACTTGGCTCACCTCCATTGCCTCGCAGATTCTGACCGATATGCATCCGGGGGATAGCCGCGAGTTCCTACTGCTTACCCCGCAGGGTCGTGTGGAGTACGCTCCTGCCGCGGTGGACGATGGCGAGGCTATCTGGCTTATGGTTGAGGGCTTCCAGGCTCAGCCGCTTACGGACTATCTCAATCGTATGAAGTTTATGATGCGCGTCGAGGTGCAGAATATGAGCGATGAGTATGCGGTCCTTGAGACGGCCCGCGACCCGCGCACCGAGTCCGGAGTACATCCGGGGTTGGAGACAGTTCTCGCCGGCACGTCGTTGCGGGTCTGGGAAGATCCCTGGCATACCCCCGCCCCCGGAGGCTACCGCTACGACGAAGCGGGGGAAGGCCACCCCGGCGCCGATTATGTGCGTTTCTTGAGCATTGTGCCGCGTTCCGCGTTGAATACCCTGGCGCACGGTTTGGAGGGGATTCGTCTTGCGGGACTGTGGGCTGCTGAGGCTCTGCGTATTGAAGCGTGGCGTCCGCGTTGCGGCACGGAGGTGGATGATAAGACCATCCCCCAGGAGCTGGATTACACTCGAACTGCCGTGCACTTCGACAAAGGCTGTTATAAGGGGCAGGAAACGGTGGCTCGCGTGCACAACCTGGGTCGCCCGCCGCGTCGCCTGGTGTTCCTCGATATTGACGGTTCGGAACACACCCTGCCCGCGGCTGGTAGCGAGCTGTTTGTGGAGGGTAAGAACCGTGCGGTGGGACGCATTACCTCGGTAGCGATGCATCACGAGGCCGGCCCCATCGCATTGGCGGTGGTCAAGCGAGGAGTCGACCCGTCAGCGCTGTTGCGTGCGGTGGACGGTGGAGATTTCCTGCCCGACGGTTCCCCAGCTCCGGCTACGGAGTACGCGGTGGCGCAGACGACCATAGTCTCTCCGGAATCCGGTGAGGTGGCTCGTCGGTCTCTAGCCGGTCAAGATTTCCTGAAGCGGTAGGCCCGTTTCAGCCGGGACCTTTAAGATCCTAAGAATGACAGAAAACCGCCGAGGCGGGCACTTACATAAGTGCCCGCCTCGGCGGTTTAGACATGACGTTACACTCTCGGCGCGGTGAGAATTTTGCGGTTTAGCGACCGAAGAGGACAGATGCTTCGTCCCAGCGATCCCGGGGAACGACCTTCAGGCCGTCCAGCGCTTCTTCGAGGGGGACATGCTTGACGACGGTACCCTGGACGGAGACCATCTTGCCCCATTCCTTCTGGGCTACCATATCCACGGCGCCCATACCCAGGCGGGTTGCCAGCACGCGGTCGAAACCAGTGGGTGCGCCACCGCGCTGGATGTGACCGAGGATAGTGTTACGGGTTTCAACACCGGTCATGCGCTCGATCTCCTGGGTGATGTATTCACCGATACCGCCCAGGCGGGGGCGACCGTCCTTCTCAGTGCCCTTATTGGCCATGACGTCGTCGAAGCCCTCGGGGATGAAGCCCTCAGCAACAACAACCAGGGGAGAGCGACCGCGGTCGTGTACTTCCTTGACCCACCCGGCGACCTGGTCCATGGAGACCTTGACCTCGGGGATGAGGATGGCATGTGCGCCTGCAGCCATACCGGAGTGCAGGGCAATCCAGCCGACGTGGCGACCCATAACCTCGGCAACCATGCAACGGTGGTGCGATTCACCGGTGGTGCGGATACGGTCCATAGCCTCGGTTGCGATGGAAACCGCGGTATCGAAGCCGAAGGTGTAGTCGGTGGCACGCAGATCGTTATCAATGGTCTTGGGTACACCGATGACGGGTAGACCTGCATCAGCCAGACGCTTTGCGCCTGCGAGGGTGCCCTCACCGCCAATGGCGACGATGGCATCGATACCGTGACGCTCCATCATGATTTCGATGTTCTCGGGGCCGCCGTTGGGGCCGTCGAAGGGGTTGGTGCGGGAGGTGCCGATAATGGTGCCGCCCTGGGATGCCAGGCCGCGGACTTTCTGTCGCGGCAGATCCATGTAGTCGCCCTCAACGACGCCGCGCCAACCGTCGCGGAAGCCGACGAATTCGTAGCCGTACTTCTTCACACCGTTCAGGACAGCGCCGCGAATAACAGCGTTCAGGCCGGGGCAGTCGCCGCCGGAAGTAAGCAGACCGATCTTCATGTTGGCTCCTTGGAAATGTCTGCGCATTGGGGTGTATTGCGCGCGCGTATATAACTATGGCCTCCGCGAATCGGCGTGGGAATGGGCGCTGGTCGGGAGGTCATTCTCTTGCTCTCTATTTTAGCGGTGTTTGGGATGTGTGGGTAGTGGTGGCAAGGCGTGGGAAAGGCTGTGTTCGTCTTGAAGAGTTTAGGTTTTACATACCTGTATGTTTGGGTATAAAACACATATAGCCGCCGCATCCCACCTATGGCAACGAAGAAGCGCCCGGGGCTTCCGCGTCCTCGGGGGAACACGATGAGCCTCGGGCGCTTTAAAAATATTTTTAAATATCAGCGCGTTGGCTAGTCGTGTGCTCGACCCAGTAGATCTTGCAGACGGGCCAGACCCTCCGCAAGGTCCTCATCACCCAGGGCGTAGGATAGGCGCAGGTAGCCGCTGGGGCCGAATGCCTCACCGGGAACCACAGCCACCTCGGCCTTCTCCAGGATGAGCTCGGCCAGCTCGGCGCTGGTCTGCGGGCGAACACCGTCAATCTCCTTGCCCAGCAACTCACGCACATCCGGGTAGGCATAGAACGCGCCGGTGGGCACCGGGCAGTGTACGCCCTCGATGGCGTTGAGGCCTTCAACAATGGTGCGGCGTCGGCGATCGAAGGCGGCGTGCATAACCTGCACGTCGTCCTGCGGGCCGGTCAGAGCGGCCAGTGCGGCGCGCTGAGCGATGTTGTTGACATTGGAGGTCATGTGGGACTGCAGATTGGAGGCAGCGGCGACCACATCGCGCGGGCCAATCATCCAGCCCACGCGCCAGCCGGTCATGGCGTAGGTTTTTGCCACACCATTGAGGATGACGCAGCGTTCGGCCAGCTCGGGCACGGCCTTCAGAATCGAGACGGAGTCGATGCCATCGTAGGTGAGGTGCTCATAGATTTCATCGGTCAGCACGAAGATGCCCTTGCTCAGCGCCCATTCGCCAATAGCGCGGGTTTCTTCTTCGGTGTATACAGCACCGGTCGGGTTGGAGGGGGAAACGAAAATTAGGGCCTTGGTAGAGGGGGTGTAAGTGGCCTCGAGCTGCTCAACGGTGACCTTATAGTGCTGATCGCTGCCGGCGAAAACCTCGACGGGGTTGCCGCCAGCCAAGCGGATGCACTCGGGGTAGGTGGTCCAGTAGGGAGCAGGTAGAAGCACATCGTCACCCTCGTCGATGACGGTGGCGAAGGCCTGGTAAACAGCCTGCTTACCGCCGTTGGTGACAATGACCTGTGAGGGGTCTACCTCAACGCCGGAATCGCGCAGGGTCTTCTCAGCAATGGCCTTCTTTAGCTCGGGCAGGCCAGCGGCGGGGGAGTAGCGGAAATTTTTGGGGTCGTTGAGAGCCTCGCGTGCGGCATCAACGATGTGAGCGGGGGTGGGGAAGTCGGGTTCACCGGCGCCGAAGCCAATGACGGGGCGTCCCTGAGCCTTGAGTGCTTTTGCCTTCGCGTCGACGGCAAGGGTTGCGGAGGGTGCAATGGCACCGATACGGCTGGAAATACGCGCCATGGGGCTCTCTTCTCTTTCAGGGAACTGCCGGTACTCTACCGGCTGAGTTGCTGGTGGAATGGGGACAGGAAGGATTAGGTTAGTAGCGTCGCGTCACGGGTGGAGGCAGGGCGTGTCATCTATGCCCGCACGATGTGTGAGCTACGCTTCTTCCTTCTAGGATACGGTCGAAGGATGCCCTTGTGGAACCCAAGAAGGGGGTATGGCGGCGGCTTTTTAAAAAATTATTGCGTTCTGAGTTGCGCTGGCCTCCGTATATGGTTTAGAGTTGTTTGTGCACCCGCAAGGGTGTAATTGTTTGCCCCTCTAAAGCCGGAGGCAATGGAGGAGTAGACGCGTGAGAAGCAACTCTCACACCGGAAGTGAAAACTTCAAAGGGTGGTGGCTCAATTGGTAGAGCAGCGGTCTCCAAAACCGCAGGTTGCAGGTTCGAGTCCTGTCCGCCCTGCTTTTATTGCCTCAATAAATAATTTGTACGCCCGCACCCCGGGCGTACTTTTTTGGATACAGAAAGGGGCAGAAGAAATGGCATCGTCTGCTACTGCCGGTCAGGCTGTTAAGCCCGGCGCATCGAAGAGCGAGCAGAAGCTCGGTTTCTTCGGCCGTATTTTTGAATTCCTCCGCGAGGTTATTGCGGAGTTGAAGAAGGTTACCACTCCCACCGGACGTGAACTGATTGGGTACTTCCTAGCGGTTCTGCTCTTTGTCGTGGTGATGCTCCTACTGATTTCTGGCCTCGATTATGTTCTGGGCCAGGGAGCATTCTGGATCTTTGGTAACGGAACGATTCAGCGTAACTAGTCTCGGGCTTCCCGTCCTCGCGACCCGAGCGTGTAGTGATTTTTCTCAGGATTGTTTGACTCCTACTGTGCATATAGCTCAGTAAGGGTCGTAAGCGATAGAAAGTAGGAGCGACGTGTCCGAGCAGGAACTGGTATCCGAGATTGAAGAGGTCGAGGTAGCCGCTGCTGAGGCTGCTGAAGAGGTTGAGGCTGCCGAGCAGCCTGCCGCCGAGGTTGCTGAGGCAGCTGAGGAAGTCGACGCTCTGGAAGAATTCAAATCCAAGTTGCGCCGTCAGCCGGGCGACTGGTACGTGGTACACACCTACTCCGGCTATGAGAATAAGGTGAAGACCGGTATCGAGACCCGCATCCAGAACCTGGAAGCCGAAGATGAAATCTTCGAGGTGCAGGTTCCCATGGAGACCGTGGTTGAATTCAAGAACACCGTAAAGAAGACCATCCGCCGCGTACGTGTCCCCGGCTACGTGCTTGTACGCATGGAACTGACTGACCACTCGTGGGGCGTTGTGCGCCACACCCCCGGTGTGACCGGCTTTGTGGGTCAGGACGCCTACAACCCGGTTCCGCTACGCATGGATGAGGTTATTGATATGCTTCTGCCCGTTTTCGAGGAGCAGCAGCAGAGCCAGGGCCTGCCGGTCTCCAAGCCTGTCGTGGAGTCTGACTACACCGTGGGCGAGAATGTTCGTGTGAAGTCCGGTGCCTTCGAGGGTATGGATGCTACCGTCTCCGAGATTAAGGGCGAGGCCCAGCAGATTGTCGTAATGATTTCTGTCTTTGGTCGCGATACCCCCGTGACCCTGAGCTTCACTGAGATCGAGAAGATTTAACTGACGCTCTCAAGGATATGAACTGATGAGCGAGCCCGGCACCGTACGGTGCCGGGCTCGCTTTTGTCTGCACCGTTAATCCGGCGTTGCATACCGGCTGGACGCTGGATTAAGTGACTGATTAACGCTAGAATTTTGGTTTGTGTATGCGCATGTCACGCTTTCATGCGGATGCACGGGTGGCCGCGCCACGGTCACCATCTTGCCGGCGTACGCTCCTGTGCGTCGGTTCCCAGCTAAGAAAAGGACCCTACATTGGCTCCCAAGAAGAAGGTCACTGGCCTCATTAAGCTGCAGATCCAGGCAGGCGCCGCTAACCCGGCTCCTCCCGTCGGCCCCGCACTGGGCTCGCACGGTGTGAACATTATGGAGTTCTGCAAGGCATACAACGCTGCAACCGAGTCGCAGCGCGGTAACATCATCCCCGTTGAGATTACCGTCTACGAGGATCGCTCTTTCACCTTCGTCACCAAGACTCCTCCGGCTTCCCAGCTGATCAAGAAGGCTGCTGGCGTTGCTAAGGGTTCCGCTGTTCCCCACACCACCAAGGTTGGTTCGCTGACCGAGGCTCAGGTGCGCGAGATCGCCGAGACCAAGATGCCCGACCTGAACGCAAATGACCTGGATGCAGCATCCAAGATCATCGCGGGTACCGCTCGTTCCATGGGTATCACCGTCGAGTAATTTCGGTTTCACCGAATCGCCGAGTAATCGGCACTGTAGATTTTCTACACAGAACTTGTAAATGCCCGTCGTATGGACGGGATGTGGCAGAGCCGAGCGCGGCTCACGAGACCACAACTGCATAAGGAGAAAAGCAGATGGCAAAGCGCAGCAAGGCGTACCAGGCAGCTGTAGCCAAGATTGAAGAGGGTAAGCTCTACACCCCCGCTGAGGCAGTTGCCCTGGCGAAGGAAACCTCTTCCACCAAGACCGACGCAACCGTTGAGGTTGCACTGCGTCTGTCCGTTGACCCCCGTAAGGCAGACCAGATGGTTCGCGGTACCGTGAACCTGCCCAACGGCACCGGTAAGACCGCACGCGTGGTCGTTATCGCCGCTGGCCCCAAGGCTGCTGAGGCTGAGGCTGCAGGCGCTGACTTCGTTGGTTCCGACGAGCTGATCGCAAAGATCGCTGGCGGCTGGACCGATTTTGACGCAGCTGTTGCAACCCCCGACATGATGGGTAAGGTTGGTCTCCTGGGTAAGATCCTGGGTCCCCGTAACTTGATGCCGAACCCCAAGACCGGTACCGTGACCATGGATGTTGCAAAGGCTGTTGCAGACATCAAGGGCGGTAAGATCGACTTCCGCGTTGACCGTAACTCCAACCTGCACTTCATCATCGGTAAGGCTTCCTTCACCGCTGAGCAGCTGGAGGAGAACTTCCAGGCAGCTCTGGAAGAGGT
>CAUQVM010000011.1:0-22672 GCA_963521575.1 uncultured Rothia sp.
GCTCGGTCCTCACCCGGGTGTTCGTCATGCACGTAAGTAAAAGGCGCGATACCCAACTAAGCGCCGTATGTACATTTCGAGACAAAGGCCAATATTTTGCGCACTTATACTCCTAAGCCCGGCGAAGTCGAGCGCCAGTGGCACGTCATTGACGCCACCGACGTTGTTCTCGGCCGCCTCGCAAGCCAGACCGCTATCCTGCTGCGCGGTAAGCACAAGCCGACTTTTGCTCCCCACGTTGACACCGGTGACTTCGTGATCATCGTGAACGCTGAGAAGGTCGCCCTGACCGGTGCAAAGCTTGAGCAGAAGCGTGCATACCGCCACTCGGGTTACCCCGGCGGTCTGAAGTCCGTGAACTACGCAGAGCTGCTTGAGACCAACCCCGTTCGCGCGGTTGAGAAGGCTGTCAAGGGCATGCTGCCCAAGAACAAGCTTGCTGCACAGCAGCTCAAGAAGCTGAAGGTCTACGCTGGCCCCGAGCACCCGCACGCGGCTCAGCAGCCCAAGACCTACGAATTCAACCAGGTCGCCCAGTAATTCGGGCCTACGAGAAACAATAGGAGAAATCGTGGCTCAGAACGAAGAGCTGATCGTAGTCGAGGAAGAGCTGACCAGCTACACCTCGGAGTCCGCTGCTCCCGCAGCGGCTAAGGCAGCACGCCCGGCCCTGACTGTTGCAGGCGCAGCAGTTGGTCGCCGCAAGGAAGCAGTGGCACGCGTTCGCGTTGTGCCCGGTTCCGGCAACTGGACCATCAACGGTCGTAGCCTGGAAGACTACTTCCCCAACAAGCTGCACCAGCAGGACGTCAACCAGCCTTTCAAGCTCCTGGAGCTTGAGGGCGCATACGACGTCATCGCACGCATCAACGGTGGTGGCCCCTCCGGTCAGGCAGGTGCTCTGCGCCTGGGTATCGCTCGTGCACTGAACGAGATCGACCGCGAAAACAACCGCCCCGCACTGAAGAAGGCTGGCTACCTGACCCGTGACGCACGCGTCATTGAGCGTAAGAAGGCTGGTCTGAAGAAGGCACGCAAGGCTTCGCAGTTCTCCAAGCGTTAATCCCTGGTTTTCTCGAAGCGTTACGCCCCGTCTCTCCTCGCGAGAGCGGGGCGTTTTGCGTTTAATACTGCCCCCGAAACTAGGGCGGTAATTGTCGGTCTCGCAGGAGGGAAGAACGCGTGGACAGGTGTCTTTTACGTCTAAAGGTATAGGGTGCTAATAATTGTTACGTTTGGTACATTGTGAGCCTGACGGTAGAGTTAAAGTGTCAAAGCAGACAGGAAGAAAAGAGAACTTATGGCAGAGCTAAACCCCTCCACCGAGCCTGCAGATCAGGCCGCTACTGGGTTCCGAGCCGAAGAAACCTCCCACCCCGAAAACTCCCACGCATCAGCACATAGTGGTGCAGAGAAGAAGCAGGCCATTAAGGAAGCTCTGAAGCCGCAGGTGCGTCGCACCTCGGTTGTTGAGGACTACTCGGCAGAACTGGATGAAATGGCTTCGCTAACCCACGCGCTCAACGGTAAGAAGGATGAAGAAACTTCCGAAGCTTGGAAGAAGGGCTACCCCTACGACACTAAGCTGAGTCGAAAGGCCTACGAAAAGGAGAAGCGCGCCCTGCAGATTGAGCTGCTGAAGCTACAGCTGTGGGCTAAGTCCACCGGCCAGAAGATTCTGATTATCTTCGAAGGCCGCGATGCCGCAGGTAAGGGTGGCTCCATCAAGCGCTTTACTGAACATCTGAATCCCCGTGGTGCCCGTGTGGTTGCGCTGGAGAAGCCCACCGATATCGAACAGACCCAGTGGTACTTCCAGCGTTATATTAAGCATCTGCCCTCCGGCGGCGAAATCGTAATGATGGACCGTTCCTGGTACAACCGTGCCGGAGTGGAGCGCGTGATGGGCTATTGCACGCAGGCGCAGTACTTCGAGTTCATTCGCGAGGTACCCGATTTGGAGCGCATGCTCGTCAATTCGGGTATTCACATTATTAAGTTCTGGTTCTCTGTGACCCGTGAGGAACAGCTGGCTCGCTTCACCTCCCGACGTACCGACCCCGTGCGTCAGTGGAAGCTCTCGCCGACCGACCTTGCTTCGCTGGATAAGTGGGATGACTACACAGCTGCGAAGGAAGCCATGTTCTTCTACACTCACACCGGCGATGCTCCCTGGACCGTGATTAAGTCGAACGACAAGAAGCGCGCCCGCTTGGAGGCGATGCGCTACGTTCTGACCCAGTTTGACTACACCGCCAAGGATAAGGCAGTTGTAGGCGATTTGGATCCGCTGATTGTTCGTTCCGCCTCGGATGTTTTTGAGGATGAATCCGGTGACTCTCCCGATGGGTTCCCCGTCGTGAAGTAGCGGAAACACTGCTAGAGTAATCCCTCATTGAATGGGGGGTGAGCCTTGAAAGCATCACATTCACCGCTCACTGCCTGTGCCCGCCTCGGTGCTAAAGCCGGGGCGGGCACATTTATGCGGAGGAGGGGACATCTTGCCTGTACATCAGCTACGAGACCGATGAAAATCGACGTTCCCTTCTTGGAATGTACGGTGTATAGCACCGCGAAGAGTTACTCTCATCGTAAAATAAGAGGGTGACTGAACGACTTTTTGGAACCGACGGCGTACGCGGTTTGGCAAACGATGTAATTACTCCCGCCCTCGCGTTGGAGCTCGCGCAGGCGGCTTCTATTGTCTTGGGCTTCGACACGGTTGAAGCGGGCGTGCGCCCCCGCGCCGTGATCGCTAACGACTCCCGCTCTTCGGCTGATTTCATTGTCTCGGCGATGAAGGCCGGCTTCGCAAGCTCGGGTGTGGATGTGCTGGACGCCGGCACCGTTCCCACTCCTGCCGCTGCGTATCTAGTGGCTCACACCGGTGCCGACTTTGGCGTGATGATTTCTGCTTCGCATAACCCCGCAGAGGATAACGGTATTAAGTTCCTGGCCCGCGGAGGTCAGAAGCTGGAGGACTCGGTCGAGGACGCTATTGAGCGTATCTACCGTGAAAAGGCTTTCCGCTACCCGACCGGAGGCGAGGTGGGTAGCATTAAGCCCCTGGATCACGGTACTGAAGCCTATGTGAAGCACTTGGTATCCACTCTCGCCGGCGAGAAGCCTCTTGCCGGCCAGAAGATTGTTTTGGACTGCGCTAATGGTGCAGCCTACGCTGCCTCGCCCGCCGCCTTCGAGGCCCTGGGCGCCGAGGTTATCGCCCTTGCCGTCGAACCGGATGGCACCAATATTAATGACGGTGTCGGCTCCACTCACCCTGAGAAGCTCCAGACTGCCGTTATTGAACACGGCGCGAACCTGGGCATTGCACACGATGGTGACTCCGATCGTTGCCAGGCTGTGGATGAGCAGGGCAAGCTGGTGGATGGCGATCAGATCATGGCAATCCTCGCTGTCGCGGCCAAGCGTGAAGGCAAGCTGGCCAAGGACACCCTGGTTGCCACCGTGATGAGTAGTCTCGGGCTCGAGCTCTACCTGCGTGAGCACGGTATTAACCTTGAACGCACCGCGGTGGGCGACCGCTATGTGCTCGAATCGATGCGCGAGCACGGCTACAACCTGGGCGGCGAGCAGTCCGGTCACGTCATTATGAGTGACTACGCCACCACCGGTGATGGTGTGCTCACAGGTATTCAGCTGGCCGCAGAGGTAGCTCGTAGTGGCCAGAGTCTTTCCGAGCTGGCGTCCCGTATGCAACCCACCCCGCAACGACTTATTAATGTCAAGGGTGTTGATCGCGCTGCCGTAAAGACCAATGAGGCACTTGCCTCCGCTGTGGCTGAGGCTGAGGACGTGCTGGGGGAGACCGGTCGCGTGCTGCTACGTGCATCCGGTACCGAGCCGCTGGTGCGTGTCATGGTTGAAGCCGCAACTCAGGAGCAAGCCGACGAAGTGGCACAGCATCTGGCTGATGTAGTTGCCAAGGAGTTGGCTCTCTAAGTTGCCGCAGGGAGCTCTCAAACGCTGAAAGCCTCGAGTTGAGACAACTCCTTGTCTCGGCTCGAGGCTTTTTGGTGAGAGTTATGAAGCGAACCTGGATACGAAAACCCCTGCATCCGTTCGGGTATCCGATAGGATGCAGGGGATAAAGATGATTGGGGAAGATGTGAAAACTACTTCTTGGCCAGAGCGTCGCGAATTTCCTTGAGGAGTGCGATCTCGGTCTCTTCCTCTTCTTCCTTTTCTTCTTCCTTGTTCTTCGAAGTGAGCTCGGTCAGCTTCTGAACGGGCAGAACCACCGCGAAGTACACAGCTGCGGCGACCAGGATGAAGTTAACTACGGCAGTCAGGAACACGCCGACCTTGATCTGGTCAAAGACCAGGAACTGGTCGAAGTCGGGGGACTTAACCAGCATCGAGACGGCGGGCATCAGGACGGACTGGACGAGTGCGTTCACCACGGCGGTGAATGCGGTACCCATAATCAGACCAACTGCGAGGTCGATGACGTTACCGCGGATCAGAAAATCTTTAAAACCCTTAAGCATGAGATATAGAATAGCGCCTATTCGATGTTTAAAATGTCACTTTGTGAGAAATTTTCACCCTAAAGCATATGTTTTTATTCACAGGGTATCGGGGCGTTCTGTTCTTAAGGGTTAGGTCACATAATGGCAAAAATAGGGCTTTGAACATGTGAAAAATATACTGGGTACAGCGAGAAAAGAGGTGAGTAAATGCGCAATTACTCACCCCTTTTTGCTCACTTGCGAAAGATATTTCGTGGATATTCAACCCTAGGCCGCATAATCCGGTGCTGCCCCACTCCCCGCAAACTCCTCAAATGTTCGAGCCTTTGAGTCGAGGTATTCCCTGGCTGTCTTAACACCCACATAACGGTAGTGCCACGGCTCAAAAAGATAACCAGTTACCGCCTGCTGTCCCTTGGGAAAACGCAAAATAAAACCGTGTTCCGGGGCATTGCGGGCAAGCCAGCGACCCGCAGAGGTGTCCTCGTAGCATTCCTCCAAACGGCATCCCTCGGGGGAAGAAAAATCAACCGCCAGGCCCGTCTGATGTTCCGAATAGCCGGGACGAGCCGAGAGCTGATCCGCCATCTGCTGACCATTGACGGATACCCAATGCTGATAGGTTTGTCGCTGTATTGCGTAGGAGCGATAGGCGCTCGAAACGGTGAGCGTTACGCCATCGGCTGCAGCCGCCTTGATCATGGCCTGACCTGCTTTGGCAGCCTCAGCCCGCAACTGGTGACCGTAGAAATCCACCAGTTCATTTGGTTCCCAATCCAGCTGGGCAAAGGGGCGCATCTTATTAACCAAGCATCGCAGGGAAGCCGGGTCCGATTCCTTGCTGGGCTGGGCCAGAGCCAGCGTTGTGGAAGAGGAATTTGGCGATTCCGCGGGGGATTCTGTGGGCGAAGCGGACGGTGCGGAAGTCTCGATGGTAGCGGCTGAGGAAGTGGCCGGCTCCGAAGTCAAGGCTGTGGCGCTCGGGCTCCCTGAAACACCGCCCGCAGAAGAAAGTCCCGCGGGGGAGGGCGGGGCGTCCGAGGCTCCGTGTGTGCCGCAAGCGGCCAGTAGTGCCGCTCCAGCAGAAGCCAGAGTACCGCCCACGAGGGTGCGGCGGGTCACGTTTGAAGAAACGTGGTGCTGGAGATTCAAGCTACCTCCTGAAGATGACTTGTTGATGTATGGCGTGTTGGTTCTTCACTACTAATTCTTGCGTAGCAGAACCTGTTCCACTGTATGTTCGGGCCCCTTCTGTAGAATCAGGTGGGCACGGGCGCGGGTGGGCAAAACATTCTGAATAAGATTCGGCTCATTTACGCTCTTCCAAATACCCGTGGCCACCTCAACGGCCTGCTCGTCATTAAGCTCGGCATAGCGCTTGAAATAGGATTCAGGGTTTGTGAAGGCGGAAGAGCGCAGGGCAAGGAAGCGGTCGACGTACCAGCGCTCAATGTCCTCGGTGCGTGCGTCCACGTAGATAGAGAAATCAAAAAAATCGCTCAGCGTCAGATCAGAGGTTTCCGGCCCCTCCGCATGCGAGGGAGCCAGAACGTTTAGACCCTCAAGAATCAGCACGTCCGGGGCTGTCACCTCAATGCGCTCATCCGGCATAATGTCGTAGTACAGGTGTGAATACTTCGGAGCGGTCACCCGCTCAGCCCCCGACTTCACCCGAGAAACAAACTCCAGCAGAGCGCGACGATCATAGGATTCTGGGAAACCCTTGCGATGCATAATGCCGCGGCGTTGCAACTCAGCCTTGGGGTACAGAAAGCCGTCCGTTGTTACCAATTGGACATTCGGGGTAGACGGCCAGCGACTCAAAAGAGCCTGCAGAATGCGCGCAGTAGTAGACTTACCCACCGCCACGGAGCCCGCCACGCCAATAATGAACGGCACCCTGCGCTGCGAGAGATGCAAAAAGTCATTCGTCATGTGATTTAGCGAGGATGCAGCCGTCACGTACAGGTTCAGGAGGCGAGAAACTGGAAGGTAGATGCGCTGCACCTCCTCAAGATCGACAGTTTCACCCAAGCCGCGCAGAGACTCAATCTCTTCCGCGCTGAGGGGAACGGAAATCTCGTCAGCTAGATGCGACCAGCGGGAACGGTCGAGGCGCATGAAACGATCATCGCCAGAAAAGTACGGTGCGGAGCTCATTTGTTTAAGTGTACGAACTTTGAGCTCTCTATGAAAATAGGGTTCCGAAGGGACTGCTTCGAAAGGTTCAACTTCTAAAAGAAGGAAAGTCGCAGAGCCCGAAGAAACGGGAAAATAATAGGGGATAAAAGTTGCCAAAAGAACAAAAATGAACGTGATGCATGACAGCTTTTTGCCGTGAGCTAATTGGGGTAACCATGGGATAAACTTGTTACATGTGTGGAATCGTAGGATATGTAGGTCTGGACTATGCTCCGGACGGTAACAAGTTTGATCACAATGCATATGATGTGGTCCTCGAAGGTCTGCGCCGCCAGGAATACCGCGGCTATGACTCTGCCGGTGTGGCGCTGGTGTGCCCCGACGGCATCGAATTCCGTAAGAAGGCAGGTAAGCTTCTAAACCTCGAGAATGAGGTTAAGGAAAACCTCCTGTCTGAATCTCAGATCGGCATCGGTCACACCCGTTGGGCAACCCACGGTGGACCCACCGACAACAATGCTCACCCCCACGTCGTTGACAACGGTCGCCTCGCTGTCGTTCACAACGGCATTATCGAAAACTTCGCAGAACTGCGTGCCGAACTGGTTGCCGAAGGCGTAGAGTTCGCATCGCAGACCGACACCGAGGTAGCTGCCGCAACCATCGCAAGCATCTACAACAAGCTCGGTACCGGTGACCTCACCGAGGCAGTACGCGTCGCATCCAACCGCCTGGAAGGTGCGTTCACCATCCTGGCTATCCACGCCGACCACCCGGACCGCGTTGTGGCAACCCGCCGCAACTCCCCGCTGGTCATCGGCCTGGGCGAGAACGAGAACTTCCTCGGCTCGGACGTCTCCGCGTTCATTGACTACACCAAGGAAGCCGTCGAAATGGGTCAGGACCAGATCGTGACCATCACCGGCACCGACTACTCCATCATCGACTTCGAAGGCAACCCCGCAGAGGGCAAGCCCTTCCACATCGAATGGGACGCAGCGGCAGCTGAAAAGGGCGGCTACAACTCCTTCATGGAGAAGGAAATCCACGAGCAGCCCGCAGCCGTTGAGCAGACCCTCATGGGCCGCCTCGACGAGAACGGCAACCTGACCCTCGACGAGCTGAACATCGACGACTCGGTGTTGCGCTCGATCGACAAGATCATCGTGGTTGCCTGCGGTACCGCAGCATACGCAGGCCAGGTGGCACGCTACGCCATCGAGCACTGGTGCCGCATCCCCACCGAGGTTGAGCTCGCACACGAGTTCCGCTACCGTGACCCCATCGTGAACGAGAAGACCCTCATCGTGGCACTCTCGCAGTCCGGCGAAACCATGGACACCCTGATGGCAGTGCGCCACGCACGCGAACAGGGCGCCAAGGTCATCTCCATCTGCAACACCCACGGCTCGACCCTGCCCCGCGAATCCGACGCCGCTCTGTACACCCACGCAGGCCCCGAAATCGCAGTGGCATCGACCAAGGCATTCCTGGCACAGATTACCGCAGCATACCTGCTCGGCCTGTACCTGGCACAGCTGCGCGGCAACAAGTACAAGGACGAGATCGTTTCGATTCTCTCCGAGTTGCAGCAGATGCCCGCCAAGATCCAGAAGGTTATTGAAAACGACGCACCGGTCAAGGAACTGGGCGTTGAAATGAAGGATGCCTCCTCCGTAATCTTCCTGGGCCGCCACGTGGGCTTCCCTGTTGCAATGGAAGGCGCTCTTAAACTCAAGGAAATCACCTACATTCACGCAGAGGGCTTCGCCGCTGGCGAGCTCAAGCACGGCCCTATCGCTCTGATCGACGAAGGTCAGCCCGTGATTGTGGTAGTTCCCTCCGCTAAGGGTCGTGACTCCCTGCACGGTAAGGTCGTCTCCAACATTCAGGAGGTGCGCGCTCGCGGTGCCTTCACCATTGTCATCGCCGAGGAAGGCGATGAGGCCGTCAAGCCCTATGCAGACCGCCTCATCACCGTTCCGGCATGCCCCTCGCTACTGCAGCCGCTGCTGGCCACAGTGCCCCTGCAGATTTTCGCCTGCGCGCTGGCAGAGGCAAAGGGCCTGGACGTTGACCAGCCGCGTAACCTCGCAAAGTCCGTGACTGTGGAGTAAAACAACCCGCACTAAGGTGAGGTCTGAGATCCACCCGTTCACAGCCTCATGATAGGGCGGTGTCTAAGTTTCCCAATAGAACTTGGACACCGCCCTTCGCGTTTAAACGGATGAATCTGAGGCAAACCGAGGGGTACGGGAGTACCAACGATGGGACTCCTCCCGGAATATACGATTCCGGATGTAATGAGACATATAGTATGCGTCATATTTGACGCTCTACACCACAGAAGGGCAGAAGCTCGCTAGACTTAACACAAGAGAAACCGCAAGGATAGCGGACACCACCCGGCCACTGGAAGGTGCACCTCATGATTATGGGAATCGGCGTAGATACCGTCAATATTGAGCGTTTCGAACGAATCGTCACCGAAACGCCTGCTTTCGTACGCCGCGTCTTCACCCCCAACGAGCGCACCCGCAATATCCGCTCGCAAGCCGTCCGTTTTGCCGCCAAAGAAGCCGTCGCCAAAGTACTTGGGGCACCCGCCGGGCTCAACTGGCAGGACTGCGAAGTCGCTACCGCCGATAGCGGCCAGCCCTACCTCATTATTAGAGGAACCATTGCTGAACGAGTGCGAGAGCTCGGCATTAACCGCATCCACCTCTCTCTGACCCACGATGAACCCATGGCCGTGGCCATCGCCACCGCCGAATACCTCAGCGATGCCGAACTTGCGCACCTGCAGAAATTCAACCCCGAAAGCTACCGCCTCAGCGTCATGATCGACCCGGATGCAGAATCTCGGAACGGCTGACACAGAGCTGGCTGCGCGCCGCACCTGGCGGTAGGACAGTCACCCCACCCCAACCCCACCAAGGCCCCGACGGGCCAGCAAAGGAGATAGCAATGAAGCTCATCTATACCGCCTCTCAGATTCGCGAAGTGGAAAAGCCCTACATTGAGGCCACCGACTACGACGGATATCTCATGCAGAGGGCTGCCGATGCCGTTGCCGCCGAGGCGCTCGACCTGCTAAACGACCGGAAGAATGCATCCATCCTGCTACTCGTCGGTCCCGGTAATAACGGCGCAGATACCATCTACGCGGGAGCTCGCCTCCGCGCGCAGGGGCATAGCGTGGATGCTGTTGTCTTCGACCCCAGCGAGAAGAACCTGCAGCTCATCGCCCGTGAAGGAGGAGAAGGCACACCTGTGCTCGACCCTGCCCAAGCTCAGGAGCACCTGCGGGACTACGCTCTTATTCTTGACGGCATCCTCGGTACCGGTGCCAGCGGGGCAGTCCGAGGAGAAGCGGGGGAGTACCTGCGTACTCTGCGTGAGGCCCAGCTGAAGGGCCACCTCGGGCCGGTTCTGGCCGTGGATACCCCCTCCGGAGTCGACAATAACCGAGGCACCGTTCACGAGCCCTCACTCCGTGCTGATCGCACCGTTACCTTTATCGGCCCTAAGTTGCCTCTCGGCACCGCGCATAGCCTGCACGCGGGTGATGTCAAACTCTATGACCTGGGTGTGCCTGAAGCCCTCAACCACCACAAGCCGGCCATACGCGTCATGGAACGCAGCGACTACAGGGACACCCTCGAGATTCCCGATGAGCACTCCCACAAGTACACCCGCGGTGTGCTCGGTATGCTTACCGGTAGCCTCGAATACCCCGGTGCGGCTCTTATGAGCGTACGCGCTGCCCTCAATACCGGCGTGGGTATGGTGCGCTTTGGTACCAACTCGCATGAGTTGCGTCAGCTCATGATTGCCCACAACCCCGAAGCCGTCTACTTCACCGGTACTCCCGCCGTGCAGCGCGTTACCGTCTGGGCTGGCGGGTCCGGATTCAGTCACGATTCTCTGGACAAGAGCCGCTACCTGCTCCACGCACCCGAACCGGCTATCGTGGATGCCGGCGCCTGCGATCTGGCCGCCGAATATGTAGCCACCAACAAGCCCCTCGGCGCCCACAAGATTCTGACCCCGCACGCGGGCGAACTCGCCCGCTTCCTGCGTATTGTGCACGAGGTGGCTCCTGCCACCTGGAAGGAACGTTTGGGTGAAGCCGTCGTCCCCAGCCGCACCGATATTGAGGCAGAACCCTTCCGCTGGGTGCGTGCCGCCTCCGACCTCTCCGGGGCAACCGTAATGCTCAAGGGTGGGTACACGATTATTGCGGCCCCCAACGGCGCCACCTACAGCGTAGCCGGGGGAAGCCCCTGGCTCGCCACTGCCGGTAGCGGCGACACTCTCACCGGCATCTATGGCGCTCTGCTGGCCCAGACCATTGCTGCTCTGGAAGCACGCAATGAAGAAGTGGACGTCTGTACTTTCGCTTCCGTGGGGGCTCTCGCCGTTTACCTGCACGGCGAAGCTGCCCGTGCCAGCGTCACCGGTAGCATCGAGAATGCCCTGCCCGGTCCGGCGCCGGCTACCCGAGTGGCCCAGATGCTACCGGAGGTTATTGCCCGCCTCATTGCCGATGAGGGGTAGACAACCAAGTGTAGAGGCACGAGTGTGGAGCCCGAGCATAAAGGCGCGGGCCTAAAGGGCTCGGATATAGCTATCCTGCCTCGGATACAGCGAGGGGGCGTGAATCTCTAAGGATTCACGCCCCCTTTCCGGTATCTTTTCCAACGTATGTACGCTGCTAAAGCCTATTCGCACCGCTAAGTTAAAACATATCTGCACCTAGAGAACAGCTGCCTGTGCCGGGACAGCGTTCCCCAAGAGGGTCAGTCCCTAGGAAGACTCTGTACGCTTGGAAGCTTTGGGCCCCGGCGAATCCTAGTACGCTCCCTCCTTTGCGAAGACCGCACGAACCGTACGTAGCAGAATAATAAAGTCACTGGTCAGCGACCAGTTCTCAACATAGTACAGGTCCAGACGCACCGACTCTTCCCAGGAGAGATCGCTACGACCCGAAACCTGCCACAGGCCCGTAATACCGGGCTTTACCAACAGGCGGCGGTAGGCAATATCCTCGTACTGCTCGACCTCTTCAACCAGCGGCGGACGCGGACCCACCAGCGACATATCGCCAATGAAAACGTTCCACAGCTGGGGCAGTTCATCAATCGAGTACTTACGGATAAACTTGCCAATCGGGGTGATGCGCGGGTCATCCTTCATCTTGAAGAGCACACCATTACCTTCGTTCTGCTCCATGAGTCGCTTCTTCACCTCTTCAGCGTCGGTGCGCATGGAACGGAACTTCACCATCTTAAACATCTCGCCGTTCAGACCCACGCGGTTCTGCAGGAAGAAGGCCGGACCACCGTCACGCTTAACTAGCAGACCCACCACCAGGAACAGCGGAGAGAGCAGAATCAGGCCCAGACTCGAAGCTACGACGTCCATCGCACGCTTAAAGAAGGCAGCCAGGCCGGTAATACGCGGGGTTGACACATGCACCAGCGGTAGGCCATTCAGCGGTTGCATGTGCATACGAGGACCTGCAATATCCGTCGTTGCCGGTGCCATAATCAGCGAAATGTGGGCGTCGGCCAGTTTCCAGCCCAGTAGGCGCACCTGATCCGGGCTCAGGTGATGACCGTTAGACACCGCAACCATGTGGATGTCGTTCTCTCGGATCGCCTCCATAATATCGGTAGGCGAAGTGCTGTAGCCAAGCACCGGGATCGGTGCACCGGCCACCGTGGTACCCTCGGTAAAGCCGGGTAGGTAGAACGCGGCGGGGGACATGCCAGAAGCGATGACGCCCTTCAAGTTCTTGTACAGATGCTGACCGGTTGTCACATCCGAAATAATCATGACGCGGGTCAAGGCACGGCCGCGGGTACGCGAACGCACCAGACCTTGACGAATTAGCCATCGTTCGAGGAGCAGGAAAACCAGACCCAGTGGGTACGCAATCAGCAGGTACATGCGGGTGACATCAACCTTCAGGAAAAATGCCAGAATAATAAGCCCGCAGAAGAAATAGGTCGTGCCGCGCGTAATCAGGCGATACTCGTCAGGACCCATACCCATAATGCGCAAGCTACGGGATCCATTGAGTTGCAGAATAATCCACCAGCCAATGGTCATGCCGATGCCCAGGAAAACATAATCCAGGGCAGCGGCGCGACCATCCAAGACATTGATGGGCCAAACATTAACGTAGGGTAGGTCGGCGTTCTCAAACCCAAAACGAATCAGATGAGCGGATAGAACTGCCATGACAATGGCGATTAAATCACCCGCATAGAGGGCGCGCAGAACCTTAGGGTGCCAGCTTCTCTTGACGACGAAGTCTGAGCCCCACATTTTTTTGAGACGATCTTGTACTTTCAATGGTGTAATCTTCCCCGGAATTTTGTCCTGTGTGGTGGACTGATAGCGGTGAATAGGCACAATTACCCCTAAATATCGGTGTAAGAAGCCGTATTCACGTCTTTGCATTGAATAAATAAGCGAAGCGGTAATCTTCTGAGTGAATAGTGGCAGAGACTACGGAGAAAACGCTGGTGAGGCGCTTAAATGGAGCACAGTTACAATCGCAGTCGCGAAAATAGTGTGTTCTGTAAACTATTCTACGGGGTTGGACCTCCTCCGTCTCTAAGAATGAAGGTGCAAGTGCAGGCACATAGTGATGAAATCTATCACAGGAACTCAACAAGATTTGGTGATTCTCATATCGCACAGTGCGAAATGATGAAGGATCCACAGGGGTAAGATATGCCGCTTACAGGCTAGAAAAACATTCAATACTTTAAAATGCACTCAAAGGCATAAAGGGAGGGATATAAAACCCCCGATACCCGTAACTGATAGACCAAAACTGCGGAATTTCTGTGCGCTCAGTGTACCTATCCTTAGGGGCGCTGAAGGCCCGCACCGTCCAGAATAAAATCAATCATCGGCTCGTAACGGCGCGGCGGAACGTTATCATCCATCGGCACGCATACCGGCAGATCACCCTGCTCAGCCGCAATAAACAGACCGGGATCGTTACAATCGGCACTGCCAATTGTCAGTAGCTTACGGGTCGAAGACGCGTAGCCCGCCATACCGTGATCGGATACCACCAGATCCGGCGTAACCCCACGCGCTTGCAACTGGTCCAAAGCAATGCGCATCGGGCCGGAGAAATGCGTGTGCTGCAGATTGCCGTACTGCTCGAACATAACGACATCCATAATCTGGCGAACATCGCCATCCAGGAAACGCTCACCCTCCTCAATCTGAAGAACCTCCGCACCGGCGGCCTTTGCCGCTGCGGCCAGTACCGCGTAGATGGGGAAGAGGCCCGCCGGGTGACCGGTCGCAAATAGGATGCGGCCACCGGCCCGCACCGTATCCCCGAAGATGCGAGCGTATTCCTCCAAGGCTTCAATGCACTGCGAGGCGCCAATCGTGTCTTGGCCGTGAGTGTGTGAGCGGTCGGGGTTCAAGCCTGCGCGGCGCACCATCACTTCAAAAACGGAGTCGTAGTCCCAGTCGCGGGTCCACTGCACACCGAACTCAAGATGCTCATTACCGTCTAGAAAGCCCTGAATATGATCCAGGTTGTTTTCGCGAGGTGTCGCCACCTCTCCGGTAATGCGGACAGAATCTAGGTAAGCGGCGAACTCACTGCGGCTCATGGAGAAGGACATCAAAGCTCCTTATCGAGGGATTAGGTGAAGAATAGGGAGTATTAAGACTCGGCGTTCTGAGTAGTCGGATACCCGCCTGCGGCGAGGCTGTAAGCCTCCAGTGTTGCGCGGGCCGTGGTATCCCATCCCATTGAACGGGCACGCGCCGCGGCATTGGCACCCAGAGAATGACGCAGATAGGGGGCGCGAACGAGCCGCTCAATAGCCACGGCCCAGTGCTCGGGCGTACGGGGGGCTACCAGCAGGCCGGTACGGTGGTTCTCCACCGCAAAGCGCAGACCATCAACATCCGAAGCGAGGACCGCCGCACCGCAGGCTTGAGCCTCCAAAGCGACTAAGCCAAAGGTCTCAGAGGAAGACGGGCACGCAACAATATCGGCGGTACGGAAAATTTGCGCGAGCTCCGGTGAGGGTATTGGATCCTTAAACCGAACCCGGTCGGCAAGACCCAGACCAGCGGTACGCGCGGCCAGGTGTTGCTCGTAATCGGAATCCGAGTGGCCGATAATATTGAGCTCAACACATAGATCCTCCGGGAGAAGTGCAAGCGCCTCCACGAGAATGTGCGGGCCTTTCAAAGGCTGAGGCCGCCCCGCAAACACAATCCGGCAGTGACTCTCGGAGGTGTCGTGCTCAGGGTGCACTCCCGGAATCGGATGGAAGACCTCGATATCCACGCCGGGGGCGATAATGCTGATTCTCCCGGTTAGGAAGGGATGGTCTTTTATGAGTTCTTCGGCCTCCAGCGGGGTGTTGAGGATATATCGATCCGTGAAACCCGGCATGCGGTTCTCGACACTATACCGAACGCGAGGCTCAGGAGGCTCACCCTCGCCGCGCCGGGCGTCCTTAGCGGCGGCTGTGGTGTGCGGGGTGAAGACGACCGCGGTAACTTTGGGCGCGCATGAGGACTCGTTGGGGAGCTCCGGGAGTGCCTCGGGGTGAAGTTTACGGTTCCACATAGACTCGGCCAGTACCGCGGCCCAACCGGAAAGCCAGTAATGGGCGTGAATCACCTCGGGGACGTTTAGCGACTGCGCTACGCAGGCCCGAGCAAAGTCCTGCATATAGTCGTTTAGGTCGTTTTTTGCCGCCAATCGCGCTGCGGGAATATCAATACAGTGTCGCACGAGGCGCGCCCCCCACTCCGGGTCCTCGGCACTTGCCCGCTCGGGAGCATCCGGGGCACGATTCAGGGTGAACACTTCTACCCGCAGGTGCTCATCGAGGCGTAGCATGGCTCGCACTGACTGAGCAATGTAGACGTTCATGCCGCCCGCATCCCCGTAACCGGGTTGTGCGAAGGGGTCGGTGTGCATTGAGTACACGTGAACCGTTCTGACAGGGGTGGGAGCACGCTCGGGAACGTTTTTAAGGATGCTCAACGCCGCTTTCCTCTCTGTACTACGGATTTGAGTCTACCCGCCTAAGTGTAGCGCGACAGGACTTTCGCGCGGAGAGAGGTCTAGAATTTACTACAGGTCGGTCACCACCCGGCAGACCCTTCAATATCCACGACCCTCCCACGAGAAAGACCTCGACGGACATGACTCACCTTCCCCAGCAGAGCGTTACGCCGCTGTACTGCCCGCCCTGCACCCCCGACCAGGAAGAGCGTAGCGCGCTCATTAACCTGGATGCGCTCGAACATAACGTGCGCCATCTCAAGGAGTTGGTCGGTTCACGCGTTCTTATTGCCATTGTGAAGGCTGACGCCTATGGGCATGGAGCCTACCCTGTAGCCCGTTCTGCCCTGGCAGCAGGCGCTGATATGCTTGGCGTTGTGCATGTCAACGAGGCCTTGGAATTGCGCTCCGAGGGTATTGACGCCCCGCTCATTGCTTGGTTACATACCCCCTCCACAGACTTTGACGCGGCCCTGAGCGAGGGCGTGCGCCTGGGTGTTTCCGGCTGGGACCTGGAAGCGGTTGCGGCGGCGGCCACCCGCACCGGCGAACGCGCCATTGTGCACCTTAAAGCCGACACGGGTCTGGGCCGTAACGGAGCCACCGCCGAAGATTGGCCAGCCCTCGTCACCCGTGCCGCGCAACTGGAAGCTGAGGGGCTGATTCGCGTGGAGGGCATTTTCAGCCACCTGGCCGTGGCTGATGAACCCACTCGAGCCGAGACTGCCGAGCAGTTGGAAGTCCTGGATCGCTTTGTTGCCCAGGCCAAAGATGCTGGTCTGAACCCCGACCTGGTGCACCTGGCTAACTCACCCGGAACCCTGACCGCTGCTCTGGATGGTTGGGACACTGATGAGCGTCTGCTGGGCGGCGGTGTACGCACTGGCTTGGCTCTCTATGGCCTCTCCCCGCTACCGGGCGTGACCTCCGAACAACTGGGCCTGGAACCGGTAATGACCGTGAGCAGCTATATTGCCGGTGTGAAGGAGGTTCCTGCCGGTCAGGGTGTCTCCTACGGGCTGCGCTACCATACGGATAAGCCGACAACCCTGGCCCTGGTGCCCATGGGCTACGCCGATGGTGTGCCCCGCATTGCTGAAAACGCGCCGGTGCGTATCTATCCCGGCGCGCAGAATGCAGAGGGGGGTGCCGCTCTGCCCCCCGAAGGCGTTGAAGGCAAGACCTACCGTGTGGTGGGCCGTATTGCCATGGATCAGATGGTCGTCGATCTGGGTGAAGCTGGCCTGAGTGCCCCGGAGTGCGGCTACCTGGGCGCACCCGTGGTACTTTTTGGGGCGGGGGAGAACCCGCCCGTTGAGGAATGGGCCGATGCCGCGCAGACTATCAACTACGAGATTGTGACACGCATCTCCTATCGTGTGCCACGCGTGTACCTGGGCGGCTCCTGGGTCGAGGCCGAGATGGAGGAACTACAAGGCACCGGCGAAGAGCAGGACGTATAGTGAGCGCTGACTACATTTCCGCCGCCCTCGATCTGGATGTGACCGGCCCCGAACACACACGCCGTCTGGCTCTCGTCCTGGCCGAGCATCTGAAAGCCGGGGACGTGCTCCTACTCTCCGGCGAACTCGGGGCGGGAAAGACTACCTTTACTCGCTCCCTAGGCGAAGGACTCGGCGTGCGTGAGGGCGTGATTTCACCGACTTTCGTGCTCTCCCGCGTGCACCCCAATCTGCCCGACGGCCCCCGCCCCGGCGGCCCCGACCTGGTGCACGTGGACGCCTATCGCCTCTCCAGCGCCGAGGAACTCGACGACCTAGATCTGGAATTCTCCCTGCCCGCCTCAGTGACTGTCATTGAGTGGGGCCGCGATAAGGCCGAGCACCTGAGCGACTCCCGCCTGGAGTTGGACTTTACCCGCCTGACCGGTGCGGATGCCCGCTTCGCCTACACCGGCGGTGAGGGCTTCAGCTGGGATGATGAAGAGGAAGAGGGCGCAATGGAGGATACGGAGGGTGCAACTGATGTACCCGAACCCCGCCTACTGCGCGTGCGAGCCTTTGGACCCCGCTGGGAAAAAGGCATCTTCGATGCGCTCGCGGCAAAGTTGAAGGAAACCTGAGCCGCCCAGCCAATAAACGTGCGCACCCTACATCCGCCCGGAGCGTCCCTACGCCCCGGGCGGATGTGCGTGCCCGGGTCGGAAAGTCCGAAAAAGCCCGCGCTAGAATGGGAAGGTGCTAGTACTTGCCCTTGATTCATCCGCCACTGCATCCGTGGCGCTCGCTCGCGTGCACGGCCCCGAGGCCGGTGCTTCTCACGAGATTCTTGCCCGCTTTGAAAGTGAGGATACCCGCTCCCACGCCGAGGTGATGGCTCCCTTCGCCCGCGCCGCGCTGAATGAGGCCGGTGTGCGCGGTGAGAATCTTGATCTGATCCTGACCGGTACCGGACCGGGCCCCTTCACGGGACTGCGCGCCGGTATCGTGACCGCCCGCGCGCTGGGCTTTGCCTGGTCGGTTCCGGTGCGCGGTTTAATGAGCCTGACCGCCCTGGCTGAGCGCGCCTTCCAAGAACGAGTATTTGCTCAACCTGGGACTGCAGGTCTCGATGCCACCGAGTTATTGATTGCATCCGATGCCCGCCGCCGCGAGGTCTATTCGGCCCGCTACGGTATGGGAGAGGACGGTTATACCCTGCTGGAGGGCCCAACCGTAAGCCCCGCATCCGAACTGCTGACCAAATCCGCCAATGCTTCCGCCAGTTTAGCCTACGGCTATGGCGCCGGACTGTACTTCGAGGTGTTGGAAGCCAACGGCTGGAGCCTGGTAGAGTCAGAGCTGAGCGCTCACCCGCATGCCGAGTACCTGCTGGCCGCCGCCGCCCGCACCGGCCTGAGTAACCTGAGTGAGGACACCTCTGCCCTATACCTGCGCGACTCCGACGCGAAGGTGCCCGCCGCCATGCTCGCCCGGCAGAAGAAGTAGGGGAGCGTTATGACGACTGACGTACAGCTGATGCCGGTGGGACCCGAAGACGGCGTCTTTGAACCTCTGGCCCTGGGTGCTCGCCTGCGTGTGGCTGAGCTGCCCGATGTGCAGGCCATGCACGCCATGGAGACAACCCTGTTCCCGGCCGATGCCTGGCACATTGACATGTTCCTGGCGGAGATTACCCACCCGAACCGCACGTACTACCTGCTGGAGATCCCGGCGAAAAACGCGGTGGGGAGTGACTCTGCGGTCGCCACCGAACGGTACTTCACCGATGGGGAAGATGCCTGGCTCGCCATCGGCTATTGCGGCACCATGGTGGTCGCGGATACCGCCGACGTGCAGACCATCGGCGTGCTCCCCGAATACGAAGGACACGGCTTTGGCCGAACCACGCTGGAACGGATGCACGCTCGTGCCCGTGAGCTGGGCGCCGAGCGCATCCTGCTGGAGGTGCGCGCTGACAATCCGCGCGCCCAGCGCCTCTACGAGCGCAACGGCTACCGCCAGATTCACGTGCGCCGCCGCTACTACGAGGACGGCACGGACGCCCTCATCATGGAACGCGCACTCTAGATACGGCGTTCTCGTGAGCCCAATCTAGACTGAAGAGATCCCTCACCTTTCAGCAACCCCGCGGTCACAGCGCCGCCGCCGCTTCACCTGGCAGAAAGACAAACCATGACCAATCGTGAACCCCTCGTTCTCGGCATCGAATCCTCCTGCGATGAGACCGGCATCGGCATCGTGCGCGGTGCACAGCTACTTAGTAACACCATCTCGTCTTCTATGGAAGAGCACGTGCGCTTTGGCGGCGTGATTCCCGAGATCGCCTCCCGCGCCCACCTGGACGCCATGATCCCCGCCCTGCGCGCAGCCCTGGCCGAAGCCGACATCACCCTGGATGATGTGGACGCCATCGCCGTGACCGCTGGCCCGGGTCTGGCCGGCGCCCTCATGGTGGGTGTTTCCGCGGCCAAGGCCCTGGCCATCGCCACCGGTAAACCCCTCTACGGCATTAACCACCTGGTCGCGCATGTGGGCGTGGGCCTGCTCGAGGATAACGGCACCGAAGACGGTTCCGATCTGCTGGCCAATGCTGGCTCAGGCGGGCTGGGCGCGCTGCTGGTATCCGGCGGCCACACCGAGATCCTGCAGGTGCGCGACATTACCTCCGATGTGCGCCTGCTCGGCGCGACCCTGGACGATGCCGCCGGCGAGGCCTACGACAAGGTGGCCCGCCTGCTCAGCCTCAACTACCCGGGCGGTCCCGCCATCGATCGTGCCGCCGCCGAGGGGAACCGCAATGCCTTCGTATTCCCGCGCGGGCTCTCAAACCGCAAGTTCATGGGTACCGCCGAGAACCCCGGTGAACACCGCTATGACTTCTCCTTCTCGGGCCTAAAAACCGCCGTGGCGCGCGTGATTGAGAGTTTCGAAGCGGCCGGTGAAGAGGTCCCGGTAGCCGATATTGCGGCCTCCTTCCAGGAAGCGGTGGTGGACGTTATCACCAAGAAGGCGATGCTCGCCTGCCGCGAGCAGGGTATGAAGACCCTGTTGCTCGGTGGCGGTGTGGCGGCGAACTCGCGCCTCCGTGAGCTACTGGCCGCCCGATGTGCCTCCGAAGGTGTGCGCCTGATCATTCCGAAGTTCACCCTGTGCACCGATAACGGCGCAATGGTGGCTGCCCTGGGCGCTCGCCTGGTTGCCGCGGGCCGCGAGCCCTCGGGTGTGGACTTCACGACGGACTCCTCGCTACCGGTGACCACAGTTTGCTTCTAAAAACACTCTGCTTTTAGCGGTCCGGATCCGTAACCTCGGCCTGGGATGCTTTCCGGTTCGGCGCGCATTCAGTACTGAATGCGCGCCGAGGCTTTAGACGTATAACGTGAGCCGTGCGGTAGATAGCCTGCGAATGCTAGCAGGGTGCCAATGGTTTACCGCAATGCCCGTGCACGAGACTGCGCGGCCACGTCCAGAGCCACCTCGCGCAGCGAGCCGGTGCGCTCAAACACTGCGCGCTGCCGGTCCGCGCCGGTGCCATCGGCTAGGATGCGACGCACCTGGGCCAGCTCCATCTCACAGCCCAGATCGCGGGCGACAGGCTCCAGCTTGGGCAGGAGTAGCTCGAAGTCCTCGCGCAGGGTGCGTTGTTCGGGTACGTTGGAGACCACGATCTTGGCCTCCAGACCGTAGCGGGCCACACGCCACTTATTCTCCTGAGCGTGCCAGGGAGCCAGCACCTCGACCGTCTCACCCTCATCGAAGCGGCGCGAGAAGTAATCGACCAGGCACTGCGTGAGAGCGGTGAGCGCGGCGATATCGGGCAGGGAGGCAAGGCCGTCGCAGTAACGCATCTCTACGGTACCGTAGCGCGGAACCGGACGCACATCCCAGCGGTCCTCGCTCGGGTCCGTAATCACGTCCGTCGTCAGGAGCGAATTAATGTACTCGCTGTACTGCTCCCACGTATCGAAGTGGAAGGGCAGACCGTTGGTCGGCAACTGCTGGTAGAGCTGCGTGCGGTGCGAGGCGTAGCCGGTATCGATACCCTCCCAGTAGGGGGAGGAGCAGGAGAGGGCCAAGAGGTGCGGGCCGTAGTTCGTCAGCGCATCAATGATGGGCAGTACCTTGTCGCGCGAGTTCACACCCACGTGCACATGCACGCCGTAAATGACCATGTGGCGGCCCCAGTATTGGGCGCGCTCGACCACGCGCTGGTAGCGTTCCTTGGCTACGACGGGTTGTTCGGCCCAACGGGAGAACGGGTGGGTGCCAGCCGGGTAGAACTCGATACCCAGACCATCCGTAATCTCACGGATGATATCCGTCAGCTCCTGCAGGTGGCGGCAAGCCTGCGCCACTGTCGTGCACACGCCGGTGATAACCTCGATTGTGTTCTCCAGGTACTCGCCGGTTATGTGTGCCCGGTCGGAGGCGGCCTCCAGTAGCTCAGGGCGGCGCTCGCGCAGAATGGCAAGCACCTCCTCGGCGCGCTGGGTTAGTTCGCCGGTTTCACGGTCAATGAGCGCGATCTCCCACTCCACACCGAGGGTAGATTGCGGGGAGGAAGCAAAATCGATCATGGGGCCTTTCCTGCGTCGGGGAACGGTGTCGTGCGTTGGGTGCCTCTGAGCGGTTTATCGGGAAAAACTGCACCCGCGGACAGTCGTTGGTGAGGTTGTCTGGCGGGCCGTCGATAGCGCGGGAGTACCGTAATATAGTGTACTGGCTCACCAAGTGAAACGCCCTGTCGAGGGCCCGCACCAAAGGAGAAACCTCATGATTCGTCACATGGCGGACAGCGCACGATTAGAGTGGGCGCACGTGCCAGGCCACACGCCGCGAATCACGTCCGGAGCCTACACGAGCAAAGACAAGGGTGGCCGGGCGGTACGAGGGTGCCTCGGAGAACTCGGCACCGGTAGCCTGAGACACAAGAGAAGAAGCGTTCTTTTTTGAGCTTTGTTTCTTAGATTTTTTAGACCTCTTCGCGGAAGAACCGCCCGAGCCTAGAAGCGTCGCCCGCAACTGCTCGGGCACCAGATCCACACCTCGCTTTTTAATCGTTAGCGCCGTAAAGCCGCGCTCGCGCACCCAGCGCTTGAGGGCTTTCTCCTGCACCGGAATCTCCTCCAGCACCTCGTAGCACGCGGCTAGCGGATGCTCCACCGACTCGGTCGAGCACAGATAAGCCAGGTGCTCATCCAGTAGCCGCGCGCCCACGCTCTCGGCAAACTCGGCCACCAGATGCGAACGCACAATGGCCGGGGCAGGCTCCACTAGATACTCGCCGGGGGAGGGGCGCGCACCGGCCCCGCACTCGGTTGCCTGCGCCTGCGCGGTATTTGGCGCGGTGTGGGCCATATCTGCGGGGAATGCGCTACGGAAACGCACCGCCTCGTAGAGAGGCAGTAGCTCTGACGCTTCCTCGCTGGCAGAGTCTGCAGGCTCGGCAGACCCGGACGCGTCGGGTCCCTCAGCAGGTCGCACCAGGGTCGCCGTGCGAG
>CAUQVM010000012.1:0-22183 GCA_963521575.1 uncultured Rothia sp.
CTCTCTTTCAAGGACCCCACCCCACCCCGAAGAGCCCTAGTGGCTCTCGTGCTTCAGGCGACGCCCCAGAAGCTTCGGTGCCAAATCCTCAATGCTAATACGCCCGGATAGTACGGCGGTTACCGCCTCCACAATGGGCATCTCCACACCGTGGCGGCGAGCCAGCTCGGCTACCACGGGTGCCGATTTAATCGATTCGGCCGTTTGGCTCATATGCTCGTGCAGGCGGTCGGGAGCGATGCCTTCGGCCAGTAAGCGGCCGGCTGTGTGGTTACGCGAAAGTGGCGAGGAACAGGTGGCAATCAAGTCACCCATACCGGCCAGGCCGCTCATAGTCGAGGCCTCGCCACCCAGTGCCACCGCCAGGCGAGTAATCTCCGCCAGGCCGCGGGTCATAATGGAGGCCTTCGAATTGTCTCCGTAGTTGCGCCCCTCGCAGATACCCACGCACAGGGCAATCACATTCTTAACCAGACCGCCAATTTCGGTACCGACCACATCCGTATTGGTGTAGGGGCGGAAGTATCCGCAGGCGATGGCGCGTGCAACAGACTCAGCCACGGGTAGGGTACGGGCCGCTACGACGGAGGCGGTGGGTTCCTCCCCCATGATTTCCTTGGCTAGGTTCGGACCCGAGAGCACGCACACATGGTGCGGGATGTGCCCGATCGCTCGTACATCCGCGCCGCGTAGAGCCATCGCCTCCTCCAGCTCCTCGGTAATGACCTGCGACATGCGCAGGCCCGTACCGGTTTCCAGGCCTTTAGCCAGAGAGACCAGCAGGGCGTTCGGCTCAATAAACCGCGCGTAGGACTGCAATTGGGTGCGCAGAACCTGAGCGGGCAGAGCCAGAACCACCAGGTCCGCTCCGGTGAGGGCGGCGGGAGCGTCCGCGGTGAAATGCAGATTATCGGGTAGTTTAATACCTGGGAAGTACCGTGCGTTCTCACCGGTTCGCGCGCACTCGGCCATAGCCTGCTCGTCGCGGCCGATAAGGGTTACGCGGGTGCTATCTCCGCGTTCGCGGGCTGCGTCCGCCGCGATCTTAGCGAAGGCCGTTCCCCAGCTGCCCGCACCGAGAATCGCAATGGATTGCACCTCGGTTGCGGGGGTGAACTCGGGGCTGGTCGCGGGGGTGCGTCCGAAGAAGCTCATGGCGGTACCTGTCTCTCTACCTGTCTCTCATCTGATGCACGTCGTACCTCACCGGCTCTTCCTCACCCGGAAGGTACGGAAGGCCTACTTGGCGTCCGGTTCTCCCAGAGCACCACCGACCGAGCCGGAGGGGGTTCCGGGAGCTTCGCGGCGCTTGGCGCGGGGGTTCCAGCGGCCCGCGGGCGCCTTCTCGCCGCGGAGTTCCTCCAATTCAGCGGTGATGGCATCCAACATAGCGTCGGTTACGACACCCAGTTCGGTGCGCGTATGCTTTGCATCGGGGCTGGAATCGGCCACGAGGGAGGCAACGTCGATAGCCGGGCCGACCTTCACGCGAACAGTCTTGCGCGGGAAAATCGATACCTTACGCTTCTCCTTAATACGGCCGTCCTCGCCGAGCTCATCCTCGTAGCTAAGAATCTGCTCATCACCCCAGTGAGCAACCGGGTAGACAGGCGCACCGGTGGACAGTGCCAGGCGCGCCGCACCGGTGCGGGCCTGCATAGGCCACAGCTGCGGGTCATGGGTGGTGGTACCCTCGGGAAAAATCACGACGGCACCACCGGACTCCACAACCTTACGGGCGGTAATGAGGGATTTGCGGGCGTCCACGGAGCCTCGCACCACGGGAATGTGCGCGAGCTTGCGCATAATGTACCCGAGTGCGGGGGCGCGGAAGAGCGAGTCTTTCGCCAAGAAGCGCGGCAGGGCGCCATTGACGAAGGCAGGGAAAGCTACGGTAACCGGATCAAGCTCAGTTGTGTGGTTGGCTACAATAATGTACCCACCGCTGGTAGGCAGATTCTCACGGCCGGTAATTTCAACATGCGCAATAGCCTTGTACAGCACTCGCGCCATATTACCGACGACCTTGTAGAGCGCATCACCGTAAGCGGTGGGCTCGATGTCCGGTAGTGCCTTCTTTCCCTGTTGTCCGCTCATTAACCCTGAACCTCGACTTCCTCGGGCTCAACTACGACGATGGCGGCGTCAGGCTTCGGAGCTTTGGTGGCTTTGCGCTCGAGCACCTCGAAGTTAGCGCCCAGGCCCTTGAGCTTCTCCTCGAAGTTCTCGTAGCCGCGAGCGATTAGCTCGGCACCGCTCACATTGGAAGTGCCCTGAGCAGCCAGGGCCGCGATAATGTGCGAGAAACCGCCGCGCAGGTCGGGAACCTCAATGTCGGCACCGGTCAGCGGGGTCGGGCCGGAAATAATGGCCGAGTGGCCAAAGCCCTTACCCTCGAATCGGCAGGGGGCCCCACCCACGCAATCGCGAAGCACTACAATGTCGGCACCCATCTGCTTAAGGGCGTTAGTAAATCCGAAGCGTTCCTCGTACACGGTCTCGTGCACGATGGAGGAACCCTTTGCCTGAGTCAGAGCCACCACGAGCGGCTGCTGCCAGTCAGTCATGAAGCCGGGGTGCACATTGGTCTCAAAGACGATGGGCTTGAGCTCCGCATCGGGGGTGCGCTGGGCCGGGTGGGTGAAGCGAATACCCTCGGCAGTGACCTCGTACAGGCCGCCCATCTTGCGGAACTGGTTCAGGAACGCGGTCATATCCTTCTGATCCGCGCCGCGCACGAAGATATCGCCGCCGGTGGCCAGGGCTGCCGATGCCCAGGAGGCCGACTCATTGCGGTCGGGCAGGGAGGTGTGATCGTAGCCGGTCAGCTCATCGACGCCCTCAATCACGATGGTGCGGTCCTCGTTAATGAAGATAATGGCACCCATCTTCTGCAGCACGGCAATCAGGTCGATAATCTCGGGCTCAATTGCAGCGTTACGTAGCACGGTCTTACCCTTAGCGCGCACGCCGGTGAGCAGTACCTGCTCGGTTGCGCCCACGGAGGGGTAGTTCAGCACGATCTCGGCACCCTGCAGACCGCCCTCGGGCACAATGAGGGTGGTGCCGGTCTCGTCGTCCTTTTCCACGACGGCACCAAACTGGCGCAGTGCATCCATGTGGTAATCAATGGGGCGGTCACCAATCTTGCAACCACCCAGGTTGGGGATGCGCGCGGTACCGAGCGTGTGCAGTAAAGGGCCCACCATCAGAATCGGGATGCGGGAGTTACCGCCGAAGAGCTGAATCTCCTCTGCGTTCTTAGCGGCGGTGAGGGCGTCCTGGGCGGGGTTGAGAGTCAGAACACCGGAGGCACTGTCGTAGTCGACTTTCGCGCCGTGCAGCTCCACGAGAGTGGTAACGATCTCGACATCGCTCAGGTCAGGAACGTTACGCAGAGTCGAAGGGGTCGAACCGTGCAGTGCCGCGACCATCGCTTTGGGCACCAAGTTCTTAGCGCCTCGAACGTGGACCTCACCAACGAGCGGGGTGCCACCTTCAATGCGAAGCTTGCTGATGTTCTCAGTCATTAAAAATCCTTTGTAGCGTCGGCTGCTATACGCCGAACCGTAACAGTGTACTGGTGCGCCGCCGCGCACTCGCGTGCAGGTTAAGGCTACGTGTATCGTACCGGTGAATGCCTACCCCAGCGCGAGACGGGTGTGAAACAGGCGCATATATTCACCCTTATTCTAAGCCCCTATATAAAGGTGCACCAAACATAGAAAAGAACGGCTTGTGGGTGCATTAAAATACTTCGACTTTCCCGCTAATGCAAGGAAAAATAGGTATTCCCCGAAATATGACGCTATAAGCTCATACTTTCAGGCATGACTTGAAGTTGATGCTCATATAGACCCTACAATAACGTGCAACCATGTGCACGGTTGCACCCGTGCACCGCACGAAAGAAACACCAATGAACCGTCACACCGCATCCCCTAACCACCAATTACCACACCACCAACCGTGCACCGCAGCACACTACGGATTTGTCTCGCCGCCGCCTCGTCAGCGGGGTCGCCTGGAGCACGCCGGTTATTCTCGCCAGCGCCACCGTACCAGCATGGGCTGCCAGCACGATTTCCTTCTCCCCCGTCCTGACCGTCGAGCCCACCGTAACCGGCTACGACGATGCCGGGGGTGCCTACCGCGAATGGATCGTCCCCGAAGGCACAAGCCGAGTACGTTTTGACCTGGTAGGCGGGGCGGGCGGACTCGCCTCCTCCCTCACGCCAATCTTTATCACCGCTGAGACGAACGCGGCACTTACGGGCGGCGGGGCTGGCGCACGCATCAGCGGCACGGTGGCCGTGACCGCTGGCGATGTCCTGCGCATCTGGGCCGGAAACGGTGGCATGGGCTCCGCATCGGGCGCGCGCCCGGCCGTCGGCGGCGGCTACGGCGCGGGAGGTAGCTCCAGCGCAAACAGCGACTCCGCTTCATCCGGGGTGGCTGCTCGCACTGCGCAGAATCCCCCGGATGTCGCCTCTACGACAGTCTACGGCTCCTCCGGAGGGGGGTTCTCCGCCATTGAGCTGATCACGAGGGTACCGTCAGTCTCCTTGCCGTGGCCGGTGGTGGCGGTGGTAGCGCACAGTTTTCGACCCTCATCACCCACCATGCGGTCTTCGAAGCCCAGCCGAAGGATCAGCTCAACCCGGCACTACGCATCGCTCGAAAGGGGTCGGCATCCTCTACCACAGCCGGCGGCAATGCCGGCACCGACATCCTTAAGGAAGATGGCGGAACGGGCAGCATGCTCGTGGTCCAGCCCTACCAGAATTTCAATGCACTAAATCTGTGGACCAGTCCCCTGAATCTGAATTTGACGGTGACCGGAGGATCCCAAGGCCGTGCGGGCGTACCCGGCTCCCTCGGTAAGGCAACGCTTGCGGTTTTCGGTAAGGATCAGGGGTACCAGGTCATGGACATGTCTACTCCCTGGTTTGAGGACTATAATTTCCCACCCTACTACGCCTACGGTGGTGACTCGGTTGTCTCGGGCCAGAAGGGCAGCGGCGGGGTCGCGGCCACCTCCGGATACAAGGGCGCAGGCGGGCATGGCGCACTGCTCAGCGGCGAGCACGGCCGATTCCATCTCACCTCTGTAGCCTCCGGCGGTGGCGCCGGATACGGCGGCGGCGGGACCGGTCTAAACCTGTGGACCGTCGCCACCTACTCCGAATCCGTCTTTGGTCGCAAGGTGCAATTTGAGGACTAGGGCAACATCTACTCCCTCAGCGCGTTCAGTAGCGGTGGCGGCGCGGGCGGTAGCTACGTCAATCACGAACTGGTCACCGATTTCACCCTGGTCACCGCATCCAATGCGAATAAAGCGGTGGGCGTGCGCTCCCCCGGTTCGGCGGTACTGTACATCGGCTCTGAGAATGCGACGCTCGACTCCCCCGTCGACGGTAAGGCTGGTTAGCGCTAACCTCATTTCGGCAGATTTGCTCTCCCCATCCGGGTGCAGGCTTTCCCCTGTGGGCTTCTAAACGTATAAGGCTCGGGGGGGGCCCCCGAACATTCGGGTGGCGCCCCGCGCCGGTGGGGGTTATCGCCCCCGGGTGGACGGGCGCGGGGTTGCGCCACCCGGGGCGCCACCCCAAGCTGGGGGGGCCCGCCCCGAGCCTTTGGGGTTAAGCGCCACGGGTTCTACGAGCTCGGTGTTCCGCCACCGGTGCCGAGCACGCGATTTGCCGTTGGCAGGTGCGTTCGAGGACTAGAGTTCCTGGGTACGGGGTAGCCAGGCCAGACGCTTTGCCTCGTACGCCTCGATGGCGTCCAGGTTCTGCAGGGTCAGACCGATATCGTCCAGACCCTCCATGAGGCGCCAGCGCACGTAGTCGTCAATCTCGAAGGGAACGACCAGGGCACCCACGGTCACGGTCTTGGACTCCAGGTCCACCGTGATTTCGGTTCCGGGCTCGTGCTCAATGGCTTTCCAGATCAGCTCAACGTCATCCTGGGCGACCTGCGCAGCCACCAGGCCCTGCTTACCGGAGTTACCGCGGAAAATATCCGCAAAACGTGCCGAGATGACGACCTTGAAACCGTAATCCTTGAGGGCCCACACGGCGTGCTCGCGGGAAGAACCGGTGCCGAAGTCGGGTCCCGCTACCAGCACGCTACCGTGCTTGTAGGGCTCCTGGTTTAGGATAAACTCCGGGTCCTTGCGCCAGTTGGCAAAGAGGGCGTCATCAAAACCGGTCTTGGTCACGCGCTTGAGGTAGACGGCGGGAATAATCTGGTCGGTATCAACATTCGACGAACGCAGGGGTACGCCAATACCGGTGTGCTTAATAATGGGTTCCATGATGGCTCCTTATAGCGTCGGTGGCGTATTACGCCAGAACATCGGACGGTGCGGATAGGGTGCCGCGCACGGCGGTTGCCGCGGCGACCAACGGGGAGACCAGGTGGGTGCGGCCGCCCTTACCCTGGCGTCCTTCAAAGTTTCGGTTTGAGGTGGAGGCGCAACGCTCACCCGGTGCCAGCTGGTCGGGGTTCATACCCAGGCACATGGAGCATCCGGCGAAGCGCCAATCGGCGCCGAAGTCCTTAAAGACCTGGTCTAGGCCCTCGGCCTCAGCCTGAGCGCGAACCTTCTGGGAACCGGGCACAACCATCATGCGCACGTTCTCGGCGATGGTTCGACCGCGCACAATGTCTGCGGCGGCGCGCAGGTCCTCAATGCGGGAGTTAGTGCAGGAACCCAGGAAGACGACGTCCACGGGGATGTCCTTCATGGGGGTTCCGGCTTCCAGGCCCATGTACTCGAGGGCGCGGGTTGCGGCGACCTTGTCGTTCTCGTCCTCAAAGTCGTCGGGCGAAGGAACGGCCTCGCTCAGCGGAACGCCCTGACCGGGGTTGGTGCCCCAGGTGACGAAGGGCTCGAGCTCGTCAGCGTTGATGAAGATTTCCTTGTCAAAGACGGCGCCTTCGTCGGTGGGCAGGGTCTTCCAGTAGGCAACGGCTTCATCCCACAGCTCACCCTTAGGCGCGTGGGGGCGTCCCTTGACGTACTCGAAGGTGGTCTCATCGGGGGCGACCATACCGGCACGCGCACCCGCCTCAATCGACATATTGCAAATGGTCATGCGACCTTCCATGGAGAGCGCACGGATTGCGGAGCCACGGTACTCGAGCACATAACCCTGGCCACCGCCGGTTCCAATCTGGGCGATAACGGCAAGGATAATATCCTTGGCGGTCACGCCGGGCTTGAGGGTTCCCTCAACGTTGATGGCCATGGTCTTGAAACGCGCCAGGGGTAGAGTCTGGGTAGCCATAACGTGCTCCACCTCGGAGGTGCCAATACCGAAAGCCAGCGCGCCGAACGCGCCGTGGGTGGAGGTGTGCGAGTCGCCGCAGACCACGGTCATGCCGGGCATGGTCAGGCCCAACTGGGGGCCGACCACGTGCACAATACCCTGTTCCTGGTCACCCAGGGAGTGGATGCGCACGCCGAATTCTTTGGCGTTGCGGCGCAGAGTCTCAATCTGGGTGCGGCTGGTCAGGTCGGCAATGGTTCCGAAGATATTATCGGTGGGGGTGTTGTGGTCCTCAGTGGCGATGGTCAGGTCGAGGCGGCGCAGCGGGCGGTGCTCGATACGCAGACCTTCGAATGCCTGGGGTGAGGTGACCTCGTGCAGTAGCTGCAGGTCAATGTAGAGCAGGTCGGGCTTGCCGTTTTCGCCGGGGACGACGACGTGGGCGTCCCAGACCTTTTCGGCGAGGGTGCGCGGACGGGAGTCCGCGGGGTGTGCGTTCTGTTCGCTAGTCATGGTTCCTCCTGCTGTGATGCGTTCCTACAGTGCGGCGGGCCGGTGGATTGTAAACGATATCTGCGTATCCGTCCTTAAAACCAGCATTTTTCTGCGGCGTGTCGCATAGATTTTCATGGATTCTTAGCCCGTGAGACAGGCGCTCATTAACCCGAATCACCATGTGGGATAGTGTGGGTTTAAGGTGCATACCCCCCCGAGGTAGTGCACCGTTAGGCAGTTTTTATTGCGGATTTCCGTGTATATTGACTCAGAAACCAACATAAACACTTATTATGAATTTCTCATAAATTGCCCTGTAGGGGGTGCTTCCATCTTCAGCTCTGCATCCCAAAGAGTCTACAGAGTCCGGGTTATCTTTCATATTCTGAGATAGAATATAAGAATGACTCCTTCCGCCCCACGTTTTAACGCACACGGAATGCGTCACACCAACGCATCCACACATCGCAGCGCACCGATTGTCGACCCCGTTAAGCCCCCGGAGCATATGAATGCCGATGAACAGCAGGTAGAAGTACACTCCCACGGCTCCTCCGGCGTAGGCGTACTCGACAAGGCCACCCTCATCCTCGACTGCCTCGAGGCCGGACCCGTCTCCCTGGGTGACCTTGTCAAAGCCACCGGACTGGCCCGACCCACCGCCCACCGCCTCGCCGTAGCCCTGGCCCACCACCGCCTCGTGGCCCGCGATGTGCAGGGGCGCTTTATGCTCGGCCCACGCCTGAGCGAGCTGGCATCTGCCACCATCTCCGACGAGCTGATTACCGTCGCCGACCCAATCCTGAAGCAGCTGAGTCTCGAAGCCGACGAGCCCACCCAGCTCTACCGCCGCCAGGGTGATTGGCGCGTCTGCGCGGCTACCGCGCCCCGTCCCTCCGGTATGCACGAATCCATCCCCCTGGGTACTCAGCTATCCATGCAGGCCGGCTCTGCCGCGCAGGTACTGCTGGCTTGGGAAGATCAGAACCGCATTGTTGAGGGACTGCGCGACGCTCACTTTAGCGCTGCCATGCTTGCCGCTGTGCGCCGCATTGGCTGGGCCCAGTCGGTCGGCGAACGTGAGCGGGGCACCGCCTCCGTCTCTGCCCCGGTACGCGCTCCCGGCGGTAAGGTTATTGCGGCGGTCTCCATCTCCGGACCGATTGACCGTATGACCCGCCAGCCCCACCGCAATTACCCGGAGCTGGTCGTCAAGGCCGCTCACGCCATGACCGAGCGTTTGCGTGAGCTCTCCGTCTCGCACGATCGCACGGATAACTCCGAAGACTCCGCCGAGCACCACACCGTGCAGGAGCACGGGACATCCGACACGACCGAGTAGCACCGCCCTCAGCCCACCTAGCAGAGGTAGGCTTTCAGCCCGGCATTCAACGTCAATAGATACAGCAATCCCCTCCCGCCGCACACGCGCCGGGAGGGGATTGCTGTATCCGGTAGCCAAAGTGTTATCACCGGCAGATGGCCAGTGCCGGGTCAAGGTTTTAGGTCTCCTCAAAGTTCCGGGCCGCGGAGCTAGGAAGAACGCAGATCCAGAGCCTTGCGATAGGCCTCCAAGCGCTTTGCTTCGCGATGCACCGGAGCCACAACGCATTCCCGCACCGCATTCTCAACACCCGCGCGCAACCGAGCTCTCAACTTGCGTGCATAGTAGCGCGCGCCCAAGCCCGTCAAAGCCCGACCCACGCCCGCGGCCGCAATGCCCAATAGCACACCCAGCACCACCAGCAGGGTGGGTAGGGGACCCGGGAATCCCTCGAGGGTGGGTGCGGGAGGTAGCTGAATCTGCAGGTACCGGAGGCCAGCAATAGTAGTCAGCCAGCCCACTCCCACCAAGGCGCTCAGCAGAGCCAACCACTGCAGGGCATTAAAAAGCATCCATGGCGCGCGCAGGTGACCGGCAGTGTAATTCACCCGCGCCAGGTCACGTTCGAGTAGTTCGGGTAGGTCTGCCTCGCGTGAGAGGGCTTCCTCGCGCAAGCTGCGCTTCCAGGGCTCTTCAACGCGATGAGCCATTTGCGCGCCGTAGTGACGCGCAGCGTTGGCCATCCCGGCCCTCTGCGCTGCGCTCAGCGGCGGCAGAGAGGAGGCAACCAGTTCCGGAGCGCTCTCACCTTTAACTCCGGAAGAGTCGGTACCGGTGGGATTACCCAGCAGGGCCGATGTACTGCGGACCTCCAGTTGCTCACCACCTGCCCCACGTTCCGCCCCCGAAGCCCCGGTTCCCAGATGCAGGCGACGTAACGGGTCGGCCCTGAAACGGCTCAACCAGCGGGTTGCAATCCAGCCAGTCTGCTGGCGGGCACTGCGACGGTAGGATGCGGTAGCCGCCTCCAGCACCTGACCGGCCTGGCTGCTCTCGTAGTAGGCCTGCACCAGCTTGCGTTCGGCCTCAGCGGCATATGCACCGGCCAGCACCGCCCCCTCTCCCCCGGCATATTCGCCCAGGCGAGCGGCGGTGGCGTATAGCTGCGCATCAGTGCTCTGCAACGAGGCGCTCTTCGCCGCAGCTACCTGGGCAAGAAGAGTCCGCAAGCGATCAATACCCTCGCCAGTGCGCGCGGAGACAGCCAGCGGCTCGGCGAGCAAATGCCGGTCAGTTCCCTCAGCGCGCATAAGCGCGGTAAGCGAGCTCAGCACAGCCGGCACCTCGGAAGGCTCCAGCCTATCAGCCTGGTTGAGTACGCAGAGCGTTTGTGCACCCGAGGCGGCCAGCGGCACCATAAAGTCGCGGTGGATGACCGCGTCGGCATATTTTTGAGGGTCGACAACCCAGACAAGCACGTCGACATAGCGCATCATGCGGGCGGCAAGCTCACGATTAGCCGTGGTGACGGAGTCGAAGTCGGGCATATCCAGTAGGATAAGGCCGCCGCGGCGGGTTTGGGTGCGGCCGTGCCCGAAGGCTCGACGCATGCGATTAACGAGACCGGGAACCGGCTCGACAACTTCGTTGGGCGCTGGCGGACGCTCGGTGCGAGGCTCCGCGTTCCTGCCCTTTGGCTCCGCCCCCGGTGAGCTTTCCTCCCCCCTTGACTCCAAGCCTTTCTGTTCCGACTGGCCGGTCTCATGCTGCAGGGGATCTTGCCGTTGCGGGTAGACTCTCTGTTCAATACCCAGCCAATCCAGCAGGGCTTCGCTCCCCTCAGCATCCCAGATGGCGGCCTGCACCGTGGACGTAGTTGGCCGCGTGGGGGCAGAACGCGCAATATCTTGCCCGGCAATGGTATTGAAGAGGGTAGATTTTCCGCTTCCGGTCGCGCCGAAGAAGCCGATCACGGTGTGTTCGCTGGAGAGCTCTCGGCGGTGACGCAGGCATTCCAGAGTTTCAGCGGCTTCAGCGAGGACGACTTCGGGCACTCGACCGCGGCCATAGTCAATAGCCCTTGCGAGCGAGTCGACGGAGCGACTGAAGGTTGAGGCTGCCGCCTGCTGGGCGGAATCTATCGCAGCATGGCTATCGGAGTGGTGCTTACCGGCGTGATGCCTGCCGGGGCTATGTTTTCCGGTATGGGTTTCGGGTGTACTCATGCGAATCTACGGGTTATTTCTTGTTCGGTGGTGAGTGTTCTGACATTCGTGTCGAGTGAAACACTTGAGGGGCGAGGCCTACTGCCTATCTGCCCGCTGGGTGTCTATTTCACGGGCTAGAGACCGTACCTGCTGGGCGGCCTGTTGCAGCTCGACGGCGGGAATAACGGGCTGCACACGGTGCAGAATCTCGGTAAATTCTTGCCCCTGATTGTGTAGCAGAACGCCCATACGCTGCACCAGATCGGCGCGGGCGCGGGTGGCCATACGGCGCACCGCATCCTCACCAAAGACGGATTCGAGGAGTTTGGTGCCCACCACGCCACTACCACCGGCGATACCCACCTCAATGCCGGTCAGGCCGCCGGTAACGCTGAAGGCGGCAACCATCAGTAGCACGGCGGTTGCATTCACCCCCAGGGAGAGGAAGCGGGCACGTTGGCGCTTGCCGGCGCCCTCCTCGCGAATCATGTCCAGGACCGAGGACTGCCAATTGCGAATCTGCTCGGCCACCTCCTCGGAGAAAGCATCCTTGGAAGTTTCCTCTGCCTGCTGTTGTTCGTCGAGACGGTTGAGCAGGGAACGCCCGGCGCGGGTAGTGCGCCAGCGGGCTCGAGTGTTTTCCGAGGCGCGGGCGGCGGCGTCAATCACCACGGCATGAATACCGTTTTCGAGAGCGTCCTCGACCCGGCGGGCAGCGGGCTGGCCGCGCAGAGTCGAGCTCACGCGATCGCGCAGACGACCAATGGTGCTATCGAGTGAACGGAAGAAATCGCCGGTACCCACAAAATCATGCCAGCGCGAGAGAACCTCACCGCGTAGTAGCGAGCCGTCGCTAAGAGCCGCGTCAATAGCCGACTGGGCATTGTCGTACTCCTGCGCGGCAATACCGGCCAGCTCACGGTGGGCTTCTTCCTGCCCCCGCTGGGCGGTGGCGACGGTCCGTAGATTGTCGGCGAGCGCATCCACAGCTCCCGCGAGGGTGTGCCGGGCAATGGCAGCTCGCGCGGGTGCGTCCGCACCGAGTTCGCGAATCCAGAGGGTCAGCGGGGCCAGGCTGACGGGGCTGATCATGCCGCGTTCGTCGCGGGCCTGTTCGGTAACGGTGAGGATGAATACCGGGCTAATTCCGGCCTCGTCCAGCATACGTCGCAGGTCGGTTTCAATGGCATCCTCGTCGCCTTCGGGCACGCGGTTGAGGATTACGGCGATGGCGATGGATCGGGCTGCTGCTACGTGGAGCAGGTCCCAGGGGACGGCGTCGGCGTAGCGGTTGGCGGTGGTGACGAAGAGCCAGAGGTCAGCGGCGGAGAGTAGTTCCTTGGCCAGAGTGCGGTTCTCTTCGGAGACCGAGTCAATATCGGGGGCGTCAATGAGCGCAATGCCCCGCGGAATGGATTCGGTGGTTACGGGGATGAGGGCACGTACAGTTTGCGGGTCTGCGCCGGGTAGGGTGAGGGCTCCCGCGTTCAGTCCCGAGGTACGGGTGCGCGGCAGGGTGGGCAGAAAACGATCGGGGCTGAGGTAAATTTCATCCTCGGCGCGGTGCAGGAGCACGGGGTGGCGCGTGGTGGGGCGAATGGCACCGGATTGGGTGAGGGGTTCGCCCAGGAGGGTGTTGACGAGGGTGGATTTACCGGCGCCGGTGGATCCGCCCACGACGATGGTCAGGGGGTTGTCGACGCTGGCGCTTCGGGGAAGAATGTAGTCGTCAAGCTGTCGGGTCATGGCGGTGACGAGGGCGCGGGCGGTGGGGGTATCCACGGCCTCGTTTGCCGCGTTATTTTGGTCCCTGTTGCTGTGGTCGGTGGAGGGCATTTCGGCCGGGTTGTGGAGGGCGGTCTCTGCCGGGTCGACGTCCAGGGGTAGGGTGATGCGGGCGAGGAGATCGCGCACTACCTGTAGCTGTGCGTAGTCAGTGATGGTCACAGCGCTATTGTCGCACAGGGGGCTGTACCGGTGCAGACCCTGGGAGGCCACGCCGGGATTCTTGGGTGCTCTGCGAGGTCTCCGCGGTGGCTTGTCGTTGAACACATTGGTCTGTTTCCAGCCCATCTGGGAGTGGGTAAAAATAAAGATTTGATAACTTTTTACGTCTTTCAGCATATACCTCCTCTTTAGGGCGGAGAAATTGCTTAGAATCGTTGGAACACGACGCAATCTGAGGGTCGCGCGTTACCCGCCGCCTGTGGAGCGTGCGCCCTCCTCCTCGATGCGCAGACCGGGTTCACCGGCCGGGATGCACATCAGGCCCCGGTACGAGTGCGCTTCGCCTCTCACCAGCGTGCGCACGGTGGGGTCGTCCTACCCGTTTTCTCTTTTGCGAAAGGTTGTGCATGCCAGATTCGCTCTCGCGTCGCCGTCTTTTGGCGTTTTCTTCCGGCGCGGTGTTTAGCGTACTCGCAAGTGCTTGCAGCACCTCACAGGTTACTTCCCAGCCTAGCCCTAAGGCACTCACTCCGGCCGAGATGGTCTCTTCCTCCGCCCCGAATCAGCAGGTGAAGGTGCGGAGTATCCGCCGCGCTGACCCTCTTCCTGACTCGGCGATGGATGGTCACGGTCCCGTTATTCTTCCCGATGATTTCTTTGTGCAGGAAGGAACCTTTTCGACGGGTACCCTCAGTCATCGTGCTCTGAATGTTCCGCGTCCTTTGTTTCCACCCGAGGCGGGTGAGCGTACCGTGGAGGGCTTGCACGCCTTCTTGCAGTATTGGAGCGCGGCTCAGAACTTTATGTTTCTCACAGGTGATACCGAACCGTTCCTGAATCTTCCGGGGCAGGATCGTTTCCGCCATATGACTGATATGTATCGCGATATTTACCGTTACGAGATTGGTTGGTTGGTTTCAAGGAATAATCATCCCCTGTGTATTAATTTGAGTGCGGCGCAGCCGACCCCGTCATCGGTGCAGGATGTGTACTGCTGGAAAGCGACGTTGAGGGTGGATGATTCGGCGTTCCTGTTCAATCATGAGACCCTGCAGCGTGAGCTTCTGACGAATATGTACGGCCGTAATTCGCAGGCGGATGCCTACGTGTACTTTGGGGAGCAGGGCTGGCAGATGCTTGAGGATCCGCAGGCTTCCCCAAGCGCAACAGCCTCTCCTTCCCCGTCGGCGACCCACGCTCAGCCGACTCCGAGTGTTCGACCTAGCCCGAATGTCCAGCCAACCTCGGGTGCTGAGGGGGAACAGCCCACCCCGTCAGCGAAGCCCCTGCGGCGTCTGCAGGGTGCATCCTAGCTCCCGTCTGAGGCTTAGCTGGTGGCTGGGGGCGGCGGTTCCGGCTGCGGTTTCTGGATCCGCCAACTCCGTCGGATATTTCCGTTCTGATGGGTGCTAAGCCGGATGCGTTCTTGGGCGCTTAGGCGGAGGTAGAGGGCATCGTTAAAATATCGGTGATATCGGGCACGGATGTGGGGGTTATTTGTGTGCGGGGCACGAACTCTATAGGCTAGGGGCTAGGTAGGCTCCGTGTTTTTCGCTGTGTCTTCTTTCCCCGGATGCGGGCAGTTCTGTTCGGCCCGGGCGGCGGGGTACACGGTGCAGGGCTATTTATTATTACCGAGTGCTTCTACGTCATGTCATGTTCAAGGGGGATCTTGATGATTCACGACCGTCGCCGTTTTCTCGCTGCCTCGGGTGTTGTAACCCTCGGGGCGATACTTGTCGCATGCGGTTCGAAGAGTAGTCCGACCGCCACTGTCTCTGAATCTGCGATTTCCACTCAGGCTGGCGCATTTGAGAATCTCTCCGGTGAGCTGCGGTGGACTAAGTTCATTCCCGGTGAGGGTGCCGTCGCTATGACCAGTACCGATCCGGTCACCGGTGAGGTGTACACGATTGCCCCGGCGGCCGGTCCGGCGAGCCTCGATTCCAAGGCCAGTAACGTTCCGGTTCCCGTTGAGGATGAGAGCATGTACGCGAAGACTGCGGTGGGTCTGCGTGCGACTTTCGCCTATTTTGCGGCGGCCGTGAACTATGCGCGAACCACCGGTGATACGGGGCCGGCTCTGCAAGTAGTGAAGGCTGATAATGCCCCGCAACGTGCCTCACTGGAACAGTTACGCGTCTTTTATGCCCCGGGTACGAATTGGCTGGTGGGCGGCGAGTGGACGTTCCGGCTGACGGAGAAGCAGCCGGTGACCCGCGGGACGAAGTATTCGTGGGCGTGCTCAGTGACGCAGACACACGGTATGGTGGTGGAGAAGGCCACGGACACGACCAAGCCCCTGGAGAATTTTGAGGCTCAGGAGATTACGGCCCTGTACGCCGAGTATGACGAGGAGGAGAAGCGCTGGATGGTTATTTCGGCGCAGCAATATGATCCCGCAATGACCCCGAATCCGACCTACACGTCGCGTCCGCAACCGTCGTCGACATACACTCCGACGGTGACTGATGACAGCACGACGAGTGCGACAGTTTCTCCCGGGGCCAGCGAATCTGCTCGTCCTGAGGCGGATCAGAATGGTGCCGGGCAAAGTCCCGAGCCTCAGGATCCGGCCGGACAGGACCCCGATGTCGAGAATCCTGTCGAACAGGATCCAGCACCTGAGGATATCACCGCTTAGAGTATTACCAGCCAGAACCTGCCGGCTACCGTGACCTCGGCTCCCGCCGCAACCCAGCCGCCTCGGCAAGCACCTTAGACGCGCCCCGGGGCGGGTAACCTCCACTAGGTCCCCGGTCCAGCGCGGGTGCGCGTTATACTTAGGACTGTCTGACCGACGGATAATTCGTACGTGTTCACTCCGTACGGCCTCTTCGGCGGTCGCCTTCGACTCTCATCTAACTCTCACTCGAGACTCTCACGCGAAAGGTACTCCGTGGCACTCTTTCCCCAGGCCTTCGGGCGCATGTCTGATTCCCCTTCTGGCCTCACTCGTCGTTCCGCTCTGCGCCTTGCCGGTGCTGGTGTGGCCGGTGTATCGTTGAGTGCCCTATTGGCTGCCTGCGGTGGTGGCTCTAGTGCCACCGCATCGGCCGAGCCGGAGGAACCGGTGGTGTCTCCCTCCGTATCCGCGCGTACCGATTTTAGCGGTGAGGTGACCTTCGACAACTACGAGTCCAAGGGTACGTTTGTTCCGGCGACGGACTCCGCCCCGGCGCAGAATGTTCCGCTACCTAAGCGTCCGTCGGGTGCCTCGCAGAACTCGGTGCAGGGTCTGTACGACTCCATCGCGTTTATCTACGCGGCAATTAACTATCTGCTACTCAGCGGTGATGCGGCTCCGCTGCGTGAGTCGAGGGCTGATGAGAAGTTCATTGCTTCCTTCTCGCAGTTCATGGATGAGAACAATGAGAGCGCTCAGGCTCGCGACTGGTACGTTTCACCGAAGGTCACTCTGACGGCGTATACGTCCCTTCCGGCACTGGTGAAGAAGAGCATTCAGTGGACGTTCGACCTGGTAATTGATCTGGGCCCGACCATGGTTCTGGACGGTGCACCGGTAGATATTGCGCAGGAAGAACGCCGTATTACGCGCGGCCTGGTGGTAACGGCTGTCCGCCAGGATAACGACTGGCTACTGACAGTGCAGAATGAGTATGAGGCGCAGGCATCGGCGCAGGCGGTGAACGGCTCGGTCCCCGGTAAGGGCGGCTCCCAGACTGGCGGATCTACTCATAGCGGTAACGATCATCTCTAATCTTTAGCTTTGACCCGTACAACGCGCCATGCCCTAACCTCAGTCGGGTTGGGGCATGGCCTCTGTGGACTACACCCCGCTCGACCCGGCTACCGGACCAGTACAAGCCCCTCAACTCAGCTCATCAGCTCAGCTCCCCTGTTTAGCCACTGTCCCCTACCCCGTCCCATGAGGTACCTTCCGATGACTTTCTCCCCCGATCCTTCCACCCCCCACCCTCTCAACGGCCCCTCACAGGGTCTGTCCCGCCGTACCCTCGTGCGTGCCAGCGTGGGCCTGTCCGCCTCGGGTGTCGCGGCACTGCTACTGAGCGCATGCGGTTCAAACTCCCAGCAGAGTAGCTCGCAGGGTGGGTCGCAAGGCGGCTCACAGGGCGGCGGCCTCTCGGGCTCGAAGTCGAGCGCCAACCCAAACGGCTACAGCGATGACGGTAAGAACTATTCGGGTGTGGTTGAGTACACCCATATGGAGGGTGCCCTGGACTACGAAAAGGGTACGGCTGAGCACCCGCCGCGCAATGCTCCGCGGCCGGCAGTTTCGGATGAGCTATCTCTGAACACGGTAGCGGGATTCCACGCGGCGATTGGCTACTTCGCGGCTTGTATGGATTACCTCATTAAGACCGGTGGCACGGAGCCCTTTTCTTCGGGTATTACCCTGGCTTCTAAGACCCGTTCCGAGGTGCAGGCACTCTCTGACTCAATCCTGGCCGGGCTGCAGAAGAAGTCCTGGTACGTGAACCCGAACGCATCTTATTCCCTATCAAGCCCGCAGCCGTCTATTATGAGCGATGGCAACCTATTGTTTAAGGGTAAGTACACCCTAGATTTTGGTATTGAGGAGGTTGCCGAGGGAACCCTGCAGCGGCTGACCACCTCGCCGGCCTCTGCAAGTGCATCCCCGGCAAAGCCTTCTGAGGAAGCCTCGGAGGGCGCATCGACCTCCACTGATGCCGCCACCGAGGGCTCTTCGGCGAGCGCGTCGGCTTCTTCCGCGGCACTAACCGCCCAGGTGACGGTGCAGGAGTGCGATTTCCGCGGACGCTACCACCAGGATTCTAAGATGTGGGAGCTGAGCGTGGCGTACGGTGCGACCCTGGAGGGAGGGGTTTCTTCCCCCGCCCCGGATGCGTCCGCCTCGGCTTCCGGATCTGCGTCTGACTCGGCCTCTTCCTCTGCTTCCGCGTCGGTGGCTTCGGCTGGCGCTTAACTCTATATCGTGTCGGTTTTGCGGCTAAACTGGTTGCAATCACCGACTTGACTGAAAGGTACCACTATGTCCGAGACCCTAACCCGTCGCGCCGCGCTGGGTGTACTGGGCATCAGCTCTATGGCCCTACTAGCCGCGTGCGGTTCAGAGGCCTCGTCCAAGGCTTCTGCTGCTCCGTCTTCCGGGCCCGCTTCAACCTCGGCGGCTCCTTCTAAGACGGCTTCTCCGACTCCCACTACCTCGCCTTCTCCGACGGAGACTCCTACCCCTACTCCCCCCCCGACCGAGGAACCCGTTCCGGATGATTCGCCGTTGCCGAACGACGATAAGGATTACCGCGGTGTTGCCACCCTGGAAGAGATGGAGAATCACGGTGAGTACCAGCCTGGCAAAGCCGAGCATCCTCCGCAGAATGTGCCTTCCCCGATTGTTCCCGCGAGTATGCACCAGAACTCGGTGGCTGGATTTGCGGCTGCACTGGCGTACTTCGGTGCTTCCTTCGAGTACCTGCTGCGCACCGGTGACATGAGCTATATGAACGAGGTCAGCACCGATGAGAGCACCCTGGATGTTATGAAGAAGTATGCCGATTCCACCAAGGACGGCATTGAGAATAAGAAGACCTGGTACGTAAACCCGACCGCTACCCTGTCGATTGAGACCAAGCAGCCGGTGTTGGCGCAGGGCGCGTACAACTGGACTGTGACTCTGAACGTGGATTTGGGCGAGAAGCTATTCAAGGACGGTCAGGAGCAGGATGTTGCGGAGGATAAGCGCTACGTGAAGATGTTTGGTGAGGCGGTTGGCCGTTACCTGAATAACACGTGGGATTTGCATATGGACATTAACTAGTCCGCTCCCGGTGTGTTCGATGGGGTGAAGGGTTGACTTCCAGAGTCTTCCCCGCCCGATTCGCCGACTTTTTTCGCATTATTGAAATAAATATAGGCCTGTGACTTGCAGTGAACAGAGTTCACTACTACCCTTGTATACAGAGGTTGTCTTTTGGGCTACATAATGTTTCTAGAAAGCACCGTGTGCTCCCCGTGAAAGGTCTTCAAGTGAGAAGACCGCAGGTAAAGGGGGTGTGCGCGGTGCTTTTCTGTACACGCTTGTCGAGCGCGTTTAATGTGCTTCCTTGGCTGTTCTGGCTCGCCCCTGTATTGCATATTGAGGCATTATTACGAACTGTGACCGCAGGTTTAAGCCTGTCGCCGCGAAGGAGTAGAGTTGCCACGTACCCGATTATTCACTGCGGAGATTCGACGCGCTCCGGGCACGCGAACTCCCCCACGCTCACGAAGGAGCAACCCATGGCAAAGATCGTTAACAGCATCGTCGAGGCAATCGGCGAGACTCCCATGGTCCGCCTAAACCGCCTGGACGAGGGCCTGCCCGGCAATGTTGCCGTCAAGCTTGAGTTCTACAACCCCGCAGGCTCCGTGAAGGATCGCATCGGTCGTGCCATCATTGATGCCGCCGAGGAGGCAGGCGTCCTGAAGCCTGGCGGCACCATCGTTGAGGGCACCTCCGGCAACACCGGTATTGCCCTGGCCATGGTGGGTGCGGCTCGCGGCTACCGAGTAATTCTGACCATGCCCGAGACCATGTCCGCCGAGCGTCGCGTCCTGCTACGCGCCTACGGCGCACAGATTGTGCTGACCCCCGGTACCGAGGGTATGCGTGGCGCTGTGGAGAAGGCCAAGGAAATCGTCGCAACCACCGAGAACTCCATCCTGGCTTCGCAGTTCACCAACGAGGCGAACCCCGCCATCCACTACAAGACCACCGGCCCCGAGATTTGGGAGGCCACCGACGGTAAGGTCGACATCTTCGTGGCTGGTATCGGCACCGGCGGCACCATCTCCGGTTCCGGTAAGTACTTGAAGGAACAGAACCCCAACATTAAGGTAGTCGCCGTGGAGCCCAAGGACTCCCCGCTGCTTTCCGAGGGCCGCGTTGGCCCCCACAAGATTCAGGGCCTGGGCGCTAACTTTGTTCCCGACACCCTGGACCGCGGCATCTACGACGCCGTGACCCCCGTCAGTGCCGAGGACGCAATGCACACCGCACGCCAGCTGGCTACCCAGGAGGGTATCCTGGGCGGCATCTCCTCCGGTGCAGCCGTGTGGGCTGCTCTGGAAGAGGCTAAGAAGTCCGAGAACAAGGACAAGCTGATTGTGGCCATCGTCCCCGACTTCGGTGAGCGTTACATTTCCACCGCCCTGTACGAAGATATCCGCGGCTAATAGCCCGTTGTTTCTCTCCTCCGATCCCTTCCTGAGGTCTCGGACCTAAGGTTTGGATAGCTGACGCCCCGCCTCCGACACGTCCCGCTGTGGACAGTCTCGAGGCGGTGCTTTTGCACCCTTTGACCGGCAGAAATATTACGTTCCGCGCGTTTGTGTGACCAAGTTTTTGGTGAGCATGTCCACTATTACATGTAGCCAGCCGGGAATAGGTGAACGGGTTCCATTGTTTGGTAGGGTTGGATAGGTCGAACACACAGAGCAAGACCTGATGAGGGAAGGGAACCCATGAGTTTTATTGCGCGCCTGCGTGAGGATATTGAAAACGTTCGCCAGCACGACCCGGCCGCTCGCGGCGCGGTTGAGATTGCGCTGAATTACTCGGGCATGCACGCGATTTGGGCCCACCGTCTCACCCACAAGTTGTGGCAGAAGGAAGAGACGAAGTCTCTGGCCCGTGCCCTCTCGCAGTTCGCCCGTTTTCTGACCGGCGTAGAGATTCATCCGGGCGCTACGATTGGCCGTCGTTTCTTTATCGATCACGGTATGGGTATTGTGATTGGTGAAACCGCTGAGATTGGTGACGATGTCATGCTCTACCACGGCGTGACCTTGGGTGGCCGCTCCCTGGAGAAGGTCAAGCGCCACCCGACCATCGGAGACCGAGTCACAATCGGTGCCGGCGCAAAGGTACTGGGTCCGGTGACCATTGGGGCAGATAGTGCGATTGGCGCGAACGCCGTGGTGGTGAACGACCACCCGATTGATTCAATTATTACCGGTATTCCCGCCAAGCACCGCCCGCGCACCCCGGAGAAGAAGAAGCCGCTGGTGGATGCGGTGGAGTATATTGACCCTGCCATGTGGATTTAGCCCCGCGCTTTTATCCGGCGGTTTACTCCGCGGCATATGTCAAAAGCCCGCCCTCACCGAATGTTCGGTGGGGGCGGGCTTTCTGATGCTTAGTAACGTGAGCCGTTAAACTCCGAAACTTGGCGCTATCGGAGTTTAGTGAACGTGAATATCCGCTGCGTTCACCTCGGAGCGGTCACCGCTCCACATGGTGTGGAAGGCGCCCTCTTCGTCAATACGACCGTAGGTGTGCGCACCGAAGAAGTCACGCTGGCCCTGAATCAGGGATGCGGGCAGGCGGTCGCGGCGCAGACCGTCGTAGTAGGACAGTGCGGAAGCAAACACCGGCACGGGGATGCCCAGTGCGGTCGCCTTAGCCACCACGCGACGCCAGGAAGGAACGAGCTCCTCCATGAGGTTCTTGAAGGCGGGTGCGAGCAGCATGTTCGCGGGAGCCTCATCAGCGTAGGCAGCCATGATGTCGCCCAGCAGTTCTGCGCGGATGATGCAGCCTGCACGCCACAGCGATGCGATGGTGTCCAGCTTCAGGTCCCAGCCGTATTCCTTGCCTGCGCGGGTCAGCAGATCCATGCCCTGTGCGTATGCAACGAGCTTGGATGCGAAGAGTGCGCGGCGCACATCCTCAACGAACTCGGGGTCGCCTGCACCAACGCCGGTGGTTGCAATCAGGCCGGCGGGCAGTTCGCGCTGTGCCTGCTCGCGCTGCTCACGCTCGGAGGAGGAGAGGGCGCGTGCGAACACGGACTCTGCGATAGCGGAGACGGGGGAACCGAGGTCCAGACCAGCCTTAGCGGTCCACAGGCCGGTACCCTTCTGACCCGCTGCGTCGACGATAACGTCCACCAGGGGCTTGCCGGTCTTTGCGTCAACCTGTGCGAGCA
>CAUQVM010000013.1:0-22051 GCA_963521575.1 uncultured Rothia sp.
TTGCCAGAGTGATGCGTAGGCGACGCAGGCGGTAGCGTACGACGGCTAGCTGGACCATCACCATGGATAGGCACATGCCCACAATGTACAGCTGGATGAGTGAGTATACATCTGCACCGAATAGTGCGGTCAGCAGAATTGACATGCCGGATAGTGCCAGTACGCCGTTCGAGTACAGTCCGCGTGAATCTACGCTACGGAAGAATACCGGGAGGTATTGGTAGTCTGCCAGGGAGGAGGCGATAACTGGGAAACCGGTGAAAGCCGTTACTGAGGCGATGACGAGTACACCCACGGTGGCGAAAACCAGTAGCTGGGCCAGGAAGGGAACACCCTGATAGATGGCCAGTGCTACCTGGTAGAGAGCTGGCTTCTGGTGGAAGTACTCCCCCGGCGGGTAACCGTCAATGAATAGGAAGCGAGTCGTGTCATGCACCATGTGCACACGGGTCATGGCGGTGAAGCTCAGCAGGTTCACCAGCAGTACTGAGGTAATGAGGCCCATCAGCATGATGGTCAGGGCTGCGTTGCGTTTCTTGGGGCGGCGAAAATACTTTACCGAATTCGAAATTGTCGATACACCCGAGAACGCGACCATGCCGGCCGAGAAAGAACGGGATAGCAGTAAGAATAGGGCCAGGCCATCCATGGCGTTACCGCCCAGTTCCGGAACGATAACGTACGTTGCAGATTCGGCCAGCGGCAGGGTTCCCTGCGCCGCGTGAACCCACCCTGTCACCAGGGTTACCCCCAGAATTGCTAAGAAAATATATAGCGGCCAGTGGGCAATTTTGCCCAGCACTCGCAGACCGCGCAAAGACATGAGCATCAAGGCCACAATTAGCAATACCGCGATGAGTGTGCGCCATTCCTGGATCTCCGGGTACAGTGCTACCACGAATGAAGCGGCTGAAGACATCGAGACCGACACCGTCAGCATGTAGTCTACGAGCGATGAGGCACCCATGAGAACTGATGGCAGGGCGCCAAGCTTCTTATATACCAGGTGAATGTCACCTTCGGCAGCTACCTGGTTAATGTTGTACCGGTAGGTGCCGATGACGAGCATGCCCACCATTGCTACTGCCAGGCCAATCCACGGCGAAAATGCGAGCGCCGAAGCTCCCGCCGCAGTTAGCGTCAAAATCATCTGGTCGGCTGCGTAGGCCACCGACGAAATGCCGTCGGCACCAAAAAGAGCTAGCGCGTAGCGTTTCGGCAAGGTGACTGCCGAAAGATACCGCGAACTCACCGGTTGTCCGGTCAGAGCGGTGCGCATCCTGTCCCAACGATTTCTCACCCGTTAAGGCTATCCTCCCCGGCTTTAAAGCTCAATTCAATGAGTGGTTCAACTACACTGGAAGGGTCTGCGTTAAACGCGTCATCAACAGATGGAGGGATGCATGCCTCATTTCGTCATTATGGGTGCCGGGCGCGTAGGCGTCATGCTGGCGCGCACTCTGGAAGCTTCTGGGCACACGGTTGCTGTTATTGACCAGGACGAGCGTGCTTTCCAGCCGCTACGCAAGGGCTTTGAGGGGCAACTCGTCACCGGTGTAGGTTTTGATCAGGAAACTCTTAGGCGGGCCGGGATTACTAAGGCTTACGCCTTTGCGGCTGTTTCCTCAGGTGATAACTCTAATATTATTGCTGCCCGTGTGGCTCGCGAAATGTTTAAGGTCAAGAATGTGGTGGCCCGCGTGTACGACCCGAACCGTGCCGAGTTTTTTCAGCGTATGGGTATTCCCACGGTGGCCTCGGTGCGCTGGTCCACCGATCAGGTGCTGCGTCGCCTGCTACCGGAACAGGCTCTCAAGGGTGATTTCCGTGAGCCTTCGGGGCGTCTCATGCTCACCGAGGTGCCGCTGGATGAGGGCTGGGCCGGGCACGCGCTAACCGATATTGAGCGCGCAGCCGGAGTACGTATAGCCTATATCACCCGTTTTGGTGAGGGCATGCTCCCCCGGCCTGATAGTGCCTATCAACAGGGCGATAGCGTACACGTCATGATGCGTACCGATGACGTTGCGGATGTGACCCGTATTCTCTCCCGCCCTCCGCGCACTGAGGATAATGAGGTGGAGTACCGGGGTGAGGTTGGTTCGGGTAATAACTCGAGCCTGGATTGGTTACCTTCGGTCTCCGCCGTGGGATCGACCAAGCCTGCCCTCCCCGCACCCCGCCAACTCTTTGGCCGGCAGCGCCTGATTTCGAGAGGTGATAAATAGTGAAGGTACTGATTGTTGGTGCCGGCTCCGTGGGTGCATCCATTGCCAAAGAGCTCATGATGAACGGCCACGATGTGACCATTATTGATACCAAACCCGAGGTGAAGAAGCGTGCCGATCTGCCGGGGGTACGCTGGCATATTGGCGATGCCTGTGAACTTTCAGTACTGCGTCAGTTGCACCCCAATACAGCGGATGTGGTTGTGGCCACCACCGGTGACGACAAAGCCAACCTGATGGTCTCGCTACTGGTTCGTAGCGAGTTCGGGGTGCCCCGTACCGTAGCGCGTGTCAATAACCCGCGCAATGAGTGGCTTTTTGATGATTCCTGGGGTGTGGATGTGGCCGTATCCACTCCGCGTCTGATGACGGCCCTGGTCGAGGAGGCCGTTGAGGTCGGCGATGTGGTGCGTCTGCTCACCCTGCAGGCCGGCGGGGCCACTTTGGCCGAGTACACGGTGCCCGATGATCACCCGGTCATTGGTTACCGTGTGGATCACGTGCAGTGGCCAGCCGATACGGTGCTCACCGCAATCCTGCGCGATGGGGCCCCGATTCCTCCCAGCCCAGATGTGGCGATTGAGGGTGGAGACGAGCTGTTCTTCATTACCACAATCGCTGGTGAGGATCAGATTCGCGCCCTATTCCACTAGGCTGTCCCATCAGGGTCTCGTCCGAGTCTCACCGGGATCCCGTCCAGGTTTCAGTCTCCGCCCGGGTTTCAACCCGGTTCGGCCAGCTGGAAACGGCCAACCTAGGTACGATGAGAGACGGCCGAGATCCGCATCCGTGCACCTGAATTCACGAGAGCACACCGTGCTCCGCAAGTATTGAGCCCGGTAGCACCCGGTTTAACGCATCGTGCTCCGGCTCCCCTTTGAGAGGGAGCCGGAGCACGATGCGTTATTGGTATGGTTCTTTATTGGTATGGTTCTTCGGGAGCTCAAGCCGCCGAACCGGAAGACATCTCGGGGTCTTCCTCACTCGTTTGGCCGTTTACCTCAGCGTCCTCACGGCCACCAAGTGCCTCTTCGGGAGCCGAAACACGCCAGGCCAGCCACACACCCAACGCATACAGCGGCATACCCATAATGAGACGGGTAGCACCAAGCGCCTCCACATTATTCGCAAAATACAGGGGCATCTGAACCACCAGGCGCAGTAGCATGAGCGCCGTAATAATCCCGGTAGCCAGCAGATACTGGCGTACACGTACGGGACTCTTGCGCCAGGAAACACCCTCGCCACGAATAACCCCAAAAATCAGACCCACAACCGGCCAGCGTACAGCCATTGACACGAGATAGGCCAGCGAATACAAGCCATTCGTCCAGAAACCCACCACAAAGTAGTCACTCGCATTACCCGTGCGGTAGGCGGCAAAAGCACAAATAGCCACACCCACCAGGCCGGTCACGGCACTGACCAGTTTGGATCCCTGCATCAGACGCAGTAGCGTGAACGCTGCCGCCGCCGCCAAGGCCGCCAGCAGGGAGATATTCAGCTCCTTCGTGACGGTAAACAATACCAGGAAAGCGACCGCCGGCAGGGAAGACTCCACCAGACCGCGCCAGCCACCAATAGCGTGCAGTACATCCACGTCACCGTTAGCGGTACGGCGCATACCACCGCCCATGGAAGCACCGACTGCCCGCGCAAACTGGTGCTCCGCCTGCCGGGTATCTGGGGTCGCAGAGGTACCCTGGGATTCGGATACTTCACGACCCGGCGTATGTTCGGGATTCAACTCAGCGCTCATATTTTCCCTTCTCCACAAAGAATTGCGGCACAATCTCGTAACGCGGATTGTAAATAATCGGTTGGTTCGCGCGTACCGACACCACCCCCGAACAGCGCAACAACGCACCAGCCAAGATGCCAGGTACCATCCGCTGCCCCTGCCATTTGAGGATGACCCGATCCCCCGATCTAAACGGAGGATACGGCGGGAAGGAAACCTTAGATGGTTGCTCAGGAACCACCACGGTGGCCGAAGTAGTCGTATGCAACGATACCGTCCCGGAGGAGCGCCGAGCATGCACCTCCTCCTCATCAAGGTCCTCACCCGGAGGCTCAACAATCGGCATGCCAATCAGCGCCAGCGGATTCGCCCATTGAAGCGGCTTCGACTTATCCACCAGCAGCTCGGCACGATACACAGGCTTATCGTGGGCACTGGGTAACCACACTTGGTTCACACGTCCGGCCAGGCGTACGCGAAAGCGCTCGGGGTAGCCGGGAGCAAATAACTGCTCCTCCGGCACCACGAGCGCACTCGGGTGGTGAGAAAGATCAGGCATCAGCCAATCTCTGTAATCTCGGGACCGCGTCGAGGCATCGGGCGAAGCTCCTCGTGCTCCTCATGCTCCTCCTCGGCGGCCGACTCCTCCTCAACAGCCTGCACCAGATCGGCGGGCAGGGACATCGGCAGCAGCTCACGCGGCGGACGGGGATCATCACCACGATCAACCACCACAGAACGGAAAATTTCCTCCACGGAGGCGGCCGCTTCCTCATCCCCCAGAACCGCCGCACCGGAAATCACGCCGCGCAGGAACCATCGGGGGCCGTCCACCCCCACAAAACGGGCGATGCGCTCGCCGGGCTGACCGTCCGGGGTAACTGCGGGCAGGTGAGTCAGCATCTCAGCACCGAACACACCGGCGTACACCTCAACGGTGCCGCCCTGCTCGGAGACGGACTCGACCAGGTCATTACGGATACCATCCCAAATACCGGTGGTGCGCGGGGCAGCAAAGGCCTGCACCTGCAGGGTCGCGCCGTTACGAGTGACGGTTACGGCAATCACCGCGCCGGTGGCGTCATCAGTTTCCAGACGCATTTTCATATCGTCGAGCAACTGAATGTGCAAGGAGCCCAGGTTGATATAGCCCTCGAGGTCTTTCTCGGTGACCTCTTCAATATCGTGGGGTCCGTTCACGCGGTCGTACTGAATCACCTCGGCAGAGTTTTCCTCAGCCTCCAGCTCTGCAACTTCCAGGTCGGTCACCGCAGTTTCTTCAGCGACGGCCTTCCTGATGGTGGCCCTCTCGGCCTCCTCTTGGTGCTTCTTCTCACCAAATCCGAACATGGTATTCCTCTTCTCACCGCACCCGTCCGGGTGCAGGTTTTTATCTCTCTCCGCTAAGGCTAGTGCACTCCGCTGGAGCCGAAGCCGGTAGCGCCTCGCTCCGTCTCATCCAGCTCCTCCACAACCGTGAAGGTGGCCTGCTCATACCGCTGAATCACCAGCTGAGCAATGCGATCGCCGCGCGAGACATGGAAAGGCCTCGTCTTATCGGTGTTGAGCAGGGTCACCATCAGCTCGCCTCGGTAGCCCGAATCAACGGTTCCGGGAGCATTAACAATGGTAATACCGTACTTGGTAGCCAGGCCCGAGCGCGGGTGCACCAGCCCCACATATCCTTCGGGCAGGGCGATAGCCACACCGGTGGGTACGAGGGCACGCTCTCCGGGCTCCAGCTCAAAGTCGATGCGCGAGCGCAAATCTGCACCCGCATCACCGGGCTTGGCGTAGACGGGGGCGGGTAGCTCGGGGTCGAGCAGCTTAATGTGGACGATAATCGGACTCATCATGGTTTTAGCCTTTCGGAAGTGTGGGTGTTATCCGCGCTCCAAGAACATACTCAACGGGGCGGGCGCCTAGCGGCACTCGCCCCGTTGAATGTCTATCGGGTGGGAGCTACCCAGCCGTCATTGGTTAGCCCTCGCACTCGACACAGTAGTACAGGCCGCCATCCTCGCGTGCAATCTGCGAACGGTGGCGGACCAGGAAGCACGAAGCACAGGTGAACTCGTCGTCCTGGGCCGGCAGAACCACGACATTTAGCTCCTCGTTGGACAGGTCAGCACCGGGCAGCTCGAAGCTTTCGGCGGCGCTGTTCTCATCCTCGTCTACCGCACCGGACTGCATGTCGGAACGGCGGGCGTTGAGCTCCTCGTAGGACTCTTCGTTCTGCTCTTCGTCCTGCTTGCGAGGTGCATCGTAATCAGTTGCCAAACTTTCACGCTCCGTTGAATCAGTGGTCACGGCAGTCGTGCCACGCTGGTTTAATGGGTGCATTTATGCCGCCAGTGTGCCTTTAAACCGTGACGGCATGCCAGGTATTGTTCACCATTGACCCCCTGTTTGTCTAATCCGGTTTGGGCTTTGGGCATATCTGCTGTCACATTCTGTTCTTATAGCATGGCCTGGAACATATTTTTTGGTGGAAAGTTACGGTCTCCGCTACTGGTTTTGTGCGCCAACGCGGTACCCTGGTAGATAGTCTGCGTTCCGTATACCACATTTGCGGATGCCCCGGTCCACCTATGGAGGTTCTCATGCTTGAGTTGCGTCTAATTGGCGTGCACGATGATGGCGAAAATCTGGTGCTTGAGTCTGTTGACGGTATCCGTTTTTTGTTGCCCATTGACTCTAACCTTCGGACGAGCATCACTAAGGCGCGCCGTATTCAGCCCGTTCGCGGCCTGGGGGCAAAGGGGTCTTACGGTCCGCGTGATATTCAAACACGTTTCCGTCAGGGTGCCACGGTGGAAGAGATCGCGGAGGAGTCCGGTTGGGAGCCGGAGCGTGTACGCCGCTACGAGTGGCCGATTGTGGCTGAGCGCGCCCACATTATTCGTGCCGCTCAGAGCGTGAGGATTGGCCGCCGAGATTCCGCCTCGGGTACCTCGAAGATTCCGGTGACTCTGGGCGCCCGTATCGAGGAGGTTTCGGAAAAGTACGGTTTTGAGGAAGCTCCTCAGGATTGGACAACCCGTCAGCAGGAAAACGGTCAGTGGCGCGTTGAGGTAGATATTGCACTGAAGGATTCGGTGCGTCAGAACCTGCCGTCTCAAGTCACTTTCCCGGCGCGCTGGGTGTATAACCCCGCGAATCAGGGCCTGTACGCTTCAAATGAGGCCGCATATTTTCTGATGGGTAACAGCGAGGATGCTGTGGCTGCGGCGGCAAAGAAAGCTCCCGTGGAGACGCAATCCTCTACCCCGTCTAAGGCTCCTGAGAATGCATCGGCTCCGGCGAGCTCTTCTGAGAGCGCTGATGAGCGTAAGCTGAAGGAGCTGTTGGAGCGTGCCCGTTCGGTGCCTCCCACTCAGACGGAGGAGCCGGAGGTGTTCGTATATCACAAACCCGCGGATACTCCGGAGGCTCCCAACGCTGAAGTTGCGGATCAAGGCCCGCTCACCGGCTCACCGGCTGCGCACACTCCGTCGGCCCATCCTGCCCCGGAGGACTACACCGATCACCCTGAGAATTCCTCCGAGCATACCGAGAACTCCACCGTGCTCGAAACCGCCGAGTCCAACGAGGCCGAGGAAAAGAGCAAATCATCCTCTAAGAAGCCGCGTTTAAGCGTTCCGGCCTGGGACGATATTATCTTCGGTAGCCGCAGGTAAGAGCGCACACATGCCCTGAAGTGCAGAACCGCCGGCCATTCACCCGAATGGCCGGCGGTTCTGCGTATCCGCAAGGTGCACCTTTTGCGCTTAGGCGGTGGGGAGAAGGCGAAGGGGCACCAGGCGTTCTACCTCGGTGAGTGAGCCGTGCTGACCCACCATGTGCAGGGCGTGTTCCCGATAGTGGCGCATATCGTAAAGCGCCCAATCATTGCGGGCGCACACCATGAGGTCTCCGATACGCGAACGGGCGGCATCGGTAACGACCGGACCGAAATAGCCCGCTGCCTCCAGTTCACGCGAGTCGATGACCCAGGCACGCTCACCCCAGTACTCTGCCCAGCGGCTCGCGGTGGCTGCGCGAACAGTGTCCGAGGTGTCCTCCAGGTAGAGGTGTACGGCACGTGGCTCTCCCGCTGTCATAGCGACATTGCGGGTTAGTTCCTCCACCTCTGAGTAGTCCACACGGTGAGCTTCGGGTACGTTCACCATACCGTGGTCAGCCGTCACGAAGAGGACGGCCCAAGCTGGGGCCCGCTCGCTAAGGCGTTTGACCGCTGAGTTGAGTTCCTCCAGCTGCTGAAGCCATTCTTCGCTACCCACACCGTAACGGTGGCCGGCCGCATCCAGCTCACCCCAATACAGGTACACGGTCGTGGGGGTTCGGCTGGACAGGGCTTCCAGGGCGTAGGTGACGCGAGCATTGAAGCCCTGCGCATCCACGAATTCGCCACCGCGCAGGCCAGCCTCGGTCAGACCCGTGCCACGGTACTTACCCAGCGAAATGGTGAGTACTCGACGGTTTTCCTGGTGCCGTTCCAGTACGGTGCTCAGCAGCTGCCACTCGTGCGGGTCCACCGACTGATCCCAGCCAGATAGGTGGTTCATGATGGACCCCTCTCCCCCGTTACCGGCGGGGTTGCGCACCTCGTAGCCGGCAATACCGTGCGCACCCGGAGCGGTACCGGTGCCCAGAGAGCTTAGGGAGGCGGCCGTTGTGGTGGGAAAGGCGGCGTCCAGCGGCCCGAGGTTCAGAGCCTTGCGCAGAGCCGGGGCGTACCCGGCGTAGCGGTTAAGAAGCTCCTCGCCCAGGCCGTCCACCATAATCACGCAGGCGTGGCGGAAGGACTTCGGGTCCACTCCCCGCTCGGCCAGCCGTTGGGCCAGGTTGAGCGGGTCTGCCGATGAGTGGAAGGCCGGGTTGTCATCCAGTGGATGCGCGGGACGGGCCAGGCTTCCCTGTGCAACCAGCGAGGAGGCGGATTCGAGCACATCGGCAATGCTATTGCGCCCGTAGGCCGGCGGCGGAGGCAGAGGTGCACCCGACACGTCATAAAGGACCGGCTGTGCCTGCTGGTTTTGAGGGTTCTCTACCATGGGGTTCTCTCGGGGGTTGCTTAGCGGCGCGCGTTCAAACGAGCGCGGTGCAGGGCACGCGCGAAGTGCTGAGCGTGTAGCACGGATTCGGGGCCATCAGCCGTTGCAGAGACGCGCACAATAATATCTTCGCGGCGCGCATCACCACTGTAACCGTGGTCGGCGTTGCAGTTCGGGTCCTGGCAGGTTGCCGGAGCGATCTCCATGTGCATGGAACCGGTCCACGCAATCTGGAAGGAAATTTCGGCCGGGGTGGTTTCGCCGGTGCGGTAGGTCTGCGGCTCACTAAAGCCGTAGCTGATGGTAACCGCGTTCAGGTCGCTCAGAGGCAGAGCCTCAATGCTTACATGGGCCACGGTACCCTGCTCCTCACCATCCAGGCGCTGGTCGTCCAGGTGCGCAAAGATGAGGAACTCACCGCATAGAAGCATCACGGTGATGTGGCGGTGGAAATCATTGCGAGTGAAGTGGGTTTCATGCTGCACGAAGTGGGCGTCGGGGGTGAGGCCAACCAGAGCTTCGTCCACTACCTCCAGTACCAGGTCGGGGTAGAAACCGGCGACTTTAATATCTTCAATCAGCTGTTCATATTCGGGCGTGGGGTTATCCATTGTTCCTCTTTCATAAGTGTCAGCCGGCGCGCAACTCGTGGTGGGTGCACGGTCCGGCTCTTAGGCATTACTACCCTCTATAGGTTAGAGGGTTCGCGACAACTGCGCTAATTTCGCGGTAATGCCATGCTCATGTAGCGGCGGGGAAGGCACCATCCTGGCACCCGCTAGAATAGAAGTACTAATCCGCACAGACTCGCCGCGCTCCCCCGCGCCCTCACACGGATGCGCCCGCGTCACCGGTGCTACCGGAGCCGCTATACGGTACCCGGCGGAGGGTGCCTGGACACCCCGGGCAGGCACACACCCCACACACAGATTCGAGGAGATTTATGGCTCGCCGATCCAAATCCACCGCTAGCGATTATCCGGTGGATGTGGTAGAGAATATTGTCGATATCGACGTATCCACCGAGATGGAGTCCAGCTTCCTGGAATACTCCTACTCGGTGATTTATTCGCGAGCCCTCCCCGATGCCCGCGATGGGCTCAAGCCTGTACAACGCCGCATTCTCTATATGATGCAGCAGATGGGACTACGCCCCGATAAGGGCCACGTCAAGAGCGCACGTGTAACCGGTGAGGTGATGGGTAAGCTCCACCCGCACGGTGACGCCGCTATCTACGATGCAATGGTGCGCCTGGCTCAGCCCTTCGCTCTGCGCCTGCCCCTGGTCGACGGCCACGGCAACTTTGGTTCCCTCGACGACGGCCCGGCCGCCGCCCGCTATACTGAGGCGCGTATGGCTCCGGTTGCTCAAGCACTCACTGCGGATCTTGACGAAGATGTGGTCGACTTCGTGCCGAACTACGACAACCAGTTCATGCAACCGGCTGTTCTGCCCGCTGCCTTCCCGAACCTGCTGGTTAATGGCACCACCGGCATCGCCGTGGGTATGGCCACCAATATGGCTCCGCACAACCTGCGTGAGGTTGTGGCTGGCGCGCGCCACCTCATTGCGCATCCCGAAGCAAGCCTCAAAGACATTATGAAGTTTATCCCCGGACCCGACCTGCCCACCGGTGGAACCATTGTGGGTCTGAGCGGTATCCGCGACGCCTACGAGAAAGGCCGGGGCACTTTTAAAACCCGCGCGAAGGTCTCCATCGAACAGGTGAGCGCCCGCAAACAGGGTATTGTCGTCACCGAGCTACCGTACATGGTCGGCCCCGAAAAGGTCATTGAAAAGATTAAGGACGGCGTCAACTCTAAGAAGCTTACCGGTATCTCCGATGTGGTTGACCTGACCGACCGCACCAATGGCCTGCGCCTCATTATCGAGATTAAGAATGGCTTCAATCCCGAGGCTGTACTCGCTGCACTCTATAAGCACACCCCGCTCGAGGATTCCTTCGGCATTAACAACGTGGCGCTGGTGGACGGCCAGCCGCAGACCCTGGGACTGCTCGATCTCCTACGCGTCTACATTGACCACCGAATGAACGTGGTTCGCCGCCGCACCAAATTCCGTCTGCGCAAGCGTACCGACCGGCTACACCTGGTTGAAGGCCTACTTGTAGCAATCCTCGATATTGACGAGGTTATCCAGATTATTCGCGACTCCGATGAGACAGCGCAGGCCCGCGAAAAACTCAAGACCGTGTTCGACCTGACCGATACACAGGCCCACAACATCCTGGAGTTGCGTCTGCGCCAGCTCACCAAGTACTCCCGCCTGGAATTGGAAGCAGAACGTGACACCCTGCAGCAGGAGATTGCCGAATTGCAGCGGATCCTCGGCTCAGATGCAGCCCTGCGCGAGCTGGTCTCCGAGGAGCTGGGCGAAGTTGCCGAACGCTACGGTACCGACCGCCGCACCCAGCTCAAGGCCAAGGACGATATGCAGGTCGCCATTGAGGCGGTAACCGCGCAATCCAAGGCGAAAAAGAGCCTGGGCCTGGCCCTCGAAATTGCTGATGATCCCTGCTGGGTGCTCCTGGCCGCATCGGGCGTGGTGGGGCGAACCCCCGGCAAGCCCAGTCTTGAGGCGCTAGTTGACCCGGGTAAGCGCTTCAAAAATGACGCCTTTACCTCGATCGTTCCGGCCACTGCGCGCGGTGAAATCGGCGCCGTCACCTCTGCCGGACGCATGGTGCGCCTACCCGTCATGGATATTGCCGTGCTGGATGAGAATGGTGGAACCCCCTCCATGGCTGCTGCGGTTAAGGCTGTAGAGCTCATCTCTTTGGCCAAGGGTGAGAAGCTTGTGGCACTTGTGCCGCTGAATACCGTGCTCGCCCTGGCCACCGCCGGCGGCGTGATTAAGCGCCTGAATCCCGACTACCCGCTCAACCAGGCCGACTGGGATATTATGAAGCTCAAGGCCGGTGATGAGATTGTAGCCGCCACTCCCTGCCCCGCCGACAATGCGGCACTCATCTTCGTCTCCCGCGATGCCAAGCTGTTGACCTTCGAGGCGGCTAAGGTTCGTCCGCAGGGGCGTGCCGGCGGCGGTATTGCCGGCATGAAGCTTGCCGAAGGTGACCGTATTATTGCTCTGGGTGTAACCGCGCCCAGCGACACGGCCGAAGTGGTGACCGTCGCCAAGGGTAAGGATGGATTGACCAGTGCCAAGGTCACTGCCCTGAGCGAGTACCCGCAAAAGGGTCGTGCTACTGTTGGTGTGCGCGTGCATCGCTTCCTGACCGGTGAGACCCATCTGGCCCTGGCCTGGGTGGGCGTCGGCCCGGCCAAAGCAGCATCCAGCGGTGGTGTGGCGCGTTCCCTGCCGACCGAATACGGCGCCCGCGACGACTCCGGTGTAATGCTTACCCAAAGCATTGGTGTGCTTGGCCCGAACTACGCGGCGGTCTCCGCCGCCCTGTTGGCCGCTTCCGAGGGCGAGAATCTCGTCTAACCCGTACCGCACTGTACGGCACTGAACGTTGAAGAACACCAGTTAACGCAGATGCAGAAAGGCCCCGGTACTTCTGTGAAGCACCGGGGCCTTTCTCGCAGTTTCTTACGTTCAATCTCACGCGTGGTGACTACGCTCAGCTGCGTTTAGAGGCGAACCACTTCGTTGCAACGAGCTACATCCTCAGGTCGGTGCGAGACTAGAACGGTCGCTACGCCGGCGGAGCGGGTGGCCGCATCCAGGTCGGCCATGAGAGCACTGGCCGACTCAGCATCCAGGTGAGCCGTTGGCTCGTCCAGTAGTAGCACCGGTGAGTTCACCAGCAGGGCACGAGCCACAGCCAAACGCTGACGCTGACCGCCCGAGAGGAAAGAGCCTCCCGCACCCACTGGGGTACGCAACCCCTGGGGTAGGGCGTCGAACCAATCACCCAGACCCACGCGGCGCAGAACCTCAATCAGTTCCTGCTCGCCGGGGCGGTCGGAGCGATCGCGAGCCAGGAGCAGGTTACCTTCAAGAGTCGATTCAAAGATATGCGCCGCTTGCGGGCACCAGGCTGCGTAGCCGCGTAGGTCTTCACCGGACAGCGGCTCGCCCGCGGCCTCAATACGTCCAGCTTCCAGGGGCAAGAAGCCCAGCAAGGTGGCCAGCACGGTCGACTTACCGGAGCCGGAGGGGCCGGTCACCGCCGTCCAGGAGCCTGCCCGGGCGCCCAGGTTTAGGTGTTCAAAGACGGGGCGCTCCATACCGGGCCAGCGGGCAGCACCGTCCTGCATGGTGAGGGCGGGGGCCGCATCGGTGACCTTCACGCTGAGCTGTTGCTGGGTACCGCATCCGACGATGATAGGCTCACCGGGCTTCGGCGGGCGCGGGGAATCAGCCTTGGACTCAGCGTTGGAATTAGCCGCAGAGTCGGGGCGTACGAAGCGGCGGGCGCGGTGGCGGTCAGCCTCAGCCAGTTCCTGCGCTTCGGCCTCGGCGCGGGCGCGCAGGCGCTCAGCGCGGCGTGGCAACACATGGGTGTCTGCCTCGGCTTCGGTCGGCACACTACCCTTCAGCGCCGAGGGGGCCACGATCCCGTCCAGGGATACATCGCGAACACCCGGGGCAATCGAGGCGAGTAGACGGCTGAAGGCCGGCCAGGAGCGAACCGCCTCAATGTGCCCCAGGGAGCTTTCCAGCATACCGGTGCACAGCAGTACCACGACCGCCGATTCGGGGGCACCCACCGTGCCGTCCACAGCCAGCGGGTAGGCGATGACGGCGCTGGCCAGTGCGGCGCCAAACCAGCTCAGTACCGTCAGGGCGCGCCCCAGACCTTGGGCGGTAGATCCCTTCTGCAAGGCGGAGAGGTTTTTCGCGTCCAGGGATTCGTTGGCGAGTTCGGCGGTGCTGATGACACCGTTCGCGCGCAGGTCGGGGGCGGCCGAAAGCATACCGGTGCCCAGACGCAGCATCCGCGCGGTGGACTGGCGGGCCAGAGCTTCGGCTCGGGCATCGGCGCGAAGAACAACCCAGGGGGCAATAAAGGTACTGATAATCACCGCAATCAGCACGGGAAGGAGAGCCTGTGGCAGGATACACGCGGTCGTCACCAGCGCGGCCACCATAACGAGCAGGTGCGCGGCCGGTGGAATAATAACGCGCGGAATGCCGTCACGTAGCTCATCGATACCGCCCACAAGACGCTCGAGCAGGGCATCGCCGCGGAGCAGGGCACGGACGCTACTCACACTCTGCCATGCTCCCACCCAGGCGCGCAGGCGCAGAATATTCGCGGCGGAAAGCACCTTCGAATGGGTCATGAGACGCTCGGCGTAACGAGCGCAGGAACGACCCAGGCCGAAGAATCGCACGCCCACGATAGCGACCATCAGGTACATCATGGCCGGACCTTCGCCGGCGCGCACAATGAGCCAGCCCGAGAGCGCGGTCAGAGCGGCGGCCATAAGTGAGGTTAGCGCGGCCATGATAACCGGTCCGAAGGCGGCGCGCACACCAATACCGGTCAGCTCCTTGAGAGTGTGCAGGCTGACGAAGAGCCCGGCAGGTTGGTGCTCCGACTGTTCCTGTCCTCCGGTAGTCTTGTCGGCCGAGGTGGCGGATGCGCCCGCGAGAGCGCGGCTTTCAGCCTCGTGTTCAGCTTTCTGCGTCTGCAGATGCGCCGGGGTCTCGGTGGGGATGGGCACACGCGCGGGGTTGGGGGCTACACTCCAGGAGAAGTCGGTATCTTTCTCCTCTGCACGCACGAGCGTATCGCAGTGGGTGGCCAGCTCTCCCTCGTGAGTCACAATGAGCACGGTGGTGCCCAACTCGGCCAGGCGGTACAGGGCGCGGGTAACTAGGTAGGCTGAGTAGGCATCCAGGTGAGCGGTAGGCTCATCCACGAGCACAGTTAGCATGGATGCGTCCTGGCCGTTCTTGGCGGCGCGGTAGAGGGCTTCGGCACGTACTAGGGTGCGGGCCACGGCCAGGCGGCGGGCCTGTCCAGCACTCAGAGCTCCCGGTTCCAAGTCGGCCAGCGCTTTAATACCCAGCTGTTCGAGCGGATGCATCAGCAGATCGTTATCGGCGGGGTTCAGAGCATATGTGTCGCCTTCCACAGCACCGGCTAGCAGGGCTGCGGCAGGACCGCGCTCCTCCTCGGTGGCGCTCAAGGCGTATAGGGCCATTTCTGAGCGTACGGTGGGGGCGGTAAAGACGGGCGACTGGGCAATCATGAGGGTCTCCCCCAGCCCGGTTACGCTACCGGTTACCCGGATTGACTCCTCCGCACCGGTGGGTATTAACCCCTCGCGCACCGCACCGGAGAATACGTTCAGAAGGGTAGACTTACCGCATCCAGAGGGTCCCATCACGCCGATGAGGGCGCCGCGTTCAGTGCCGTTCTCACCAGCGAGCGCGGCGCGGCGCGGTAGCGTCAGGGATAGATCGCCGAGGACGACCGGGCGACCCGGGTAGCTTACGCCCAGCTTGTGCACCGTAATGGAGTCTGGGCAGCTTGTGTTCCTCTCCGCGGCCTCCACGGCGGAGGGCGGTAGAGGTGCGTCAATGATCTTTTGAGCGCTACGCAGGGCGGCTACTCCATCCTCGGACTGGTGGAAAGCTGCACCGACATCGCGCAGTGGCTGATAGCATTCGGGAGCGAGCAGGAGCACCAGAATTGCGGTGTCCAGGCCCAGAGTGCCATTGACCAGGCGCACACCAATGAGCACGGCAATCAGCGCTACCGAAATGGTTGTAATGAGTTCCAGAGCCAAAGATGACATGAAGGCGCTGCGCAGGGTCTGCAGAGTGCGTTCGCGGTAGCGCTGCCCGAGAGAGTTCATGGCGCGGGTCTGCGCACGCTCGCGACCCAGGCCGATAATAACCGGTAGACCGCGCACAAGCTCCAGAATATGGTCAGAGAGGCGGTGTAACTCGGCCTGCGCCTCGGCGGTCTCGGTGCGGGTATTCTTGCCGATGAGCACCATAAACAGCGGGATAAGCGGCAGGGTAAACACCAGCACGAGGGCGCTCATCATATCCAGGGAGGCGATGACAACCCACAGTAGGACCGGCACCACGGCCGTGGAAACGAACGCGGTCAGGGTCTTGGTGTAGTAGTCATCCAGAGCGTTTAGGCCGCGCGAAAGCAACACAGCGGTTGCGCCGGTTCCCTCGGGAGTATCTACACCACCGGTAGCGAGTACCCGCTTGAGCAGAGAGCGGCGAATCTGCGACTTAGCGCCGGATGCTGCCCGCTGAGCGCTTACGGCCAGTAGGTAATCGGTTCCTGAGCGCACCGCCAGCGCGAGCACTGCAACGACGACTAGCCCGGGGGTGATGGTATCCCCGGCACCAAAGAGACTACCCAGACCCAGCAACCAGCCACCGTGCGCGTCCAGGTGGGCCTGGGCGGATCCGGCGAATTCAATGTAGGCGCGGTACACGTCCGGAGCGCTCGTAGCCTTGAGATGTTGGTGTTCGGCTACGACGGCGGCATACCCGGCATGGGCAGCACGGGCAATAATGACCGCGAGTGCCGCGCTGAAGAGTACCGTGGCAATAGTGTGCATGGCCGTAATAATTCCGAAAGTGCCCAGGTTTTTGCGGGCGTTGGGACCCAATGGGGGTCGCCGGTCGGTTGAAGTTTTCTGGGAGTCTCTTATCTGAGGGGTCTCTCCCGCTGACTCCCGGGCCTTCGTTTCGGCGTCGACGTGGCGCTGTGTGTGCGTGCGGCTCACGGTGTTGTCCTTTGACCTAGTCTCTGGTGTCTTTACCTCCCATATTTTAAGGTTTGGGCCAGCTAACACCTATTTGAGCAGGTCATACTTTGGAGCTTTAGCGTAGCCGGTGGCCTAGCCGCGCATCGCGTCGGCCGGGTTCTTGCGCGAAGCCACCCACGCCGGATAGGCCGAAGACAGCAAACCCGTCAGCGCACCAACCCCCACGCCCAGCACCACAAATCCGGGACTGAGCACGGCCTGCCAACCCTGCGCAAGGGAGAGCCCAATGGTCGCAATCATGCCGGCGCAGGCACCAATGGAACCGCCCAGCACGCCGAGCATAACCGCCTCCATCAGGAAAATGCGGGCAATGAGCCACTTGCTGGAACCAATAGCGCGGCGTAGCGCAATCTCTGCGGTACGCGACTGCACCGAAAGGTACATGGCTGTGGCAGCCGAGAGTGAAGCGAGCACGAGCAGAATCCCGGAGAGCACCCCCACATACAGCCCCAAATCGCTGGCAATGGAGGCGCGCAAGCTCTGCAAATCGGAAGGGGCCTCAACATTGACCTGTCCGGGCTCGGCGGGCTTGAGGGTCAGCGGAATGGCCTTGGCCACCGCCTTGCCGTAGCCGCGTTCAGTCTCGGCAATATAGGTGACGCGCGCCCGTCCACTACGTTGCAGGGTATCCGGTGAGACGATGACGGTATTTGTCAGCTCATAGCCGGCAGAACCGGGGTCAAAGAGCCCCAGAACGGGGATGAGCTGCCCGTCTACCCAGATACTCACACCGGAGGCGATCTGCGGCAGACCGCCAATTTTAAACCCGGGATCAGCAATGGGCGCACCGCGTGATTCGAGCCGAGGCCCACGCTCTTCGGGGTTAGTTCCGGGGGTGTTCTCGGGAACAATTCCCAGAGCCCGTGCGGCTGAGAGTGACACGATAGCCCCGGAGAGCCGCTCGGTGCGTTCACGCTGGTCGGCATCGTTTTGGGTGAGGGTTGAATTCATCTGCTCCAGCACGCGCAAGGTCTCAGGGTTTATGCGCGTGCCCGTTTGCTCCAGGCGGGCACGCGAGGCCGATGGCGGTATGCGGCTCCTCCTCATAGGGGCTGAACCGGGTAATGGTGATGTCAGCCGGTGCCACAAAGGAAGCAAAACCCGTCTGCTTCACGTACTGCAGAGCGCTGATGCGTTCGGCCACGTTCTGCGCAGATTCGCCCTCGCGCCGGTTACCAAGCACATTTTCCTCGGCATCCTTGAAGCTAACGTAGAGCGTGGATTGTTCGGAGCCGAGCAGGCGCTGGTTCACCTGGTAGCTGGCCGATTCACTCATTCCGGATGCACTGACCAACCCGCCCACGCCCAAGGCAAAGGACAGACCCAGCAACAGAGTGCGCAGGGGACGTGAGGTGAGGGCGGAGACGGCCTCGATGCTATCATCCGCGAGGAAGCTACCGCGGGAAACGTTCCTACGGTTTTTCGTCGAGGCTACGGTACCTCCGGCTTCCGTGACCTTAAGCTTTGTGACGCCGGGCTCGGGGAGACTAGGCTCCGTAACGCTGGGCTTCGAAGCACTGCACTCCGGAGTGCCCTCTCCCCCGGCATGCTTCTTTCCCGTACGTTCTTCCTCAGAATATTCCCCGTCGCGTTCTTCGTGCAGCCGCCCATCCTCAATACGAATCACTCGATGAGCCGCGGCGGCCACCTCCGGGTCGTGGGTAATAACCAGCACCGTACACCCGGTGGCATTAATACGCCGCAGAATATCAATGACCTTGGCGCTATTATGGCTATCCAGGTTACCGGTAGGCTCGTCAGCCAGAATCAGTGGCGGTCGGGTAGCGAGCGCACGGGCAATAGCGCACCGCTGTTTTTCACCGCCGGAAAGGTAACGGGTGCGAATCCCAGCCCGGTCACTTAGCCCCAAAAAGTCGAGGGTCTCTTCCGTGCGGCGGATACGCTCGCTGTAAGGTACACCCTGCACGCGCAGACCCATAGCGGCGTTGGTCAGGCTGGTTTCGTCCAGCAGCATGTTTGAGGATTGGAAGATAAATCCCAGGTAGTCGCGGCGCATTTCGTCGCGCTCGGCGTCGCTGAGTCCGGCGGTGTCACGCCCGAAGAGTCGGTAGCTACCGGCGGTGGGTGTATCGAGCAGGCCGATGGCGTTGAGCAGGGTCGATTTGCCGCTACCGGAGGGGCCAATAATGGCGAGGAATTCCCCGGGCTCGACTCGCAGGTCCACCCCGTCAAGTACGGGTCGTTCGCTCCCTTCGAAGACACGGGTGATGCCCCGCATGTCGACAGCCGGTGCAATGGGACCGCTGGCAAGGTGGCCGGCAGAATCATAGGTAGGGAGGTCGCCGGCCGTATAAGGTTCTCTCCCCGCATGAGTTAGTCGGTTCGGCTTTGGGGTGGCGCTCGGAGTGCTTGTAGGGTTGGTATCACGGCGGGTCATGACAGTAGTACCTTCTGTCCCTTACTCAGGTTTCCGGCTACCGCGGCGTATCCGGAGGCAGTGCGTAGCACCTCCACGTCAATCCGTTCACTCTCGGGTTTCTGCCCGGCTACCGGGCTTGCGGTGGAGCTTCCGTTCTTCTCCACGAGTACGTAGGTACCTTGCGCGTCCTGGCGCACGGCAACGGTGGGTACGGCCAGGGTGGTTGTGGTGTCGCCGCGGCTTGTGACGGATGCGCTCTGCCCCGGGGTGAGTTTGGAGGGGTCGTCGGCGCGGAAGCGTACGGGCTTAGCGGCACCCCGCGCGGCATCGCTTTGCAACTCGCCGATGGCGCTAATGGTTCCCTCGACGCTTCCGGTGGAGGTGCGCAGGGTGACCCGGTCACCGACCTTGAGTTTATTGGCCTGGGCGAGTTCCACGCTGGATTCGACGTATGGTTCTCTGGTTTCTACGCTCACGATAGGTGTGCCCTCGTTAATGGTCTGACCAACCGCGGCGGCGGTGACGACGGTGCGGGCCCCGGCGGGCAGGATTGCGTAGTGGCTGCGGGCAATGGTGGTGAGGCCATCGCTGGGTACACCGGTCAGGTGGGCGCGGTGCAGGCGGGTGACGGCGTCCAGGGTATCTTCGGTAACGGTTCCGCTCATATCCGCGGCGTATCCGGCGGCGTTAAGGGATTTTTGGAAGGCCAGCACATCGTCACCGGTGTCACCGAGCGTTAGGTCGCGGTAAAGCGGTAGCGGTCCGTCAAGTACGAAGACGGGATCGGCTCCGATAATGCCGATAAAGTCGCCGGGTTCGAGTACATTGCCGGGTTTCTGGTTTTGGTAGACGAGGATTGGCTCGCCGGTGCTGCGCACGCTAATGGGTGCGGTTTCGCCGGCTTTGGTACTTCCGGCTATGGCCAGACCTTCGGTGACGGTACGTTCCTCGACCGTGGCCCAGACAGGGATAACGGTCTGTGCCTGCACCGCGGGATCAGGGCCGCTGGCGGCGTAGCGGGTGCCCAGGTAGAAGGAGAGCAGGAGTGAGCCTACGGCCAGGAGCGCGAGGATGAGTAACACTCGGGGCCGGGCGATGCGCTGGGTGAGCCCGCCTCCGGCCCGACGGCGGGGATTCGAGGTCGCGGCGACGTTGGCCGTGGCGGTTTGGACGGTCTGAGGCGGGTGAGCGGTCATGGCGGTGTCTTTCTGATCGGCGCTGTCATAGGGCCTATTGGTTGTCCGTCACGTACTGGCGGTATTTTTCGTCGAGGTCCTTAGCCGCTTGGCGTTCCTGGTCCAGTTGCGCCTGGTGCTTGCGGATGAGCGTCATCTGGTACTGCGCTTCCAGGTCGTAGAGTTGCTGGGTCATGCCCACCTCGCGGTTGCACTCGGCCTGAATGGTGATGAGGCGAATCTCTTCTTCGGTGGGCGGGGCATCCCAGCCTCGCTCGTACTTGGCCTGGGCCAGCGGGGTTTCTTCGGCTACCGACCCTGCCCTATTGGGAGTGAGCCCCCGATTTGAGACACATTGCTTCCACTTCTCTTCGAGCTCCTTGTGCAGGGCGCTACCGTAGACCGCGTTGCCAGCCTCGTTCTCCAAGCGAATGTAGGTAGGCTGCGTGGTGTCCTTATCTTCCCGCTTGCCTTCGGGTACGGCGGCGTCTAGCTCGTCACGGGCTTTGGGGTAGCAATCAATTCTCTCCTGTTCGTCGGGGCTGAGGCTTGCCCCTGCGGTGACGGAGATGGGTGCTTCGGCGTTGGGGTCAGGCTTTTCGTATCCGTACTTCTGATGGTATTCGACGTTCCACGCCCCGTACTTGCGCCCCTTATCACCGCGCATAAATCCCTCCGGGTAGGCGGGCTTAATGGTGTAGCTCTGCCCGTGCTCGGCCATGCATTTCTTCATAGCAATTTGGAAGGCGGTGTTCGCGTAGTTGTTGGTCTCGAAGTATATGTACTCGCTCAGTGGCATCTTCACGATATCCAGTTCCGAGTCGAAGACAGCGTGCACGCTTTCATCGCGTTCCAGGGGCGGGGTGAAGAGGGAGCAACCACTCAGGGGCGTGACGGCGAGGCAGAGCGTGGCTCCCATCATCAGCAGGCTACGATACAGGCGGCGGTGCTGAGGGCGCTTCGGGTTGCGGTCGGTGTCCGAGGCTGGGATCTGAGTGCCATCGGCGGCGTTCGAGGTGGTGATATTCAGAGAGTTGGGGGACGGCATCATTGGATTCCTTAATCCGGGGGGATATCCGAAAATATCCAGAGTGAGTTATGCACCACACTACACCTTTTATGCCTCGTCGCGCTCGGTTTTCTAGGCTCCGTGCATCGAGAATTTTCAGGCACAAAAATCCCCCGAACCTTCCGGCAGATTCTGGGGAAGGGCTCGGGGGATATTTGCTTGAGCACTCAGCTTATAATTCTCATCTCTCCAGGAGCTACGAGCTACAGGTTACTTGGTCGGTAGCTCGGCCAACTCGGTAGCGTCGTGAGCATCGGGAATGTGATCCACGTGCAGACGCTTACGGAAGACCCAGTAGGTCCAGGCCTGGTAGACGAACACAACCGGCAGACCCATGCAGGTCACGAAGGTCATGACGCCCAGGGTGTACTCGGAGCTGGATGCGTTCACAATGGTCAGCGAGTGCGCCGGGTCCAGGGTGGAGGGTAGCACGTTCGGGTACATTGCGGTGAAGATTGCCAGAGCGCCCAGCGCAACGAACACGGACAAACCGGCGAAAGCGCGACCCTCGCGGCCGCCCTTCGCGGAGATCCAAGCAATCAGAACAGCAACAACAGCCAGAATGGTGCACAGCCAGGAGATGCCGTTACCGGTGGTGAAGTCCAGAGCCAGAACCCATGCAACGATCGGCAGCAGCAGGACGGGAGCCCAGCGTACCAGGGTG
>CAUQVM010000014.1:0-21291 GCA_963521575.1 uncultured Rothia sp.
TCGTCGTTCTCCATGGACAGCGCCTGGGTGCCGAACTTGACGAACTTCTTGAACTCGCCGGTGGTCAGGTCGTACACGGAGATACCGGAGTTGACGCCCTTCACACCCTGGGAAGATACGTAAATCTCAGTCAGCGAGTGGTCCACAGCAACGTCGGAGGGGCGAACCTCAACGGTGGAATCCTCACCCTGAGTCTGGATGGTCTTCTCAACCTTGAAGGTCTTGGTGTCCACGACGAAGAGCTTGCCGCCGGTGCGCTCGGGCACGTACAGCTTGCCGCCGTCCAGGAACAGGTTCATGCTGATGTAGCGAGTACCGCCTTCGGGGGCACCTTCGAGCTGAATCTTCTCAACCTGCTTAGTCTTCAGGTCAATAGCAGAGACAAAGTAACGGCCGGTCACGAACGCCTTACCGGACTCGTGGTCAACCAGAACGGAGCGGGGGTGCTCGATCCAGTTCGGGTCGTCTTTCTTCACACCCTCGTTGGTCCAGATGAGCTTGAGGGTCTGCTGGTCGTACACTGCCACGGAGTTGTCGGTGGTGTTGGTAACCCAGACGGTGCCGTCCACGTCATCAACAGTCACGCCGTACGCGGAGGTGTAACCGTACTGGCCCTTGTCGTTCTTCTTCACGGGCAGCTCGGCGAAAGCCTCGGTCTGCAGGGTGTCTGCATCCACGCGTGCCAGGGAGGAAGCGAGGCCGCCGCGTGCACCTACGGTGGGTACGAACAGCTTGTGGTTCTTCTTGGAGTAGCCAACCTGGAACTGGCCGGGCAGACCCTGAATGATGTTTGCAACGCTACCGTTTGCGTCCACGGTGCGGTGTGCCTCGGTGGAAGGGGTGGTTGCGTTGTTGTCGGCCGCCTTGGTCTTGGTGGCGGTTGCCGGGTAGCCCTGGAACTCGCGGGTTTCGGGGGTGACCTGCTTGACCTCGGAGTTGTCTCCTGCGGTTGCGGTGACCTTGAACTTCAGGATGGAGTTCGCCTGAATCTCGGAGGTCTTGGCGGGAACATCGTTGCCCTGCTTGTCCTTAGAAGGCTTGCTGGTGACCTGGCTGGAGGTGCTGACGGTGCCGGTGGTGCCGTCGAGGACGTAGGGCACGGTTGCGGTTGCGCCAGCCTGCTTGTCCACAGCGACAACGGAGCCGTTGGGCAGTACGACCAGGTCGTTTGCCTTGCCGCCGTTCATGGCGACCTCAGCGATCAGCTTGTCTGCTGCGCCGCCGTCAATCACGCCGACCTTGCCGGTGCCGAAGTCAGAGACGTACACCAGGTCGTTCGCCTCGTCGTTGTCCAGCGCGAGCGCCTGGGTGCCGACCGGGATAAACTTCTTGAACTCGTGGGTGGTCGCGTCGTAGATGGACACGCCGGAGTTCGCGCCCTTCACGCCCTGGGAGGAGACGTAAATTTCGTTCTGGGAGTGGTCAATCGCGATGTCGGAGGGGCGAACCTCACCCTCAGCGTTGCCCTTGGTGTCGAAGCTGCTCTCTACCTTGAAGGTCTTGGTGTCGATGACGAAAATCTTGCCGCCGGTACGCTCGGGAACGTACAGCTTACCGCCGTCAACCAGGATGTTCATGCTGATGTAGCGGGTACCGCCGTCGGGGGCGCCCTCGAGCTGAATCTTCTCAACCTTTTTGGTCTGCAGGTCGATAGCGGAGACGAAGAATCGGCCGGTCACGAACGCCTTACCGGATTCATGGTCCACCACCACGGAACGCGGATGCTCGATCCAGTTCGGATCGGTCTCTGCGATACCGGCGGTGGTCCAGGTCTGCTGCAGGGTGTCCTGGTTGTACACGGACAGGGAGTTGTCGGTCGTGTTGGTAACCCAGACGGTGCCGTCCACGTCATCAACGGTGATGCCGTAGGCCGCATCGTACTGGTAGCCCTTGTCATTCTTGACGATGGGTAGCTCGGCGACGGCCTCAACCTTCAGGGTGTTCGCGTCAATGCGAGCGATGGTGGAGACGTGCTTGTCACGGTCCGCAGTGCCTGCGACCCAAATCTTGTTGGTCTTCTTGGAGTAGGCGACCTGGAACTGACCGGGTAGACCCTGAGTGATCTTTGCCTTGGCTTCCGCGATGGTGCGGGATTCGGTACTCTGGGCGGTGGCCGGAGCATTATCTGCTGCGAACGATGCGGGGATGGTGGCCACACCGGAGATAGCCAGCGCCAGCGAACTGATGGTCAGGCCCTTGAGCGCCTTGCCGGAGAGTGCCTTGCCTAATGTGAGGGTCAGGTTCATATGTATGTCCTTATCGTGTGGGTGGTGTGCGGGCGGTAGCGCCTCTCCCCCATTACTGGGAGGTCGGAAGCCTCTATCTGTCGCGGTGGCGCGGTGTCCTTCCTCGGATGTGACACGGCCTCGCCTCCACCGGGTGACGCTCTGTTGAATAGCGCTTCGGCGAAGAACACTCCTTGTAAACAGTGCTCGCACAGTACATAGTAAGGTAAGACGTAGTTTACCTACCAGGTAATACTTACTGACTTTAGGGGATTTTTCAAGGTGAGATCCGTATATGACACCAATATTTCACCTTGTGCCCATGCATTTCGCTCCCCCCTTCGCATCCACAACTTGCAAAACCCCCGCCTCCCCAAGAAGCGGTGACGGGGGATGTGCGTTACTCTGCAGGGCGACCCTACAGACGCTAATGTTCGCTAGGAAAGCCTAGGAAACGTAAGAGAAATCGTTGAAAAGCAGGTTCTGCAACTTGTATCGGCGAATAAAACGAGCCATCTCCGCGCGAGTAGTCGGTGCGGTGGGCCTGAACATGCCGGAGGAATCCAGCACAATGTCATTCGCGCCGGCCCAGGCCACGTAGCGGTGCAACGGGCCAGAACCCAGGACGTCGCGGAAGCGCGCACCGGCGGTCTCGTTCATCTCGCTGAGTTGCACCTTGGCGTTGTAATGGTACAGCAACGCCACGAATTCCTCATGGCTAATCGGTGCAGTCGGGTCAATGCGCTCACCGTTGGCAATCAGCTCGGCGACCTTGCGGTCGCGCGCCCAGTGCAGGGCATTGGCGGCCGGCCGGTCGGGCGCATCCGCGTAGGGCTTCACGATGGAGTTACTGCTCACACCGGCGCGGCCGGCTGCACGGTTGAGCAGCGCAATGGCTTCTTCGCGGGTGACGGGCCGGTCGGGTTCAAAGAGGCCGGTCTCCGGGTTGGGTAGGAGCCACTTCTTCTGGTTAGCTATGCGAATGTCGTCAGCGTAGGGGTGGTAGCTGGGCACGTCGCTGAAGGAGGTGTTGAGGATCTTGGTTTCCTCCAGGGGGATACGTGCGGCAACCTGATGGTCGATGCTCTGACCCCAGGGGTCGGAGCAGATATCCAGCTGGAGGGCGTGGTCGGTGCCTTCAGGCTGTATGAGTTCGATCGGGAAGAATTCGCTACCGCTGAAGGTGTCGGTCTCACCGTCGAATTCGGGGGTAATGGGCCAGGAGCGCAGGGTTTCAAAGGCGTCGTTACGCACATAGCCTTGGCGGACGGTGAGGGTGGTACCTTCGGTGAGGTATTCACGCAGCTCGTGAGCGGTGTAGTTGACGACCATTCCGTCTTCCGTAACGGTGGCAGGCTCAATGGTCAGATGGGGCCCCTTGATCTCTTCGACCGGGGCGGTTTCGGGAACCTCTTCTGCCTGTGCAGCCTGGTTCTGCAGGGTCAGGGCGCCTACCGCGGTAACAGCGGAGGCACCTTTCAGGAAGAATCGGCGGGATAAATTGTGGGTAAGAGAGGGCATGGTTGTCCTATTCATGAGTGTTTGAGTCGAGTGAACTGGGTGCAGGATGGACGGCATGGGCAATGTGATGTATGTGGTGAGTGAATCCGATACGTTCCCTGTTTTCCCGGTAGCGTGTGCGAGGCGCTCGGGATGGTGTTGCCAGGCGCGGGCATCGGCGAGTGAAGCCGACGTGGTTCGCTGCCCCAATTACTAAGCCTACCTTAAGAGTGTGGTTAAAGCGAAGGGATTGCAGAATCTGGATGGTTTCTGGAGGCAATCAATTGCACTGCTGAGTATCTACTGATAGGTTTTGCGTAGTGTGTGGATGAGGTTTTTTGTGGATTTGTGTGCGATATGCGCATGTCGCAGGGTGGCTATTTGAGTCAGATACGTTATAGTCATAACTACTTTATCAATGGTGCAGGGTACCGTCCCGAGTACCCAATAAGCACACTATCCCCCACCCGGGGCCTCACCGAGGGAGTTTGAATCCATGGAAAAAGCACTCATCTTTTTCGCCAAGTCACGCTATGCCGACCTTTTTGGTGTGGTACTCGTCATCGCCATTGCGGTGGGTTCCGGATACCTTTCAACCAGCCTTACCAAGTATGTGGATTGGGGCCCGTGGACGAGCCTTATCCCGCTGGGTCTGATTTCAGTCATTAACGTGGGCATCTCGATGATGTCTACCCGCTTGACGGGGCGCCTGTCGAACGTGGGCAATATTCTGGGCATTATTAATACTGCACTTTCGGGCACGATCGACTACATTATGGGCAATAAGGCAGCGATTATTACCTACCCGGTAACGTTCATTATTTATACGTTTGCGATTCGTAAGTGGCAGAATTCTGAGCGCGGCAAGGCGAGCCAGCCGCTGACTGGCGCGAAGGGTTACGCGGCGATTGTGGGTATTATTGCGGGATCCTTTGCGTTCTCGTTTGCGGCGAACTATGTGGGTTTCGGTGGGAAGTTTAACTTTTTGGCGTACCTGACGATCGTGGTGTTTGGCCTGTCGCTGGCGGGCAATATTTTGAATGCGATGAAGCTGACGATGCAGTGGCCGTTCTGGTTGCTGTACAACCTGGTGCAGTGTGCGAAGGCTCTGACGCAGGGTAACTTTGCGAATGTGGGCAAGTATATTTTCTACATTATTAATAGTGTGGCGGCTTTGCTGCTGTGGACGCGGGGTAACGCTGACCCGGAGAAGGGCGACGCCAAGAAAGAGGCGGTAGCCGCCTAGCGACTGGCTGGGTCCAAGAGTGGGCGGCGTGCCCGATGCGGATCTAGACGACCGGAGCCCGGTCATGCCGCTCCCCCGTCGCACTTTCGCGGCTACCCACCCCACAAAAAAATGAGGCCCCTCGGCCTGCAACATTACTGCGGGTCGAGGGGCCTCTTTTATAGCCCGTGGGTGGAGGTGCTGATCGGGTGGGTCAAAACGACTGACCAACCGGGGTCTCAGCCCCGCTCGCGCGGGGAACACTCCGCCGGAACATTGCCCGGCAGCTCGGCGGTCGGCTCATCCCCGCGTATGCGGGGAACACACCCGAACGTAACGCAGAGCGGGTATGTGGACAGGCTCATCCCCGCGTATGCGGGGAACACTGGTTCGCGTGATGGGGAATCCACAGGCGGCTAGGCTCATCCCAGCGTATGCGGGGAACACTCCTTCAGGCCACTAAACGCATTCCGAAACGCAGGCTCATCCCCGCGTATGCGGGGAACACACTTGCTGACTTGGGGTTTTATCCCCTATACCAGCAAAATAGAATTAGTTTGGAGCCAGAGCCTACACATAGAATACACCATAAAAATCACTCCTAGCCACGGCGTGCACGCCGATACTTACTCGCTTTACTCCATCCCGACTTAGGAACCACCTTACGATTCACCGGACGATAAATGAGCCTCACCCCCTCATAATCCACCGGCTCCCAATCAGCATTATTGATCTTAAATTCAAGGCGCTGCTCATTATCAGCCGGGTAGACCATCGTTGCACGACCGGTGCCGCTCGACCCCAACACACGATCCCACAACTTTTCCCTAATGCGGGCGCTTACACGACCCACAAATACACCCGGATGGATCTCCAGAAGCCATTTGGTCAAATCTCCACGAAGACTTACCGGACAGGCCGATAGGACAATCACTATCACTGGACTTCCCCCGCAAAGTTAAACCGAGCAGTAATCTCACCGTTATGTTCATCCCACAGCATTAGCTCCGTACTATCAAGCATCTCCTCGGGAATCTCCTCCGGCACCAACAGACGCTGAATATCTCGAACTACACGCTCCATGACCTTCTCGGAACGAATACGATCACGCACCGCACGGCGAACCACCGCACCAATATCCATACCATTGGTATAACCAGCAATCGTCTCAAACGCAGCCGGAATCGTAATCTCCGCCTTATACAAGTCCGCCACGTCATAAACAAAAGACCAGGAATTTCCGGTATGAACAAACCCCAAACCAGGGGCACATCCCAAAGCCACAATCGCCGCATGAACAATGCCGTAGAGAGCAGCATGGGCAGCAGACAGCGCCTGATTGATGGGAGAACCGTCCTCAAAATTATTCGGGTCATACTCTCGGCGATTCCATGGAACCCCGGTCTTCTCAGACCACTTTCGGTACACCGCACGAACCCTAGCACCCTCACGGCCACGAAGCTGCTGCATGGTCAGATCGGTGGTGTCCTCATCAGGAAAACGCCACTGATACATCATGCGCGCCACCGCCAAACGGGTACGCGTATTTGACACCAGCTTTGCTTGCTCAATCAGTAGCCGCGAAGACCTGGCAATAGATTTTCCGCTCGCATAGTAACGGACGCCCTGCTCACCGACCCACACCACGGTCGTACCGCAATCACCCAGCAGTGTCATGGCCTGGTGGGTAATCTTTGTTCCAGGCCCCAACAATAAAGCGCTCAAACTGGCCGCCGGGCAATGAACCACGCCCTCTTCCTTAACAAAAGTCACCGCACTATCCGCACGGGAAATCGTTGCGTGTTCAACATAGACGAAGCTCAAACGATCAGAGCTACGTATGAGCTCCGCGGAGCTCGGAGGAATTGCCCCCTGCATAGTTTTCTCCTCTGAAAACAAGATACCGGCGCTGGTATCAAAAGAGTGAATAATAAAAGTCTGGTATGCGCAGGGCGGGGCACCACGTATGCAGCAACCCCGCCCTTCACGCACCTACCGTCTAGCGAGTTACAGGTGCCAAGGTCATCAGGCCCATGCCATATGCCTTACCGCGACCCATACCCTGCACCAGGGAACGCCGAAATAGCTCAACATCAATGATGCGCAAAACACCGTCAAACTGAGCCTTACGGTGAGTCACCTTACCAAGGTTACCCTCAGCATTTCGGCGGGCAAATGCCAAATCCTGACGCGAAGAAACCACCGGACATTCTTCTATGTCCTGCCCCTCTAACGAAGGAATGATTTCGAAACCCCATTTCGGCGCATGCTCACGTATCCATGCCTGCTGTTGCGCGACAGTCACATGAGGAAACACCTCACGCTTACCGGTCTGCTTGTCCGTCAACCGTTTCACCGGATTGGCAGCCAAGCGGAAAGCCCATTCCTGTCCATTCTCCAGCTTTGACAGCATACGCCCGTAATGAACGGACTCACCCGGGCGAGTCTGCCAACCAGCTTGCTCAACCAGCGCGGAAAAATCTGGTTTCTCCGGGCTCACCATGTACAAAACCGAACCATGTTGAGACTCATCAAGACGCCACAGGATGCGACTCTCAGAATAGTCCGTATCAGGCGGCAAAGTGGCCATCACCGCGGCATGCATCGCCTGCGGGCTACGGAGCAACTTCCACGCGGCGCGGCGCTGAGGATTAATCAAGAAGCGAGAAAAAACCTCACGCTTCCATCACCACCTTCAAGAAATCAGGTTCGGCAGAGCTCATGGAAGATTCCTCGTCCGCCGAAGGTTCTGCAACGCGAAGTTTTCGTCCCTGAGGATTCTCCAATACCAGAGGCTCCACAGTAACCACCTCACGGACAGCGTACTGACGATACTCAGAGCTAAAGCTCACGGGAACATCATGGACCAGGTCACCGCGCTCACCGGATCGAGCATCACGCAGAATACGCAACGCTACCGGGCTAGGGAATTCTTGACGGCGATGCTCCGGCACCTGCCATTCCAGCGAGCGCAGAGCCTCCTCAGCGGATTCTTCACGAAGGCCCAGTACGAGGTCGTATCCTGCGGGGCAAGAACGCCGTCCAAGATACAGAGGGGTATACGGGCTTCTTCAGCGCAGATTCAATAGCTTCCAGCTGCTTGCGTTCACCTTCCAGAACCACCGTGAAGACAGCATCTGAAAGGTACATACGAGTTGAAAGAGAAGCAGAACCCTCTGGGTTTTTAGCCCAATTTTTAGCAGTCTGATAGTCGCGAATTAGGGTTCCCGAAGCATCAACGCGCACCGCGAAATTCAACGAGACCAAATCATCGACCGGCTCGTTACGCGAGCGCCCCAGCGCTGCCGCCGCAATCATTCCAATAACACCGGACTTGCTGGGCTCATGCCCTGCATCACGACGGCGAAAACGGCTCTGGGTACCCCATGACTGCAACGGCCCGCTCATTTTAAGGAGCAGGGTGGGCATTAGGACTCCTGAGAGGTGAGTTCGGTCAGCTGGGATTCCAGGGACTCCAGCAGGCCCTTCAGGGTGACGGATTCACCCAGATCTGCCAGTTCGTCCTTAAGATCCCCCAGAGCCAGAACATACGAAGCAACAGGCTCGTATCCGTACGCTTCCTGAATGTTCTTTGCTTCGGAGGCGAGCGCAGAACCCCCGCTCACGCGGGGACCACATCAGCCATGAACAATCACATAGGCTCATCCCCGTCTGCTTCGGGGAGCACGCGCCTCGCATCGCTGCGAAGCAACCACTATTTTACCGTTCTAGGAGGACCTCGTGACACTCGACCCTGACAATCTCTCAACACCTGAAACCGCCTCATTCTGGGCCAAAACCGGAAGTCCTGAGTCTCCCGCCGTCGGCCTCTCCCTCGTGCAACACATGCTCGACGCCGGTTCCGTCGCTGCGCGCATCTGGGATATTTTGCTTGCACCCGGCCTGCAGAAGCGATTCAGCGAGCACCTTCACCTCTCCTTGGAAGATACCCGCGCACTCGTATGCTGGCTGGCAGCCACCCACGATATGGGTAAGGCAACCCCCGAATTTGCGGGACAGCTCGATAAGCGAAAAGATGAGAACCTTGCCGTATATCGTCAGCGTATTGAACAGAAGAACTTTGAGTTCCCCGAAGACCTTGTGACTCCAGCCAGTAGCTTGCGATGCCCTCACAGTAAGTACAGCCAGAGCATCCTGGTCCACCTACTTTCTCGAAACATCGAGGGCATGCCAAGCGAAGTCGCTATATCTCTCGCAAGTATCTCCGGCGCCCACCACGGCACACCCGCAGATTATCTCCCTGCATCGAATACGCTGAGCAACGTTATCCTGGAGCGCCTCTCCCCCGCATGGCATGCTACCTGGCAGGAGCTCTATGACCTTACAGTGGAACGTTTCGGCGCCTCCTCGGCACTCCAGCAACTAGCACAGCGCGGACGGACTATCCCTGTCTCCGTGCAGTTCTGTATCACCGGCCTTGTTATTATGGCCGATTGGATTGCCTCAAATCCCGAATTTTTCCCGATGGGAACCTTCGGCTCAGCCGAACAGGAACAGCGAGCGTGTATCGGTTGGCAGGCGCTCGGGCTCGAACAGCGCTGGATTGCCGCACTGGATACCGACCCCAGCACCCCCGCAGTAGATCTCTACGCCTCCCGCTTCGGATGGCAGAACCCGACCCTCCACCCCATGCAGGAGGTAGTCGTTGAGGCTGCACGCTCCATGAAAAACAGTGGCATGATGTGCATTGAAGCACCCATGGGTCAGGGCAAGACCGAAGCAGGTCTCATCGCAGCCGAGTTCCTTGCCCAGGCGACCGGCCGTACCGGTGTAGCCTTTGCCGCACCGACCCAGGCAACCTCGAATGCTCTCTTTGACCGCGTCATTGATTGGGTCAAATTCCAGACTGAACATGTCGCACAACAGGGGGGCGAAAAGATTCACCCCCACTCCATGTTCCTGGGCCACTCCAAGAAACGATTCAACGCAACGTTTACAAATCTGCCACGCGCGGACGTATTCGATCACGAAAATGATACGAGAGAAACCCGAGGCGCCGGGCGCAAAACGCTACGCCCCGGCATTTCTCTCGCACGTCACAGCTGGCTCAGCGGCACCAAGAAGGGGCTTCTCTCCAGCTTCGTTGTGTGCACCATCGATCAGGTTCTCATGGCGGCTCTGCAAGCACGCCATGTAATGCTCCGATACCTCGGCCTCGCCTCCAAGGTCATCATTATCGACGAGGTGCACGCCTACGATGCGTATATGAACCAGTATCTTTCCGTTGCGCTCTATTGGCTGGGGCAAATGAATGCACCCGTTATTCTCATGTCGGCAACCCTGCCATCAGCCATTCGCAATAAGCTGATAACAAGCTACGCTGAAGGATTGAAAGTTAGGAAAAATGGTTCATCTGCCTCCAAACGTAACCGGTTCTCAGCTCTAAGGGCTAACTCATCTGCTCCACAGGAAAGCTCTCAAAATATCACTCCCCTCGATTTGGATTACCCCGTCATTCACACTCTCACCGTTGAGGATAACGGGGAACCCAAGAAATGGAAGGTTGAACAGCCTGCAGAACAAACCGAAATCACTCTGGAAATTATTGATGATTCTCCGGAAAGTACGCTGAGCATCCTAAAACCGCTTGCCGACGATCACGGTTGTGCAGCCGTTATCTACAATACGGTGGGTCGCGCGCAAGAGATGTATGACTTCCTGCGCCAGCACTTTAGCGAAGAACAGGTCATCCTCACCCACTCCCGTTTTACGGCTGCTCACCGCAGTGAGCAAGAAGAAATCCTGGTCTCAAAACTCGGTAAGAAGGCGCACTACAGCGACGCTAATGGGGAGGAATCCTCACGCCCACACCGCCTCATTGTGGTGGGTACGCAGGTCATTGAACAGTCACTGGACCTAGATTTTGACGTCATGATTACCGACTTTGCGCCGGTCGACCTGGTGCTTCAGCGCATGGGTCGTCTTCACCGCCACGAGAACCGTGACAGTTCAGAGCGAGCCCCCGCGTACCGCAAGCCGGTATGTTACGTGCGTGGAGTTGAGGTTGTGGGTTCGCACAATGAGGTACCCGATTTTCCGAGCGGGTCCAAAGCCGTCTACGAACCGATGATCTTGCTCAGCAGTTACGCGCAATTACTCCCCCACTTTGACGGTACGCCCATTCGTATTCCGGCTGATATTAGTCCGCTCGTGCAAAAGACCTACCGTAAGAGTGCTTCTGCCGATATCCCGGAAGCGTGGTCTGAGGGTTATGAAAGCGCCAAACAGGAATGTGAGAAGGGTCAGGAACAAGCTAAGACCCGCGCTAAAGGCTATCTGCTCTGCGCGCCCACACCTGGACAGTACACCATGGCGGACTGTATGAATCGTCTCCTTAAGCCCGACGATTTGCGATTCTCCGACGACCAAGTTGGTGAGGCCAAGGTTCGCGATACCGATTCATCTTTGGAGGTTATTGCAATAGTGGTGGAGCGAAACGACCCGGGTAACCCCAAGAGTAGTATTAAACGATACCGGGCTCTACCCTCGATGGATGATGCTTCTACAAGCACCCAATTCTTCGAAGCAGACTCCGAGATCCCTCTGGACTACCCTACGATGATGCGATTTGCCGCTTCATCGATCCGACTCCCCTACCAGTACTCAGACGCACATAAAAATCACATTAAAGGTGGAAAACTCCGATTTGATGCGGCACTCGACCAGCTGGAGAAGGAACGTATCGAAAACTGGCAGGATTCATTCCTCCTTGCCGGGGAGCTGATCCTACCCCTCGAAGAGACAGAGGAAGGGGTGTACTCCTACACCCTCTGCGATTACGAGCTGGTATACAGCACCCGCTTGGGCCTGCAGAGTTTCAAGCTTGAGAATGAAGTATAGCCCATAGGCACAGCGAACCCCCTCCCAGCCGCTCATCCGAGCAGCCGGGAGGGGGTTCTTTGTCTCTGCAAGGGTTAGGAATCGGAGGAGTCAAGCGCCCGAATCACCCCAGCTGACAGAAGCTGCGGGTCGGCGCGCGCGAGCTTAACGCTTCCGCACCTAACGCCCCCCACCTAGCGATTTTCTCTAGCGCTCCTCGCCCTCACCCAGCAGGCCCTCACGGGCCAGCGCCGTCAAACGAGATACCGCACGGAAATACTTCTTCTGGTAGCCACCCGCCAGCATCTCCTCGGTAAACACCTTGTCAAAGGGCACACCCGAAGACACAATCGGCAGGTCCTTGTCATACAGACGGTCAGCCAACACCACAAAACGCAGCGCCACCGACTGCTCCGTAATCGGCTGAACGTCACGCCACGCAATACCATCCAGCCCATCAATCAGCTGACGATAACGCGAGGGATGCACCTTCGCCAAGTGCTCCACCAGGTCCGCGAAGGAATCCACGCCCACCGTCTTGCCGGCGAACACCTCCTCAACCTTCGCATCAAACTCGGCATCAGAGACCGGCTCCGGGGCAGCCGGCAGACCGCGGTGACGGAAGTCCTCACCATCCACACGATGCACCTCAAACTGCGAGGACAGCACCTGAATCTCGCGCTTAAAATCCTCCGCCGCAAAACGGCCCTCACCCAACGCACCCGGTAGCGTATTCGAGGTAGCCACCAGCTTCACACCGGCATCGGCCAACTCACGCATCAGGCGGGACATAAGCACCGTATCGCCCGGATCATCCAGCTCAAACTCGTCAATGCACACCAGCTTGTAACCGCTCAGCGCCTCAACCGTCTTACGGAAAGTCAGCGCACCCACCAGGTTCGTGTACTCCACAAACGTGCCAAACGCCTTCGGACCATCCACATAATGCCACAGCGACGCCAACAGGTGCGTCTTACCCACACCAAAACCGCCGTCAAGATACAGGCCAGCCTTCGTGGTGTCCTTCTTCTTACCGCCAAAGAGACGACCAAAGAAGCCGCCACCCGAGCTACCGCCATTAATCTTGTCGCCAAAATCCTTCAGCTTCTGCACCGCCTCAGCCTGCGAAGGCTGGTTCGGATCGGGAATGTAGCTATCGAAGGACACCTCACCAAAACGCTCCGAAGGGCGGAAACCCGCCAGTAGCTCGTCGGCAGAAACGCGAGGAATACGGTCGGTCAGATGCACGGTTGTGGTAGGCACGGGAACTCTCTCTTCAGTAACGACATTGTGACTTTCGTTTTAAGTGTAGTACTGTCCGGGATCGCCCGCGCGCCCGGTGAGTTGCCGGCCACACCGTCCAGCACGGGTGCCCAGAAACCACACCCGTCAAAAAGCCGCCAAAACATGTGGCTTCTGGGCGCGCCTGCGGCTTCTCGGCGTGAGAATATAGGGAATATGGCTAAGAAAACTAAAAACAAGAAGAGCGGTGCCGCAACCGCCGCAGTAGCACTCCTCACCGAAACCGGAACCCCCTTCCAGATCCGCGAATACGAGCACGTCGAGGGCGTCACATCCTTCGGCGAGGAGGCCGCCAAGAATCTGGGAGCCTCCGAAGAACAGGTCTTCAAAACCCTGCTCATTGTGCACGAAAAAGACTTCGCGGTCGCCATTGTTCCCGTCTCCGGAAAGCTCAATATTAAGGCCGCAGCCGCAGTCCTCGGCTGGAAAAACGCCTCCATGTGCGACCCCAAGGTTGCCGAACGCCGCACCGGCTACGTGGTCGGCGGTATCTCCCCGCTGGGCCAGAAGACACCCTCCCCCACCCTGCTCGACGAGAGCGCCCAGCTCTTCGACACGATCATGGTCTCCGGAGGCAAGCGCGGCCTGGACGTCGAGCTCTCCCCCGACGATCTCCTCAAGCTCACCGGCGGCAAATACGCAGACATCCGCGCCTAAGGGATCGCCCGCAGACCCCTTGACTCCTCAAAGAGCCGCCTCAAAAGAACAGCACAGACACCCCAACTCGCGCCGAATACCGGGCGGGGCCGAGGAATACCCGGCCCCGCCCACGCGTTAGATACAGTGCAGAGAAAACCACCACGAAGAGGAACACGAACACTATGGGTAACTCACTACCGGGCGTCGGCGCCATTACAAAAAACTGGCGTGAAATCCTCAAACCCGAAGAATATGCCGTACTCCGCGAAGGCGGCACCGAACGCGCATTCACCGGCGAATACTGGAACACTCACACCGAAGGCATCTACTCCTGCCGAGCCTGCGGCACCGAACTATTCCGCTCAGATCAAAAGTTCGACTCGCACTGCGGCTGGCCCTCCTTCTTCGCCCCGCTCGCCGAAGACCGCGTACGCTACCTGGAAGACACCACCTTCGGCATGCGCCGCGTAGAGGTACGCTGCACCGCCTGCGACTCGCACCTGGGTCACGTCTTCGAAGGCGAAGGATACGGAACCCCCACCGACCTGCGCTACTGCATTAACTCCGTATGCCTCACCCTCACCCCCGCAGACCCCTCCACAGCGCATCAAGACCGCGACTAAAACACTTGCAGAGATCGCAACAGAAACCGAAAAGCACTAAAACTATCGCTTTTAGCCCGTGATTCGGGGCTTCCAGCTCGGGCGGGTAGAATGGCGTAGTGCCTTCGAGGCGCTACGCCCCTTCCGGTGTGCCCGCGTAGCGTTTTCAGGTATCTCCGAACTAACCCAACCTGTGGAAGAGGATGAGCCTATGAGTACCGCAGCCGAACAGCATCAGTCCGGCGGCCATCAGCTGACCCTTCACGGCGTTAAAGTTCCGGATGTTGTGCCGCTGAACACCCCTTCCTGCCCCATTCCCACGATTATTAATACCGAGAGCGGACTGCGCCGAGCCGCCCAGGCACTGGCGGCAGCATCCGGCCCGGTAGCGGTTGATACTGAACGCGCCCAGGGCATCCGTTACGGTTCACGCGCTTTCCTGGTACAGCTCAAACGCGAAGACCGTCTATACCTCATTGACCCCGAAGCCTTCTCTAACCTGAGCATTATTAACGACGCCCTGGTCGATGCCGAATGGGTTATCCACGCCGCAATCCAAGACTTCCCGAGCCTGGACATGCTCGGCATGCGCCCCATACGCCTATTCGACACCGAACTGGGTGCGCGCCTGGCCGGCCTGGAACGCGTAAACCTGGGGGCAGCCGTCGAAGAGCTTTTGGGCTACAAACTGGAGAAAAAGCACTCAAAGGAAGACTGGTCGCGCCGCCCCCTTCCGCAATCCTGGCTCAATTATGCTCTCCTCGATGTTGACGTACTCATCGACCTGCGCGATGCCCTAGAGGATCTGCTCCGGCAGCAGGGCAAATTACAGTACGCCCTGGAAGAGTTCAAATACCTATGCTCCACTCCGGTTAAAGACCCGTCTGACCAGCCGGAGCGCTGGCGCAAGACAAAGGGACGCACCACGCTACGCACCGTCAAGCAGCTAACAGCCCTGCGTAACCTGTGGGTTGAGCGTGAATCGCTGGCCCGCAAAAAAGATATTGACGCCAAACGTCTACTGCCCGACTCAGCAATCGTAGAAGCGGCCCGCACCATGCCGCGTAATGTACCGGCCATTATGGCCATTCCCGGTTTTCAGACGCGCGGGCTGCGCCGTGAGGGTCCGCGTTGGGTACGTGCCATTGCTTCGGCGGCGCGCGGTGAAAGCGCGGTACCTTTCACCCTGCCCTCAACTGCTCCTCCCCCGCTGAAGGCGTGGGAGTCGAAGCGCCCGGAAAATCTGGCACTCTTTACCGAGGTGCGCCAGGTTATCGACGGGCTATCAGAGGAACTTACGATTCCGGCGCAGAATCTGATAACGACCGATTACGTGCGCCGCCTGTGCTGGGATCCTCCGGAACGCCACGATGAGCAGTCGCTGAAGGACGCCCTGGCCGCCTACGGTGCGCGGTCCTGGCAGACGGGCCTAGTGGCGCCGGCTATCGCACCGATTTTTTCCAAGCACCTGGGGTAGGGGCCCCGGGAGGTTTGGCAACGGCTATCGCGCGTATAAGCGCGTCGTCATATTTACTCAAAATTATCTAGAGGGATGATTATTCATGTCTAATACGTGTTCTTGCTGCGCTTCCGCAAACCAGGCGACCTCGACTCAAACGGCCTCAGCGGGCGAGGAGTCTACCGCCGTGCGCCCCGCAGTTGACTCAGTTTCCTCCCGCGTGTTTTCACGCCGCGCGACCCTGCTAACCGGTGCGGTCGCATCCACAGCGGTACTGGCCTCCTGCGCGGAGGACGGCACGAAGGTGACGGCCCCCGACGGTACGGTGGATATGGCCGCAGCGTCCTCGGTAGAAGTGGGCAAATCCGCTAAGCTGACCCGCGGTACAACCACGATTATTGTCACTCAGCCGACCAAGGGTGATTACAAGGCCTACAGCCCCGTATGCACTCATCAGGGATGCCAGTTGCAGGTTCAGGATTCCACCCGCATTGTGTGCCCCTGCCACGGCTCCGAATTCGCTCCGGCCGACGGCTCGGTGATTCACGGCCCGGCAGAGACTCCGCTAAAGACCCACCCGGTGCAGGTTAAGGATGGTCGCATCTTCGTCACCAGCGAAGGCTAGTCCCCTCCCCGCACGGTTTCTCATCCGCACGCATTCAGGGTACGAAACCTTTCCAAGGTATAGCGTACGGTGCTTCGAAGTGGAGCCTCCAGCAAGTACAGAGCCCAGCACCGCGCGCGGCATCCGTAACTTCCGCGACGCATACAGCGAAGAAAGCCCCGCCACCTCATTTGAGCTGGCGGGGCTTTTCGCGTATGTACACCGCATCCGCACACCGGAATCAGTCTCTCCGAGAGTATTCGGAAACTGACGGAAACAACCTCAAAACGCTAGCGACTAGGCAGTATGCCGCGGCTTCTGCCCCTTCTCGCGGGCGAAGGGAACCTTAACACCGGCCAGCTGAGCCAGAATATCGGCGGTGATGGTCTCCGCAGTCAGGCCGACCTCCTCCAGAATCTGCTCGCGCGAGGCGTGCGGAATGAACTCTGCGGGCAGGCCCAGCTCGCTCAACGCCGTATCAACACCGGCCGCACGCATCTCCTGACGAATGCGCGAACCCACGCCGCCGGAACGCACGCCGTCCTCAATGGTCACCACAATGCGGTGATCGCGGGCCAGCTCCACCACCGAAGGGGGCACGGGAATAACCCAGCGCGGATCAATCACTGTGGACTGGATGCCCTCGGCTGCAAGCGCTTCCGAAACTTCCAGAGCCACACGTACCATGGCGCCCACAGCCACAAAGAGTACGTCGTGCTGGCCAGTCTCCGGATGGGGCTGACCGGTGCGTACGAGCACGTCCACACCGTCTGCGCGGCGTTCAATGGCGGGAATATCCTCGCCGACGGAACCCTTGGGGTAACGGATGACGGTGGGTGCATCATTAATGGCGACAGCCTCGCGTAGTTCTTCGCGCAGGGTGGCACCATCACGCGGGGCAGCCAAATGCAGGCCGGGGATGAACTGGAGCATAGCCAGATCCCACATGCCGTGGTGGCTGGCACCGTCAGGTCCGGTAATGCCGGAACGATCCAGGACCAGGGTGACACCGGCCTTATGCAGGGCAACATCCATGAGGAGCTGGTCAAAACCGCGGTTGAGGAAGGTTGCGTAAAGGGCGACAACCGGGTGCATGCCACCGTAAGCGAGGCCGGCGCTCATGGCAACAGCGTGCTGTTCGGCGATGCCGACATCAATAACGCGTTCGGGGTGGCGCTTCTGGAATTCGCGCAGGCCTACAGGAATCAGCATGGCGCCGGTAATACCGATAATATTGCCCTGTTCGTCGGCGATATCTGCAATTTCGCGACCAAAGACACTAGTCCAGGACTCTTCGGTGCTCTTGGAGACGGGGCTACCGGTAAGCGGATCAATTTGGCCAACAGCGTGGAATTGGTCGTCTTTATTGGCTCGGGCAGGTGCGTAGCCGTGACCCTTTTCAGTAATGGCGTGCACAATGACGGGGCCGGCGTAGTTCTTGGCTGCGGTGAGGGCATTTTCAACCGCTTGCTGGTCGTGGCCGTCAATGGGGCCGACGTACTTCATGCCGAGATCTTCGAAAATACCGCTGGGGACAACGACGTCCTTAATGCCGGCCTTCATACCGTGCAAGCCGCGGTAAATCATTTGGCCAAGGGGGCCACCACGCTGAAGACCGATGCGTACCGAATCGAGGAAGCGGTCGTAACGATGATCCAGGCGCATGCGGTCAACCTGCTGCTGTACGCCGTGCTTGAGTTCGGAAAGCTGGTTGGCAAAACCACCAATAGTCGGTGCGTAGGAGCGGCCATTGTCGTTGACAACAATAACAACCTTGCGGCTACGATCCGCAGCAATATTGTTAACAGCCTCCCAGGGCATACCACCGGTAAGAGCACCGTCACCGATAAGGACAACGGTGTAGCGACCGTCTTCACCCTTGAGCTGGTGGGCGCGAGAAATGCCATCTGCCCAGGAGATAGAGCTGGAAGCATGGGATGAGGCAATAATGTCGTGCTCAGATTCGCTGCGGTCGGGATATCCGGAAAGACCACCCTTCTGACGCAGAGTTTTGAAGGCGTGACGTCCGGTAACGAGCTTGTGTACGTAGGACTGGTGGCCGGTGTCGAAGAGGATATTGTCTTTGGGAGACTCAAAGACACGGTGAATACCGAGGGTTAGCTCGACCACACCCAGGTTTGGGCCCAAGTGGCCACCGGTGGCGGCAACATTAGTCACGATGAACTGGCGGATTTCGTCTGAGAGCTCCGCCAGCTGCTCATAACTGAGGTCTCGCAGATCGGTCGGGGATTGGATCGAGGGTAGCAGGCGTGCTGTCTGGCCGTCACCGATACTGTAGTCCGCGGTGGCTGCTCCACTGGTGGCGTTCGAGTTATTCTCCTGCGGCGACGCGTTCTCAGTGGACATACACCCACACTCCTCATGGTCTCGGGGCACGGCTCATCCCGTGCGTTGGTTCTTCAATGATTCTACCGTTTCAGGAAGCAAAAAGCAGATTTGATTTCCCCTGTAACAGCCGCGACCTACAGTCGGTCATTACTTGCGACGGCGCGGACGGGGCTTGGCCGGGGCACGTTCAAAGAGGGCCACCGCCTCCACGTGATGCGTGTTGGGGTACATGTCGAAGGCACGTAGCTGCACCATATCCCAGCCGAGTTCGCGCAGAATGCCGGTATCGCGCCCCAGGGAAGCCGGGTCGCAGGCTACGTAGAGGATGCGGCCGGGGTTGAGCGCGTCGAGTCGTTTCAGGGTGGTTCGGTTGGCACCTTCTCGGGAGGGATCGAGTACTACGGCATCGATGGGAGGGAGCTGTTCGAAGTCGAGGGCGGTTTTCAGATCGATAAGGTGGCGCGCCACGTCGCCGCGGATGACTTCAATGCGAGTCTGGGCCGAGTTGTCGGTGCGGGAACAACCGTCGGGGGCAAAGTTGGAGCGGGCATCCTTGTGGGTGACCGGAGATCCTTCGATGCTGACGACGGTGCCGTTCTTTCCCACGGCGTCGGCGAGAGCAGCAGTGAATAGGCCGGCGCCGGCATACAAATCTAGGGTGCATTCGCCCTCTTGGGGACGGAGCATGGTCAGCATAGCGGCAATCATGGTGGCCGGTGCGGAGCGGTGAACCTGCCAGAAGCCGCCAGCGGAGACCTGGTAGCTGAAGCGGCGAGTGCCAAAGGTGACTTCTTCGGTGACCGAGTGCAGGCCAGCTCCGAGCAGGCGGTCTCCATCCGCCACGCGGCGGTAAGGGGTGTGCGAAGCACCGGGCCAGCGGCGTTTAGGTTTGCCGTTGGAAGTTGACGGCGGGGTGAAATAGAGCGAAATTTTGCGTTTGGCGAGCGGCCCCCAGGCGGCGGTAGCCTGCTGCTCAATGGCGCGGGCAATTTCATCAATGGGGAAGCGAGTATCCACAATGAATTGCAGGAGGACTCGGCCGCGGGAGGAAACGGTTGCCTCCACCTCGCGGACTCCGCGCAGGTTCAGCTGTTCTAGCTTTAGCTCGCGTAGTTCCTTGGCCGCCAGCGGGAAGTCAATGACCGGTACCGGCATGGAGGCACGATAGGGGTACATACCCACGCGCCAGGTAAGGACAGTTTTACCGTTAGCTTTCTTATGGCGTACGCGGGTTACGGCGTACTTGACACGGGTGCGCCAGGAAAGGCCTTCGGGGCTATCGCGCAACGGTAGCTCTTCGACGGCTAGGTTCGTCAGTAGCGGTGAGGATAGCGGCAGGCCGCCCAGGCGGTGAATCTGAGTGCGCACAATGTCGGTCTTGTAACGGCGCTGCTCGTTGAGGGTGAGGTGACTGTATTCCATGCCACCGAGTAGTTCGGGCACGCCGGTTGCGGCAGCACGTTCAGCTTCGGTGGCGAGCGCATCGGCCTGGATCCACGGGTGGGGGCGGCGTGCCGGGGAGGGTAGGGGTACGTCGATGACGTCGGCGAAGTAGAACCGGCGTTTGGGGCCGATGGCGGTGATGCGTACCTGTGCCTGTTCGCTGACGACTCCGTGGCGGACGAAGATGACGCCTTCTGAGGTGCGGGCGACGAAGGCGCCGCCGTGTGCGGGTGCCTCACAGGTGACGGTCAGGATTTGACCTACGCTGTATCCGCCTGAGGTGGTGGAGCCAGAGGGCGAGGTGGTGTTTTGAGTCACTGCTTTGTCTCCTAATCGTCACTTAATGTGAATTATTTTACACTGAAGTGTTTGGTGTCCCGGGTACCGACGCTCTTTTTGAAGCAATCGGTGAACAAAACGGTTTCCGGCTACCGCTTCTGTCTTGCGGGGCGCTTCTGCCGAATATGCCCCGCGGGTAGGTTGCGGTCTTAGGATGAGGGGGTCTCCTCCTGCGTGCGGCCTCGGTACACTGCGTGTTGGTTGCTTTGTGTTAGCCCCTGGTTTCTTGAGGATTTTTTGGAATCTGCTGTAGCGGACTTGTCGCCGTGCAGGCGCTGATCAAAGATTTCATCGTATACTTCGTCCTCGTGCATGGCCCAGGGCACGGTTGCCGTCATGACGCCCGGTTCGTGCAGTAGGGCTTTCTTTAATTGGCGCACCGTGCGGCGGTGCAGTACGCGTTGCCACCAGTGGTCCACCACGAATTCCGGTAGGTACACCACCAGGATATCGCGCGGGGACTTTTTGCGGCGGCGACGAATATATGAAACCAGGGCGTCCACTGTATCGCGGTAGGGAGAGTCGATAACCGAGAGCGGTACCGGGATATCCAGGGCGTACCAGCGTTTCTTCACGATTTCTAGGGCGTCTCGGTCGTTGTTGACCGTTAGCGCTTCAATAGTGGAAGGTCGGGAGGCGCGGGCATAGGAGAGAGCGCGTACCGCCGGGCGGCGCACGCGTTCCACGTATACGATGGCGTGTACGCGTGAAGGTAGGGCTGCCACATCCGCGATGGATTCGGCATTGAGCGGTATGTCCAGGGC
>CAUQVM010000015.1:0-20909 GCA_963521575.1 uncultured Rothia sp.
GCCCCATCGTGATTCACGGCAACCCCGTTCTACACCGCCCCGCGGCACCCGTCACTGAATTCAATGACGAGCTCAAGGAGCTTGTGGCTGATATGTACGAGACGATGGATGCATCCCACGGCGTTGGTTTGGCGGCGCCGCAGATTGGCGTAGGCCTGCGTATTTTCACCTACCAGCTCGATAATGAGGATGGCGTCCCTCCGCGCGGTTGCATCATTAACCCGGTGCTGACTCTGGGGAAGATTTCGACCGCCGACCCGGACCCGTACGAGGAGGAAGAGGGTTGTCTCTCTTTCCCCGGTTACGGCTTCCCCCTCAAGCGCGCCGAATGGGTAACCGTGAACGGTCTTGACGAACACGGCAACCCCGTCCGCTTTGAGGCAACCGGCTGGTTCGCGCGCTGCATGCAACACGAAACCGACCACCTGGACGGCAAACTATACGTGAATCGCCTGAACAAGAAGTGGACCAGCAAGATGAAGAAGGTCGTGAAGAAGGAAGGCTGGACCGTGGACGGCAACTCGTGGATGCCGGGTGTTGATCCGGATCCCTTCGGCCACTAAACTACCCCCCCCCGATATCTTGCTTTACCGGGTGGTTGGGGACAGCAAAAGACCGCGATTGCTTCTAGCATTCGCGGTCTTTTGCTGTGGCTCCACCAAGAGGTGGAGGCACGTGAAACGGGTCGTCCTATGAGCCGGGTTCTGTCTAAAGCGCCGAGCCTGACGGTCAGCGTTTCGAGGCAATCATCTATCTAGGACGTACGTTACCGCACGCCTCAAGCAGCCTACCCGAATACGCACCCCACCTCCATGAGGGAAGCTGACGGGGTTCGGGCGCACTACCCTACCATGGCGTATTCTGTTTGACCTTGCTCCGAATGGGGTTTACCTAGCCGGGCACGTCACCGTGCCCGCTGGTGGTCTCTTACACCACCCTTTCACCCTTACCGCGGTGAACCGCGGCGGTTTACTTTCTGTGGCACTGGCCTGCGGGTTACCCCGAGTGGATGTTATCCACCATCCTGTGCTGTGGAGCCCGGACTTTCCTCGAGACTAATGCCTCACGATTGCCCGGACGGCCCGTTTCAACGTTCCCATTATACGCATAGTGCATCATTGCGAGTGCATACCCGTGCCCGGACGGATACTTCCTGATATTTCTTGGAGTCCTACCGTGGGTACACTGGGGAGATGTTGATTCTTCTTCCCCCGTCAGAGGGTAAAACTCCCGCCCCCGCAGAGAACTCCCCCGTTTCGTTTGCTGATCTGTCTTTCCCCGAGCTAACTATTGAACGTGAAACGGTGGCGAATGAGCTGGCCACTGTAAGTGCCGGTCCTGATGCTCTCAGTGAGCTGGAGGTAGGCGCTTCCCTGGGGGCGGAGGTGGAGCGCAATACGCGTCTACTGACTGAGCCGGCGCAGGCGGCAATTCGAACCTACACGGGTGTGCTCTACGAGGCGCTGGACTACGGGAGCTTCTCCCCCGCCGAGCGGGATGCCGCACACTGGTCGCTACTGATTTCTTCAGCGCTGTGGGGTGTACTCCGCCCCGAGGATGCAATTCCCGCCTACCGCCTGTCGATGGGTACGAAGCTCGGCGCTCTTGGGTCGCTGGCGGCCTTCTGGAGGGGTGCGCTGGGGACCGCATTGGAGGCCACCGCGAAGAGCCAGCTGATTCTGGATTGCCGTTCCGCGGCCTACGCGAAGTCGTGGGTAGCGCCTCCCGCGCAGACTTTGACGGTGCGTGTGGAGCGGGTGGCGCCTGACGGTTCACGCAAGGTGGTCTCGCATATGGCGAAGCACTATCGAGGCCTGTTTACTCGCTATCTGATTCAGTCCGGTCTCGCGGTGCGTCCTCTTGACGGTTCCATGGCCGGAATGGCTGAATTTTTGGAGGCGATTAGTGAGGATTGGGCGGTGGAGTGTACATTGCCGACGGCACGCAAGGCAGGAGTGCTGACATTACTGGTGCACGAGCATTAGTCCTTAGCCAGGTCAGTTTTCAAGCTGTTATTGCCCGGTATTTAAGAAATTTTTAACCTTTTTGGAACGGAAAAGGTCGGCTTCTTCCTCCCTAAGCCCGTGTTTTCCCACGGATTTTCTGCGGCGGTTCACCGCGTGAAGGCAGATAATGTCAAAATACTTGCCTTCATTTTATGTTATGAAGTGTTTTATATTGATAGAGGTCTGCCAGCGATGGTAGCCGATTCACTCGATATCACTTACTAGGTCAACTCAGCAAATTCAAGATACGAAAGATCCTGCATCGCTGGTAAATCTACAGAGGACTTACAGATTTGCTAGCGTGGAATTGACCACTCAGAAACACATCGATTGGACAATATTATGTCTACTATGTCATCTCGTCGCCATCTGTTGAAGGGGGGCCGCCTCCCTCGGTATTGCAGGGGTTTTGGGTACTTATCACGCCGCGGTGCAGAGCGCGCAGGCAGCTCCCTTGGACGTTCAGCGTACGCCGATCCAGGTGACCGTCAACAGTGCAGCTTTTGATATTAGCGGCTTTACTCTCTCGTATGAGGTCAAGGGTTTGAAGGCCGTTTTTGATAGCGGTCTGTACACTCCCTATTTTGAGATCGGTAGCTTCAATGCTCGGAAGGAATTTAAGGTCTTTTATTTTATTCCGATGGATAGCCCGAGGAAGGGGGCCGAGTTCATTGCCTCCAAGGATTTGTACCGTCAGACGGTAAATATGCCAAAGGATGATACGCCCGGACTGAAAGCAAAATACAGCATTCGCCTGACCTTGCACCCGGTGCGTGATCATTACACGATTTTGCGTGAGCTCTACGTTGATCTACCGGTCAATATTGACGATGCGTGGGAACCTTTCATCACGGACGTTGGCTCCGAGGATCTATACGGCTCAGATATTTACGCCACCTGCCGCGCTAAGGTGCTATTCCTGGACCGGCAACACCGCTTCTTCCCTAAGCGCCAGGTCACCCGCGGCGACCTGATGGAGGCTCTCTACCGCGCCGCAGAATCACCCGAGGCGCACCTCCCCCTACCCGGATGTGTCTACCCAGGATGCCCGGTACGCCGCCTATATGTGGGCTACCCGTCTGGGACTAACACGCGGTTGGTCGGATGGTAAGCTGCACCCGGAGGCGCCGGTTCGCCGCACCACTTTGGCAGCCTTCCTGTACCGCCTGAGGGCTTACCAGCCGGTGCTCGACCAGTACAACTACCCGACCGTCATTCCCGCGGATATAACCAAGACCTCCCCGTTCTACACGGAGTCGGTATGGTTGCACAGCCACGTGAATATTGACCCCAAGTTTATGTATAAGAGCGCTAAGTTCTACCCGGAGAAGGTACTGACCCGTGAAGAGCTCGCTCGCACCCTGGTGTTTACGGGGCTGGTTCACTAAAATCCACCCGGTTCTCTAGAAACCCAGGTGATGTGGAGGGTCGCCGTTCGATCACTAAGACTTCGGATGGTGTCCCTCCACATGTTCTTGTACCCGGCTGACCGTTCGGCCTACATGAGTTCCCCCTGCGCTGATACAGTTTTAGTAATTCACTCTCTTCTTCTCGCATCCATATTTTTTGAGTTGAGAAGGAACACCATTGTCTTCGTTCTTCAAACCTTTTGCGGCTTCTTCCGAGCCATCGTCTTCCGGCAAGGGTGCCGGTTCTAAGGTGCTGAGCCTCACGTTGGCGCTGGGGCTTTCCGCTACGGTGGGACCGTTGGTCTCTCCTCTCCCGGCGGCGACCGCTGCACCTATTACGGCGACCGCCGCAGCGACCCCGCAGGCTACCGGTGCGGCCGAGGCAGATACCGATGACAACAACCCCGAAAAGGTTGCCCTCAAGGTCACGAGCGGCACGCTTAATATTTCGCGTGGTGGACTAATTTCTGTGACGACTTCACCGCTAAGCGAGGAGTTTCATAAGAAGTACGCCTTCCATGAGTTTTCTCTCGTAAAGCGTGGCTCTGTCTACGTGCACGCGGGCCACCACAACTTTGTCCCCTTCTCGCAGTACGGCACAACGCTACGCTATATGGAGGAGAAGGGAGGCCACATTCAGCGCAACCCGGATGGGAGCGTTACGTTTACGCTCCCCGTACCCGCTCAGGTGGTGGAAGCACCCGAGGGCACTCAGTTTGATGTTTATCTCACCTACTACCCGGTAGCGGATGGCGAACCCGACTCGCTCATCTGGGATGCTCGCCGCCTGACAACTCGCACGCCCATCGATGTGGTGCAGGATCCCGAGCCGACCGAGACCACCTACCGCTTCAGCCAGCCCGCCATCGAGGATCCCTCAAAGGAGACCACACTTGTGATTGAGGGCGACCATATCCTCTCGGAAAGTGTCATTGGCGGCCCGTATGGCCCTGCGGTTCTGACGCTTTATGAGGCTGACCCCTCCACGGGAAAGCCTATCGGTTCCCCGGTCCTTTCAAAGGAGATTCAGTACACCAAGTGCGATGAGTACTGCTCCACTTTCCTCAACCATCACTTCAGTACCGACCTGACGATTCCGGCTGGAACACTTAAGGCCGGTAAGTCCTACGTGATTGGTTTCTACGGCGGTAGCCTCCCTTACCCCGATATGGAGGAATACCCCGGCCAGCTCCTGACGGACATTGCGCAGTTCATTCCGGTTGGTGCACAGAACCCGGCCCCTCCCGCCGCCAAGCCGACAATGGATCTTTCGGTTGCAACGCTGAACCCCTACGCTGAGAAGAATACGGTTGAGGTAGCTCTCACGAACCTGCCGACTCTGAGTGAGGGCTCCTATCGCCTCGTGATGCACCCCATTGACGATCACGGTCGCTCGGTTAGTGACCCCATCCTGGAGCAGGAGATCCCGGCCGAGCGGATTCAGCAGGGCTCTGTTCGCGAGACCCTTGAGGTACCCGGTGAGCGCCTTACCTCCGAGGTGGCATATAGGGTGAGCCTGGTAAAAGTGACACCTGCCCACGAAGGTTCCCCCGAGTCGGTGCAGGAAGTTGTTTTTGATGACCTGGAGGTCACACTGAACCATAAGGTTGAGCAACAGAGTGCCTTGGATTGGGCTCAGCAGCGGGGTATTCTGCCGCGTTTCACCGATAGTAACTCGGACCTATCTCGCCGTGACGTGACGGTTGCCCTCTATCGTCTGGCAGGTTCCCCGCGGGTGGAACTTCCCGAGTCCAGTCCCTACCCCGACCTGAAGCCGACGGATCGGGACTATTCCGCAATCATCTGGTCGCGTCAGCACTCTATTACCTCCGGTTGGTCGGATGGCAAGTTCCATGCGGATGCGCCAATTTCTCCTCGCTCCACGCTGGCGTTCCTGTACCGGTACCGTCACGGCGGTTCCCAAGCACATCCGAGTCTGCCGGTTTCACCGTCGCTACCGACCTCTCCCTTCCTGTTGACGGTGGGTACCTTGAATAAGGGTCAGGGTCTTGCCATAAGCATGCACTGGGATCATCGCATCGACTCAAAGAGCGCTTTCTGGCGGGAAGCCCGTTGGGCCGTTCAACAGCGTATCTGGGGTTACATCAATCCCAAGGGTGGGGTCTACGAGAGCTTTGAGGGGCCCTACATGACTCCCGGCGATTTGGCTCTCATGCTGTACCGCCTAGAGCACGGTGGTAGCCGCCTAAACTAGCTTCCTCCTGCTTTGAGGCGTGCTTTTAAGCCCACCGCATCTTTCACGTTTTACCTCTCTGCACGGAGCGGACGGTTTGTTGCCGATGTGTGGGGTGCGGTGGGCGTTATTAAATCTTTTTATCCTCCCGCCACAGGATATTTGTTCTTATCAACACTGAATTCTGGGGTATTTTCCGCTTCAGGCATAAACTTTTAAAGTTATACTTTAACTTGAGACTCGCGATAAAATAGATGGATATTTTTTCGTGCCTGAGACCGTTTTGGTCTCAACAGGCCTCAAGTATTTGCTACGGTGTTTATGCGCACCACACTCGATGCGCGGCACTGATAAAATGATTGGATAACAATGTCCTCACTTCCGAATACCTCACCTTTTGTGCTATCCAAAAATGTGACGAAGGGCGGATGTGCCCTCACGTTGGTTGGCACAATGCTTCTGCCCCTCTCCCCTGCCCTGGCAGCCCCCCAAGTTGCCGCGCCGGCTCCCCGGGCCACACAGCAGGATTCAATACCGGCCACTCCGGCCGAACAACCGGGTCCAGTACTGGCTACCCAAGCTGTGCAACAGGCTCCAACGCCAACCGTCCAAGCTGTGCGACAAAGCCCGGAGCAGGGCACCCAGAGCCTGCAGGTTACCTCCGGCACCTTCGATATTTTGAAGGGTGGCACCGTCACCCTCAAGGGTTCAGGCTTCTCTCAAGATTTTGTTCACAACAAGTCATTCCGCCTCTACGTGGTTCCTAAGGGCGAGAGCGTTGCCTTCCCGCCCCACCGCCCGCGTGACTACCCTTACTATGTTCAGGATATTTCCTCTACCGACTTTGCGGCTGATGGTACTGTAACCGTTACCGCATCGATCGGTGCTAACTTCCTGGAGGCCAATAGCTCGGGTTTTGAGGTGGTACTCGGTTACCGCGACGGTCATGAAGATGGCTGGATTCCTGCCGGCGAGGTCCGCACCGAACTGAAGGTTGCAGATGTCCCCGCCCTATCTTCCCCCACATTGTCCTACAATGAATCAACCGTGGATTCCTCGGCTGATTCTTCGGTCACCGTGAACGGTGCCGGATTCCAGAACATCTCCTACAACGGTAGCGAAGCTCTTATTCTTGCGCTACGTGCGGTTGATCCGTCCACCGGCGAACCTACCGGACCTGCACTGGCACAGACCGAGGCGAAGTTCACCGCCTACTCGACGTTCTTCGGCCAGTACATGGGCTTCACCAATGGCCGTTTCAGCTCCACCTTGAAGGTTCCGGCCGGAACCCTGAAGGCGGATCATTCCTACGTGGTGCAGGCCTTTGAGCATGCCGTGCCAGAGGATCACGCGCAGGCAAATAGTCAGGCGCTGAGCACTCAGGAGTTTGTCCCGGTCACCGGCGTGGAGCAGCCTAAGTCTGACCCGAGCGTTACTCTCAGCACCAACACCGTGGATATGGGCTCTTCCACCACGGTTAAGGTGAAGGGTAAGAACTTTAAGATTCCCGAAGATTCTTCGGTTGACGTACTATTCTCCGCTGCGGAGGCTGATGGTAGCCCGACCGGCAAGGAGCTGGAGCGCATCGTTCTACCCTCCGAAAAGATAAGCACCGGTGATTTTAACGCCAACGTAAACGTTGACGGCACCAAGCTGGACCCCAATAATCGCTACGCTATCTTTGTGAACGTGGTGTCTTCCGATGGTCAGGCTGAGCGTTTTACCGCAGAGTACCTGAACCTGACGGGCAAGTCGCCAAACGATAAGGTACGTGAACGCTTTGCAGATGTTCCCGCCGACCACGCCAATCATAAGGCGGTGCTCTGGGCTGATGATCAGAAACTGATCGACCCCCGCGAGAAGGACTGGTTTGGTGTGAATGGTAATGCAACCCGCGGTGACTTGACCGTCGCGCTGTACCGCATGGCGGGCTCCCCGAAGGTTGATCAGCCGGCTACCAGCCCCTTCTCGGATGTGAAGACCGATGACCCGAACTACGCGGCCTACCTGTGGGCTCGTGAGAAGGGAATTACTTTCGGCTGGGCAGACGGCAAGTTCCACGCTGAAGCCGGCGTCTCGAAGGCAACCGTAGCGGCATTCCTATACCGTTTCGACGGCAAGAAGGGTATTACCGTCACCTCGGCACCGTACACCGATGTCAAGGTGGGCTCCGCATTTTACCGCGAGATCGCATGGACTAAGCAGCAGAAGCTGCAGAATTCGTCCAGTAATCAGTATCATCCTTCGGCTCTCACGAGCCGCGGTGAGATGGCCGAGTTCCTGATGAACTACAAGGTTCACTAGCGGTAGGATTGCCGTAGGGTGAGCCCGCCCGGGGTGGATACCGGATACGCTATTGTGGCGTATTGGTATCCACCCTTATGCTTTCAGGTATTATTTCTACGCTATTTAGTATTTTTATACCACCTGATTCAAAGAATGCAATGAGGTGCATATTCTGAAATAAAAAGAAAGACATCTCAGTTAAAGTACAACCTTAAAATCTTGGGGTCGAATCCCCCGAAAAACAGGATATTTACACTAGCCAGCGGCGTTCTATCCGTGTAAAAGTTTATATTTTCTGCTTCTGTGGTTTATCCTAGGGTCTATTAGGTGTTCGTCGCGACTTCCTTTTCCGGTGAGGAGCCGCAAGCCACGGCACGTAAACACACCGATACTCAACCACTATGAGGATTTATGTCCAAGAATTCGAAGCACCCTGTGGTAAACCATGCATTGCCACAGCAGGACTCTACTCCCGAGCGTACTCACGTCCCACTTCTGGCTCCCGAGGAGGAACCCCGGACGTCGGAGAAAGCCCCCCAGCGCAAGCGCCGCGTCGAGGTTGGTATTGGTATCGCCGTCCTGGCAGGCGTGCTCTATCTCCCCTTTTCCCCCCTCTTTTCATTCCATGATTCATCCGACGCGCGCCTAGCCGCGGCAGATACGGCCGCTCCCTCCCCGGCCCTGGTAACCTTTCCGGTGACATCAGCCGAGACCCTGGGAGATCCCACCTCGGGTTCGAAGCTCATACGTCCCACGCTCGCACCAGTAAACCCGAACACCACTTTTGAGGATGTTCCGGAAGATTCTACCTACTATGCTGGCGTGCAGTGGGCTCTACGATCCCACATCATGACTCCGGAATCCGATACTTACTTCGGGGCCGATGAAACGGTAACTCGCGGTGACCTGATTGCCATGTTCTATCACCTCGCGGGCACTCCCACGGTGAACCGCCCGGAGCATTCCCCCTACCTGGATGTTGACGACTCTGATCCGAACTATGATGCGTACCTATGGGCACGCGATCAGAAGATCACGAGCGGCTGGGCAGACGGTAAGTTCCACCCGGAGTCTCCCCTGTCAACCGCTTCAGCGGCGGCTCTGCTGCACCGTGCCGATGGTGCGCCAAAGATTCGCCTGACGGGCACCTCCCCGTTTAGCGACGTGACCTCTATGACCCCGTTCTACCGTCAGATTGTGTGGGCTTCCCGCCGCGGCGTATCAACGGTTTCTGAGGGTGACGCATTCGGCCCACTGCAACGTATTTCTAAAGCACGTACGGCGCAGATGCTCTACCTGTACTTCCGTACGATGGAGCCACCCCACTAGTTCGTCTGCTGAGTATGTCCCGTGTTCTTCCCGTCCCCTTCACGGGGAGGGTACGGGGCTTTCGCGTTCAGCTTCCCGCTCAGTACCTGAAATATTCTTCAACTTTCAAGGTTCCCGCGGGTGTTCCCGGGACAATCGTCTAAAGGATTGGTAGGGTGGAATTGTCCCCACAATCGGCGGGGGGACGGTTCAACCACTTTCTCATAGCGTGCGCCGCCTTCCGAAGATGGCACATTCTCTTTCCACCCCTCTCTTTGGGGTGTTGAAGGTGATCGTTGCACAATCTTCCTTCTTATGACCGGGTGCGGCAACGTCGTGGGTACCAACCGTTAGGATTCATTATGTCTCCTCTTCCGAACTCTAAGTCTTCATGCCTCCGCACGGCTCAGAATTGCGGTGCCCTGCTCCTGGCAGGTGCCATGGCTCTGCCCCTGGTGCCCGCGCAGGCGCAGACCGGTTCTCCCGCTGCCGAATCTGCCTCTACCACCGATTCTGCCTCCGCCACGGGTTCTGCATCTATCACTGGTTCCCTGCCGGTCGATTCGATGCCTCGCCCGGGCATCGATCAGAATGTCGATCAGGCCCCGACTTTCACCGTTGAGCAGTCGGGTGATCAGGAGGTGCTGTACACTTCCGAGGGCGGTACCCTGCACGTGAAGGGCACCGGTTACACCAAGAAGTGGCGTGAGCAGCACGGCTCCGTCTCGATTTATATTACGGCCTCCGAGGGCGCTCCCAGCGCTAACAAGCCCATGAAGGATGTGCTACTGCGCTTCGAAGAGGGCAAGGACTTCACCATTGCCGAGGACGGTAGCTTTGACGCTCAGCTGACCGTCAAGAAGGGTGCCCTGCTGAACTACTACGAGCCGGACACCTACTTCCCGGGCGTGCTACGCTACGAGGTGCGTTACGAGGCTGACGTGGTGGCCACTCCGAAGGGTGAGGATCAGCCAACCGTCGAGAGCCTGTGGGCCAAGAAGAACGTGGTGCAGTCCCAGAAACTAAACACTCGCGGGTACCGATCCGAGCCTTTCGCCCCGAGCTGGCGCTACAGTGCCCTAACTGACACCGCCAAGAAGCAGGTGCTGAGTATTCACGGCTACGGCTTTAATGGTGAGATCCACTCCGTCAAGGGTATTCAGTACGTGGTGCGCGAGAAGGGATCGAACACCCCTGTCTTGGCTGTCAGCGACATTATTGAGTTCAACCACCACGACTACTCTTCCGAATACGAGAACGGTGAGGTACTCGGTGAGGTGGAGATTCCCGCCAGCGCCCTGGACGCTTCCAAGCAGTACGTTCTCGAGGCTTGGGCTAACGACGGCTACAGCGAGAGTGGTGAGCTTCTGGCACCGGTCGTGGGCAAGCCCACCGAAGGCCGCGGCACCCTGCTGGCATGGCAGAACCTGAATCTCAAGGGCGTGGACACCCCGGAGCAGGCTAACCTGCCCAAGGATAACAACGACAAGAAGCCCACACCCAAGCCCGCTCCGGAGCCCGACCAGGACCAGCACAAGCCGGCTACCCGCGGTGAGCTGGCCGCTGCCCTGTATGTTCAGGTAGGCGCCCCCGAAATGAAGCTACCCAAAACCTCCCCCTGGCCGGATGTGAAGACCGACGACCCGAACTTCCCCGCCTATATTTGGGCTAAGGAGAAGGGCGTCACCTCCGGCTGGTCTGACGGCAAGTTCCACGCCGACGCTGGCATCTCAAATGCGACCGTCACGGCCTTCACCTACCGCGCGGCGGGTTCGCCGGCTGTCAAGGGCAACTCCATGTACAAGGATGTGACCCCCGGCTCGGCATTCTACCGTGAGATTGTGTGGGCTGGCCAGAACAAGGTATCACTAAACACCGGCGATTCCTTCGAGCCGCGACACATGGTTACCCGCGGCGAGCTGGTCACGCTGGTCCTGGCCTTCCAGCACCGCGGTAAGTAACGCGAGTAGCTACCCCTACCGGGGTTAGCCGGCTACATTGTCTAGCCGAAACGCTGTCTAACAGGCGCCGCTTAATAGGCACCTCGCGGTAGAGCCCGACCCGCCCCTCTGGTCTCTGAACTAAGTGGACAGGTCGGGCTCTTATGCGCTATACCGTCATACCGTCAGGGTTCACACCCCCAGGAGCCGGGTGCAAAGCTCCCGAGCTAGAGGCTCCAGACAGGAGCCGGGTCGGTGCTGGCCGAACGGGCATCCTGCCCCGCTTGAACACCGGTGGGAACCGTAAAATCCCACGGGTCAGTATTGAGCCCGGACAGTTTCGTCTCAATACCATAGCCACGTTCAGCAAGCAGCGATCGCAGGCGCTCCGCCGCCGAACGCAACCAGAGCGACTCGCTGGCCGGGTGCGAGCAGTCAATTAACGCTATGTTAGTGCCGTCTATCCGAGCAGTTTCGCGGAATTCACTAGCCGGGTGATGGCGCAAGTCCGCGGTAATGTACACCTGCGCATCGGTGGCACGTACCGCATCAAAGAGAGAGTCACCCGCACCACCACAGAGGGCCACGCGGCGAATCATCTGATCGGGCCGACCCGCGATGCGCAGTCCACCGGCGGTGGGCGGAAGGGCAGCCGCGAGACGCTCAGACAGTTCCTTCAAAGTGACTTCCTCGGGCAGTGAGCCAATACGCCCGGTGCCAACCGTACGCTCCTGCCCATTAAGCGTCTGAACCTGCGCCTCGGTAAGAGGCTCACAGTCCATCAGGCCGATGGCCTTGCAGAGAGCCTCATTGACCCCCTCGATGGCAGCGTCGGCATTGGTGTGTGCGCCGAGCAGACCGCATCCACCCTCAATGAGTGTGTGTAGTACCTCGCCCTTATAGGTGCTGTCAGGAATAAAATGCGCACCGCGCAATAGTAGTGGGTGGTGGGTAATGAGTAGCTGGGCGCCTTCGGCAACGGCTTCCTGAGCGGTGGCGGCAAGCGCATCCACGGCAAAGAGAACAGTGTGCACGGGAGCGGACGCGCGGCCCGCAACAAGCCCGGAAGCATCCCACCCGGCGGCAAGCTGCGGCGGGAAGAGCTCATGAAAGGCGTCGACAACTTCGGCAAGAGTGGGGGTCTGCAGTTTTTCAGTCATATTCCCATTGTGACAGGTCTGAGCCAATGAAACGCTGTAAAGGGAATAAAAGCGGTGTCAAGACCGTTCTCACAGAAGCTGGGCATGGCGTACTTCTGAAGCGGCGAGAATCCTCAAACCAAAAGAGCCCCAGCCTCGGGAGAAATCCTATTCTAAGGAGAGAAATAATGGCTGAATTTGTTCTAGCAGGTGGATGCTTCTGGTGTCTGGATGCCGTGTATCGCCAGTTCCACGGTGTGGAATCCAGCGTATGCGGCTATAGCGGCGGAGAGACCCCCAACCCGGATTACCGTTCGGTGTGCTCAGGCACAACCGGGCACCAGGAAGTTGTGAAGGTGGTGTACGATCCCCAGGTCATGAGCGATGACGAGATTCCTTCTTTATGAGCCACGACCCGACCAGCTGGGACCGGCAGGGCGCAGACACCGGCCGCAGTACCGTTCCGTAATTTTCTACGCCGACGAGCGCCAACGGACACTGGCAGAACGGGCGAAAGAGCGTGCTCAGCGTCTCTTCACCTCCCCCATTGTCACGCAGATTGAACCGCTCAGTGAGTTCTATGAAGCCGAGCCAATTCACCAGAACTACTACGCGCTCAACCCCTCTCAGGGATATTGCACCTTCATGGTGAGCCCCAAGGTCGCGAAAGCGCGTCAGGCGTTTGCCCATCTGCTACGTTAGCTACGCCAGGGCCCGCGATAGCCGATGATGCGGGGATCACTCTTGACAGTATGTGACGTCCAGGAAAGCCGTCCAGAGTATTCACCGGGTATGATGTGTAGTGGAGATTCACTCATTTTTGTTGACTTTAAATCTAAGAGGCCCCCATGACTAGCCCTTCATTCACTTCTCAATGCTGAGTCGCCGTGCCGCCCTGCTTGCAACCGGGGCTGGTGCGGCGCTCGCCCTGAGCGCCTGCGCGCAATCTGTGCGTCCCCTGGCGGATTCCTCTGAATCGGCGTCTACCGGTGTATCCGGGAGTGCCTCGGCAAGCACCTCTGCCTCGGCTTCGGCAAGCTCGTCCCCGTCGTCTACTCGCTCTTCATACAAGGGCGATGTACAGTTCGATAACTACGAGAAGAGCGGCACCTACGTGCCCGCTTCAGCTTCCGCGAAGGCCCAGAACGTGCCGAAGCCCCTTGCTCCGGCGAATATGAATGAGCGTAGCACCGAAGGTATTTATGCTTTTGCCGGGTACTGGCTAGCTTCGCTGAACTACCTGATCCTAACCGGTGATACTGAGCCGATGAAGAAGGCTGACGGCGATAACGTGTATGTGAAGCAGTTCCAAACCTATTCTGATGTGTACGCATCGGGTCTTGGCTGGATGTACGGTTCCGATCAGCCGCTTACGATTTCTTTGATTAGTGATGCCCCGGTTCAGGATTCGAAGAATCCGGCTCGCTATAACTGGCTGGCTCGCATGAAGTTTGACAGCAAGCTGATGATGCACGCCGAAGGTCAGGCTGACGAACCGTTCGAGGCGGACTCTGAGAAGAGCAAAAACCCGCTGGGTTCCATTATGAATATGGCTGTTGAGTATAAGGACGGCGGCTGGATTATGCTGACCGGCAATGAGGATAAGACCGCCGCTGCGAATTCCTCCGCGGTCTAACCCCGCTTTCTCAGCTCTGTTCTCGTAGGGTTCTCATTTTGATTTCTGATCTCCTTGGGGATGCACCGCTCCCGTATGCGGCACGTGTTGCATGCGGGAGCTTCGCGTAATCTGATGCCTATAAGATGTTGTGGGCGCTGATCAGAGCAAGGAGAATTACTTTCGTATGAGTCGGCTACCGGTTGATCGACCCCGTCTTCGCTTTATGCTTTATCGCCATTCTGGATAAGTCTGGATGGATACCTGGACGGATACAGGGGGCGCAAACTCAACATCCCTTATTGTTGTCGGGCGGACCTTTCAACGCTCCGCCGGCCAGGGACATATTCAGTGTTAAGGAAGTATCGACAGGAGCTGGCCCGATTAACGACCCGAGCACTTCAAATGCCGAGCTCTGGCGCTAGTTTATATATGTCTGCGATAATCTGGAATTAGTTGAATTTCAGGCACAGTATTTACTCACTATTAGAAATAGAGAACCATGTCCGCCTCCTACACCCGCCGTAGCGCATTAGCTGTCCTTGGTCTGGGTAGCGCCGCGCTTCTAGCGGCTTGCTCTTCGAACTCCTCGAAGTCTTCTGCCACTAGCCCTACCTCTGCCTCTTCAAGCACCAGCCCCTCCCCTTCGGCCTCCGCGACCTCCGCCGCCGCACCCACCCCGCAGGAAACAACCACCATCGAGGCGGGCCCGAGCCTCAAGGGCGAGGTGGTCCTCGGCGACTACTCCTCAACCGGCATCTTTGAGGTAGGTACCAAAGAGTACAAGGCTCAGAATGTTCCCGTTCCCCTGGAACCGGATAAGCTGCGTGAGGAGAGCGTAGAGGGATTACATGCCTTCATCGCATATTGGCAGGCAACCCTAAACTATCTCTTGCTGACCGGTGATAGTTCGCACTTTACGAATATTGACCACACAGGTGATTATGCAACGGTCGCTGAGCTATTCCAGAGTATGTACGCTTCGGAGAGCGGCTGGCTGATTGGTTCAGAGCGCCCGCTAGTGCTGTCGCTAACCGTTGACCGCCCGACGAAGGATACCCGCACCGGATACTACACGTGGGCGACCGAGATGGCGATTGATATGGCTGAGGATGCTGGTGTGTATAACAAGACAAACGATCGCGTGCAGAGCCTGGCTGATGTATTCAAATACCCGGGTAAGCCGGTGGCCGGCCAGATTGTAGCTCACTATCAGGAGGGTACGTGGCGTATGGTTCGCCGCGCCCCGGGCACGGCATCGCCTTCACCGGTCGCTTCTGCCGCATCGCCTGCACCTGCGACCCCGTCTGCTTCAGCGGCTGCCTAAGTCCTCTTGTAGCTTTAGACACGGACTTCTTCTGTCATGGGTTGGTGTCTTTAGCCATGGTCTTTAACCACGGCCGAAGATACCAACCCATGAGCCAATTCTCCGTAAATGTATTGAGATAAAGCAAAAGCCCGACTTCCGAAGAAGTCGGGCTTTCCTAGTGTGACCCCAACCGGATTTGAACCGGTGTTGCCGCCGTGAGAGGGCAGAGTACTAGGCCGCTATACGATGGGGCCGAGAGATTTTCATATCGTTTACCAGGCTCCCCCGGCAACACATATAACTATACAGGCGTTCCAATAAACAACCAAATCGAAATATAGTGAATTGGAGCACATATTGTATTGAGTGCATCTCCCCCGCTCTAGAAACACAGGATGCGCCCCGCACACACGGTACGGAGCGCATCCCGCAGGGGCGTAGGGGGCCTATGCCTTACGGCGACGCAGAACCATAAGAACCGCGCCAGCGATCATTGCAAAGGCACCTAATGCAGCCAAGCTCAGAACACCCTGAGCACCGGTCTTGGCCAGGGAGCCACTCTGGGTTGAGGACTTCGTTGCCGAAGCACTCTCCTGAGCAGCGGAGCTCTTCGGGGCACTATTTGAGGACACAGCAGAAGAGGAAGAGCTCCTCTTTACCGGAGTCTTGGTAACGCTTACCTTATGCTCCGTCGAAGCACCGGGCTTCGAAACAGAGGAACCTCCAGTATTCTCCTCGGGGGTGGTCAGCTGATCCGAAGACGAAGTATTGGGGTGCTTCTCCCGCTTATCGGTGCCGCCCCCGTCGCCGGGAACATCATTGACGCTCAGGGATACCGCAGCATCAAAGTCACGGTTTGTTGCCACATCGGGGCCCACAGTTACCGTGCCAAGCTGGTAGGTCTGACCGTACTGCATCGTATTCGCGGGAATCTGCAGGTCACCAGTAAATGAGTACTTGCCGGTCTGCTTATTGAGCCTGAAGGCGCTCGCCGGAATAATCGTAGAGAGCTTCTGAATATTCTGCAGCTCCTCGCTGGTTAGCTCATCGTTACCAAGCTGCCATTCATCTTCCTTAACCAGGAAGAGACGAACACCCTCGGCCGGCGGCTCATCAAAGTCAAAGCCTGATACATGGAAGGTATAGGGACGGCTAATGTCAATGGTGCCCTCCGCAAAGTCCAGGGCTGGCCCAACAAGCGTTGCAGTTGCCGTCTTCGGGTAGCCCTGGAAGGCCAGCTTGGAAGGAGTAATCGAGGCAGGGGAGGTAAACTCACCATCGGCGACCTCCACATTGAACTTCATAATTGAGTTCGGCTTTAGCTTCTCCTGGTTGGAGGGAACAGCCTTGCCATTGGAATCCACAGAGGCCTTCGTGGTGTAGGTGTCGGTAAGCGAGCCAACGCCAGTCTTCGCATCCAGTACATAGGGTACGGTAGCAGTGACGCCCTCGATATCCTGCTTATCCACGGCAACCACGGAACCATCGGCGGTCAGAGTCAGGTCGTTGGCTTTAGCGCCATTCATCTCAACCTCGCCAATGACTCGGCCGGTCTTTGCATCAAAAACGGCAACCTTACCTGTTGCAAAGTCGGAAACATACACCAGGTCACGGTCTTCGTCGTTGACCATCGAGAGCGCCTGACCGCCAAACTTGACGAACTTCTTGAAGGCACCGGTTTCCAGATCGTACACCGAGATACCGGAGTTTACACCCTTCACGCCCTGGGAGGAGACGTAGATTTCTTTCTGGGAGCGATCCACGGTCACATCGGAGGGGCGAACCTCTACGGAGGAATCCTCACCCTGAGTCTGAATGACACGCTCGGTCTTAAAGGTCTTCGTGTTCACCACAAAGAGCTTGCCGCTGGTACGTTCGGGAACGTAGAGCTTGTCACCGTCAATGGCCATGTTCATGCCGATGTAGCGGGTGCCGCCGTCCGGTGCCCCCTGTAGCTGGATCTTGGAGACCTCAAAGGTTTCCATATCGATGGCAGAAACGTAGAATCGGCCAGTCACGAACGCCTTACCGGATTCTTGATCCACCAGCACGGAGCGGGGGTGCTCAATCCAGTTTGGATTGCTCTGAGTCATCCCGTGGCTAGTCCAGATCTGCTCCATGGTTTCTTGGTCGAACACAGAGAGGGAGTTATCGGTGGTATTGGTGACCCACACGGTTCCATTCTCATCATCGACGGTAATGCCGTAGGAAGATACGTAGCTCAACACGCCGTTTTCATCCATGTCGATGGGGAGGGCAGCCACATCCTCAATCTGCAGAGTATCCGCATTGACGCGGGCAATAGTGGAAGCCAGGTCGCCGCGATCACCCACACCAACCATCCAAATCTTGTGATTCTTGGCGGAGTAGGCTACCTGGAACTGACCGGGTAGACCCTGGGTAATCTGGGCAGTGGTTGCGGATACGTCAATCACGCGACCCTTTGCCGGGGTGGTGGTCGAAGGGAGGCTAGGCTGGTTTGAAGCCTGAGTCGGGGTGGGCTGAGCGGTGACGGTCGACTCGATGCTGGACTGAGTCGGGGTGGGCTGAGCACTAACGGTTGACTCAGCACTGGGCTGAGCGGTGACGGTCGGCTCAGTGCTGGGCTGAGTCGCGGTGGTCGGCTTGTCGCCAGTCTGAGCCTTAGTGCCCGGTGCTGCAGTAGACGAAGTTGCACTCGGTTGCGCGGTCGGTGCCGCGAAAGAGGCGGGAATGGTTGCCGCACCAGAGATAGCGAGCGCAAGGGAGCCTACGGCGAGTCCCCTCAACGCCTTACCTGAGGAGGGAGTGAGGTTCAATGTGTGTCCTTCGAATGTGTTACGGAAGTGCCAATGCGGCCGTATGCGAATGCTAACGAGACACCCGTGAGTGTGCAATAACACGCTCGACGACGCGTAAGGCAGAGTCGCAGGTCACGCAAAAACTTACCTACCTTCTAATCCTCATCATTTTCACAGGAAAATACAAGCTATGATCCGGGCATATTCAGTATTTTTGGCTTAATCCCCCAAATTCACCTTGACTATCACGTGAAGGTTGAATAAAATATCTCGGTTTTTTCCTTCCTGTAACAGTAAAAATCCTAGTCAATTACAATTTAATGACTATTTATGTTTACACATAATTGTAAAAAATACATTAATTGCCGCCCGCAGTGCTTGCCGCAGAGCCGTCTATTTATCCCCTCCGAACCCCCTCCAGAATCCTCTCTCGGGGCTTTCCTCACGACCCGGCTGGGAATAGCTAAAGGCGGGTGTCTCTCCCCCCGCGCTACTTGAGGATTCTACGTTAGAAATCTTTCAAGTTACAGAAGGAGAGGCACCCGCCTCATGCGTTACCCCGAGGCTGATATGCCCGCGGGCTCAGGCACGCTAAGCCTTACGGCGGCGAATCAGAATAACAGCACCGGCAATCAGAGCCACTGAACCGAGGACTGCCAGCGGCAGTACGGCGTTGGCACCGGTATTAGCCAGCAATCCCTTCGAAGCAGACTGCGGGGATCCGTCGTTACTCTGGGTCTGGGTGGACCCGGAGCGGTCATTCTTTACCGCATCCTGGGGTTGCTTGGAATCGGAGTTGGAGTCCTTAGTATTGGGCTTGGAGGCCGAGTCCTTGGAGTTATCCGAGGATGCGGGGTTCTTCTCCTCATCCTTCTTTGGATCCCCGGGCTGTGAGGGATCGGTCTTCACACCGGTAACGGTCGGATAGCCCGCGAATTCCAGGGAAGTCGGGGTAATACCAACCGGAGCCGCAGCCGCATCGGAATCTTTGACACCCACCTTAAACTTCAGAATCGAGTTGGCCTTCAGCTGCTGAACCGAAGGGGGAACCTCATTGCCCTGTTTGTCCTTGGTGGGTAGGGTGGTGTACTCACTAGCGGTAGAGACTTTGCCGGTGGTACCGTCGAGCACGTAGGGCAGGGTGACCTTCTCATCCCGGTCTTTCTTATCGAGGGCAACGACGGAGCCGTCCTTGAGCACGACCAGGTCGTTCGCACCTTCACCGTTCATGGCGACCTCGCCAATAACCTCGTCGGCTCGGCCGTCAAAGACAGCGACCTTACCGGAACCGAAGTCAGTCACGTACACCAGGTCGCGCTCTTCATCATGATCCAGGGCGAGTGCCTGGGTGCCGTACTTGACAAACTTCTTGAAGGCACCGGTTTCCAGATCGTACACCGAGATACCGGAGTTTACACCCTTCACGCCCTGGGAGGAGACGTAGATTTCTTTCTGGGAGCGATCCACGGTCACATCGGAGGGGCGAACCTCTACGGAGGAATCCTCACCCTGAGTCTGAATGGTTTTTTCTACCTTGAAGGTCTTGGCGTCCACCACAAAGAGCTTGCCGCCGGTACGCTCGGGCACGTACAGCTTGCCACCATCCAGGAACAGGTTCATGCTGACGTAACGGGTCCCGTTATCGGGCGCACCCTCCAGTTGAATCTTCTCAACCTTCTTGGTCTGCAGGTCAATTGCAGAAACGAAGAATCGGCCGGTCACGAACGCCTTACCGGATTCATGGTCTACCAGCACGGAGCGAGGGTGCTCAATCCAGTTCGGGTCGTCTTCCTTCACGCCTTCATTGGTCCAGATGAGCTTGAGGGTCCGCTGGTCGTATACGGCCACGGAATTGTCGGTCGTGTTAGTAACCCAGACGGTGCCGTCCACATCGTCTACGGTTACGCCGTAGGCGGTGGTGTAGCCGTACTGGCCCTTGTCGTTCTGCTTAATGGGTAGCTCGGCGAAAGCCTCAGTCTTGAGGGTTTCGGCATCCACGCGAGCCAAGGAGGAGGCAAGGTTGCCACGCGCTCCCACGGTGGGCACAAAAAGCTTGCCGGTCTTAGCGGAGTAGCCGACCTGGAACTGACCGGGTAGACCCTGAATAATATTTGCGGTGGTGCTGGAGGTGTCCACGGTGCGGTGGCCCTGTACGCTGTCTTCGGTGGGCTTAGTCTTGGTCAGTTCGGTTGGGTAGCCTTGGAAGTCACGCTTCTCGGGGATAATCTGCTTGACCTCGGAGTTATCGCCGGCGGCGGCGGTGACCTTGAATTTCAGGATTGAATTGGCCTGAATCTCAGTAATCTTGGAGGGAACCTCGTTGCCGTCCTTGTCCTTTGTGGCCTTGCTGGTGACCTTATCGGAGCTGCTGATGGTTCCGGTGGTACCGTCGAGCACATAGGGAACGGTAGTGACGCCTGCATCCTGCTTATCTACAGCGATAACCGAGCCGTCGGACAGAACGGTCAGGTCGTTGGCCTTGGCGCCGTTCATGGCGACCTCGCCAATCACCTTATCGGCTGCGCCACCGTCAATCACGCCCACCTTGCCGGTGCCAAAATCGGAGACGTACACCAGGTCGTTTGCCTCGTCGTTATCCAGTGAGAGCGCCTGGGTGCCGACCGGGATAAACTTCTTGAACTCGTGGGTGGTCGCGTCGTAGATGGACACGCCGGAGTTTACGCCCTTCACCCCCTGGGAGGAGACATAGATTTCGTTCTGGGAGTGGTCAATCGCGACGTCGGAGGGGCGGACTTCACCCTCGGCGTTGCCCTTGGTGTCAAAGGTGCTTTCAACATTGAAGGTCTTGGTGTCGACGACGAAAATCTTGCCACCGGTACGCTCGGGCACGTACAGCTTACCGCCGTCGACCAGGATGTTCATGCTGATGTAGCGGGTACCGCCGTCGGGGGCGCCCTCGAGC
>CAUQVM010000016.1:0-20586 GCA_963521575.1 uncultured Rothia sp.
AAGCCACATGTTTGTTGGGAGGTCACCGTTGTGGTGGTTTCTCGGTAAACATCCGCTTCTCGGCGTACGGCCGATACAAGTACTTTCTCAGCACCCTTGCAGGATACCCCCATAGGGTATACACTGGAGTCATGGAAACCACCAGCAACCAGTGTTGCCACAGCGCATCCACCCAGGTCAGCAACGTATCCAGCACTCCTGCCGAGGTGCAAACCGGCGCATGCTGTAGCGGCGAGGCGACCGAAACCCAGCACGGTTACGCCTCCAACAAAGAGGCGCACCTCAAACGTCTGCGCCGCATCGAAGGGCAGGTTCGCGGCATCGCCCGCATGGTCGACGAAGATAAATACTGCATCGATATCCTCACCCAGGTTGCTGCCGTCTCCAAGGCACTCCACGCCGTCTCCCTAAACCTGCTCGAAGAACATATCGGCCACTGCGTGACCGGCGCCGCCGTCGAATCCGAACGCACCGGCGACCCGACCATTGCAGAGACCAAGGTCAAAGAGGCAACCGCCGCCATCTCGCGCCTCATGCGTAGTTGACCTGCCCAAGCACCGCTACGAGCGCCGGATATAACAAGCGGATATAGCAACCGGGCGCAATAGCCCGATGCAAGATCCAGACACAAAAACCGGCCAGAGCACGAGATCCGCCCGTCCTCGCGGCCCCCGATTTTTACCTCTATAACCCCACTACCGAAAGGAAGCCCATTATGAGCACCACCATTGTTAAGGCAACCGGCCTGACCTGCAACCACTGCGCCATGAGCGTTACCGAGGAGGTCAGCGAGGTTCCCGGCGTGACCGGTATAAACGTAGACGTTGTCAAGGACGGCACCTCCACCGTCACCATTGAGCACGAGGGCACCCTCGATATCCAGGCCGTCGCGGACGCCATCGTTGAGGCTGGATTCACTCCCGCCGTCTAAACGCGCTACCTGCTGGCCGCCTCAAGCCGACCCCGGATTACCCCGGGTCGGTATATTTGAACGTAGTAGCTCGCACCCAGGAGTCACCCTCGCACCCAGGAGTCACCATGGCATACCCGGCTAACTATATTGCAATGGTCGTCGGCGCGGTTCGCACCCTCGTCGGCGTCGATAACATGCACCTGCGCGACGCGATTGCCCGCGTTGCCCGACAGATGAGCCTGGACCCCGCCCTGGTCGACTCCTGGGTCAAGCAGGCTCCCGAATACATAGCCCGTGAAGAAGCAAGGGGTGCCGCACGCCGCGCTGGAACCAGCGGTAACCGGCATTCTGCAGAGCACGAGCAGAGCCTGGCCGCACGTCTGAGGGCGAATGCCTCACCGTTCCCCCGCGCGGAGGCGCGACGCTCCTCCGGCGTGTCTGACCGCGGGGCGAAGATCACCGGTAAGCGTCCCCGTACAACCCGTCCGAATGGACTGCCCGGCGACCTCTAAGCCACAACGCTCTTAGCTTGCCCCCCCCGGTTTTTGTCCGCGATTATCTCTCGCGACACACCTAAACAGAGCAGCTTAAATACCACACCACAAAATACCGCACCGCGAAACACCAAACCCTAAAACCGACAGCTCCGAAACCCGGTCGAGGCGGGGCTCTCGCGCCTCCTCCCTCAGCTCGGTTTAGTCTTTTTCTACTCTCTCGTTTTTATTTTTGAGGAAGTATTGTGTCTTCTACACAGCCTTCACCAGCAACCCAGAAACCCTCATCACAGAGTGAGCGTTCTCTTTTTAATGCCGCTGGAACAACTGCAGAATCAACGGAATCCACCCGAATTATCCATGTGGATATTCAGGGCATGACCTGTGCGTCCTGTGTGGGTCGAGTGGAGCGTAAGCTCCGCAAGATTCCGGGCGTTGACCCCGCCGTAAACCTTCCGCTGGAGTCTGCGCGCGTTATCGTGCCCGAGGGTGTGAGCGACGAACAGATCGTTGAGACCATTAACAATGCCGGCTACACGGCGCACCTCAAGAACGGCGCGCGCGCGGGCGCTACTACTGACGCAAGCGCATCCGGCAGCAGCAACCAGCACAGCATCCCGAGCATGAAGAGCGGGTTTACCGACCGCATTATCTACGCGGCAATTCTGGGCGTGCCCATCTTCCTGATTTCAATGTTCCCCTCCTTCCAGTTCCCGAACTGGGGTTGGGTGGTAGCCCTGCTGACGGCACCGGTTGCCTTCTGGTGCGCAGCCCCGTTCCATCGCGCGGCGTTTATTAACGCCCGTCACGGCTCTTCGACCATGGATACGCTCGTCTCTCTGGGCGTGATTGTGGCGTACTTCTACTCGCTCGCGCAGTTGGTCATGAACCCCGCCGTGACTGCGCACGCGCACCATATGGGCGGTAGCTTCTGGTCAATGTTTACCGGCCAGCACGCACCGCTGTACTTCGATTCAGCCTCTATGGTCACGTTGTTTCTGCTCATTGGCCGCGCGATTGAGCACCGTACCCGTGCCCGTTCTTCCGAGGCGTTGCGCACCCTGCTGAGCATGGGGGCGAAGGAGGCCACCCTGCTACGTACCGATAAGAAGGGCGTGACCAAGCAGGTACAGGTTCCCGCGGAGGACCTCGTGCCGGATGACCTGTTCCTGGTGCGTCCGGGCGAGAAGATTGCCACGGACGGTGTGGTGGTTGAAGGATCCTCAGCGGTGGATGCCTCCCTACTGACCGGAGAGTCCGTGCCGGTTAAGGTGCACCCGGGCGACAGCGTCACGGGCGCGACGGTGAACACTTCGAGTGCGCTAACGGTGCGCGCCACCCGCGTGGGTTCGGAAACGACCCTGGCGAAGATGGGTGAGCTGGTGGCCAGCGCCCAGGAGACAAAGGCCCCGATTGCTCGCCTGGCCGACCGCGTGTCGGCGGTGTTCATGCCGGTGATTCTGGCAATTTCCGCCCTGACGCTGATTGGTTGGTGGGTGGCTTCCGGTAACGGCGCAGCGGCCTTCAACGCGGCGGTGTCGGTACTGGTGGTGGCATGTCCGTGTGCCCTGGGCCTGGCGACCCCGACGGCTCTGCTGGCTGGTACCGGCCGCGGCTGGCAGCTGGGTATTCTGATTCGTAACGCGCAGGTTCTGGAGGCGACGAGCACGGTTGACCGCGTGGTGCTGGATAAGACCGGCACGGTGACAACCGGTGAGATGTCCGTGGCCTTCTACGGCACCTTTGAGGACTACGAGTCGGTGGGCGAATTGTCCGCTATTCAGCTAAAATCCACCGATTCTAAGAGCAATCATTCTCTGCCCGTTCTGAGCGAATCTATTTTGCATGATGCCGCCGCGGTAGAAGCGCTAAGCGAGCACCCGATTGCCCGCGCTATTGCCGGGTTTGCCCGCGAACACGGCCTGCTGGGCGACGCCGATAGCACCGATTCCTCGGCGGTGACCGTGAGCGACTTTGAAGGCGTTCCGGGAGGTGTACGCGGTGTACTGACCGGCCCCCAGAATGGTGTGCGGCGGCTGGTTCTGGTGGGTACCCCCGAGTATCTACAGGCTAGCGGCGCGCAACTGCGCGAGAGCCAGCTGGCTTATCTGACTGCCGCGCGCAAGTCGGGCCTAACCACGGTTGTGGTGGCTCGTGGCAATCTACCTGAGGGTCGGGATACGCCTCCCGCATTGCAGCCGGTCGGCATGATTTCGGTGGCGGATACCCCTAAGCCGGAGGCGGCCCAGACCATGAGGCAGCTACGCGAGCTCGTCTTGGAACCGATTCTGCTCACCGGTGACGCTCCGCAGGTGGCGCAGGCCGTGGCCGCTCAGGTTGGTATTGCGCCTGAGAATGTGTATGCGGGCGTGACCCCCGAGGGTAAGTCGCAGATTGTGCAGAAGCTGCAGGCCTCCGGGCACCGTGTGGCTATGGTGGGTGACGGCGTGAATGACGCCCCGGCCCTGGCCCTGGCCGAGCTGGGTATTGCGATGGGTTCGGGTACGAATGTGGCCGCGGAGGCCGCCGATATTGTGCTAACTCGCTCGGATATCGCCTCGGTGGTCACAGCGCTACGCCTCTCGCGCGCCACGCTGCGCACGATTAAATCGAACCTGTTCTGGGCGTTCGCCTATAACTCGGTGGCCGTTCCTGTGGCCGCGGCTGGTCTGCTGAATCCGATGATTGCGGGTGCGGCTATGGCCTTCAGTTCGGTGTTCGTGGTGCTGAACTCGATGCGTCTGACAGCCTTTAGGAAGTAGTCCTGCCCGACGGTCTGGTTATTGGACAGCCCGAATCACTGCCTAAGGATTTCATACGAAAAATTCAAATACGCGCTTAGGGGATTCAACGGCCCCGTACGGAATAAAGAAATGCACCGTCCTGATACGGGCGGTGCATTTCTTTATATTCCGAGGAGCCGCGTCGGGTTCATGGGAGAAGGATTTTACGCGAGTGGATTACGCGCATGGCTTGCAGACACTCTGTGATATCCGCGGCATGCCCCACGAAGTCAGAGGCTTAAAGCGGGCCTTGACGGGCCCAGTACGAGCCCGCCGGGGCCCGCTCCTCCGGGCAACCCACATGAACCGGGCCTCCCGAAGGAGAATTCCTCGACGAGGCTAGGCCCAGGTCACCAGGTCCTCGATGGGGCGGCGGCTCTTCGGGGCAATCTCGCGGGCACGGTAACCGAAGGTCACAGCCACGGACACGCCGAACTCCTTCGGATCGAATAGGCCAGCAGAAGCGAGCAGCTCGTTCACTGCTTCATAGTTCATACCTTCAATGGGACAGGAGTCGATACCGAGCATTGCGGCGCCGGTCATCATGTTGCCCAGGGCGATGTAGGTCTGCTTGGATGCCCAGTCAAAGAGCGTGCGGTCGCTTTCCAGAACCTTCATATCGTTCTTCTGGAAGTTGCCATAGCGTTCGAGTGCCGCCTCCATCTGCTCCTCGGTGAGGTTGCGTCCTTCGAGGGTGCGACGCATCCACGGGGTGTCGTAGCGCAGACCCTTCTTCGCCAGCAGGATAACCACGTGGCTGGCGGCGTCCAGCTGACCGGCCATGCCCCAGGCGATCGGCTTGAGCTTTTCACGCAGTTCGGGGTCCTGAATGACCAGGAACTTCCACGGCTCGGTGCCGACGGAGCTGGGCGACAGGCGCGCAAATTCGAGGATTGCCGCAAAGTCTTCGTCGCTGACGCGGCGGTCGGGGTCGTAGGCGCGGGTTGCGCGGCGGCGGGCGAAAATTTCGAGGGCCTCTTCGCGGGTTACGGTCACGGTTCATCCTTTGCTTGAGGGGTTCAATACCCTGTCATGCTACACCCGCAGCCGGTGCGGGCGGCGGCAAATGCGGCGAGTTACGCTCGCAGGAAATACACCAGCGAGAGTACGAGGTGGCACCACGAAAAGCCCGATTAAGCCGCCTCCAGCACCTACCTAAAGCCCGTATTCGGCCTCTACTCGGCGCTGGCTTTCATCCACACGTCGGAAGCAGCGCGGCGACCGAAGATGACCGCGCGGATTCCTTGGAAGTACAGAATATACGCCGCCCACAGGCCGCAAGACCCGGTGAGCGCATCCATAGCACCGGTGCCGACCGCCCAGTGCAGTCCGAGCATGACCGGCACGTACATGACGAGCATGATGAAGCAACCAATCGCCAGGTATTTCACATCTTGCGCGCCCATGAGAATACCGTCCAGGGCGAACACATACGCCGCGATAGGCTGGCCAAGGGCAATGATAACGGTGGCAATGGTGAAGAGGAACGCCACCTGCGCGTCCTGGGTGAACAGCCAGGAGCCAAAGAAGCCGATGAGCGGGCAGATTAGACCGGTGATAACACCGTAGATCAGGCTCATACGTAGCAGCCGGTTTTTCAGTTGGCGTACCTTCACGCGCTCAGATTCTACGTTCAGGTCGCGTTCGCCGAGCTCCTTACCGAGCAGCGCCTGCGCGGCGATAGCGAGAGAGTCCAGGGCGTAGAGGAAGAGATTAAACACTCCCATGCCGAGCTGGTAGGCGGCGGTGTGCTCGGTACCGAATCGCGCCACAACAAACACGGTCAGCAGGGAGGCAATGCGCATAGACAGGGTGCGCAGCATGAGCCATGAGCCGAGCGAAAGCACCGAACGCATGCCGGTTACATCCGGCGCCCAGCGTACGGCGTGCTCGCGCGTACCGCGCACCATGACGGCGCCGAGTGCCGCGGCCATACCCCACTGGGTAAGAGAGGTACCGGTCGCTGAACCGGCAACACCCCAACCGACCGGGTAAATGAGCAACCAATTCAACACAATGTTCACGAGCGTGCCGACCGTGGCGACTTTGAGCGGGGTGACGGTGTCTTGGAGCCCGCGGAGCGTGCCGACCTGCGCCAGAATAATCATCATGGGCGGAATACCCCAGAGCGAGTGGTGCAGGTAGTCCAGGGCGTAGCTCATGGTTTCGTCGGTCGCGCCGAGCCCGCGCAACAGCGGGTAGGCGGCGATGTAGCCGGCGACCATGATCAGCAGGCCGAGGCCGAAGGCAACCCACACGCCGTCCACGCCAATCTGCCAGGCGCGGCGCAGATTTTTCTCACCGAAGGCGCGAGCCACGGCGGGTGTGACGGAGTAGGCGAGAAAGTTCATGAGGCCTACGACCGTGGTGACGAGCGTGGCGGCGATACTCATGCCGGCGAGTTCTGCTTTACCGAGCTGGCCGATGAGGGCGGAGTCGGTAAGCACGAAAATGGGTTCGGCAATGAGCGCGCCGAAGGCGGGTACGGCCAGGGCGAGGATGCGCCGGTTCAGCGAAGGCTCGGCGGTATTCGCGGCGGGGCTCGCTACCGTCGCGGTATTCTTCACGGGCGCGCCGGATGCAGCGCTACCGGGCGGAGTGCTACTGGGTTCAGTATTTGGGTGCTTCTGTGTGCTCATCCTTCTAGACTACTCCCCACCGCCGCGGCGGGTGCCCGCGTGCGGGGCGGGGTGCATTCTGCGAGATGGGGGCAGCTAGGCGCTTCGGCCGCGGAGTTCGTCGAGGGCGCGGCGTTCCTTCTTGGTTGGGCGGCCGCTGCCTCGTTCTCGTTTGGCAACTGGGGGCATGGAGAGGTAGGCGGGGCGGGGACCGGAGAGGTCTTCGTAGCAGGTAACGGCGATGGGTGCACCTACGCGTTTGACGAGGAGTTTCTCGACTTTAAAGACGCGTTCCCAGCCGGGGTAGCGCACGCGCACGATATCGCCTTTTTTGAGTTTTTGGGAGGGTTTGGCGGGGGCGTCGTTGACGCGCACGTGGCCGCCTTTGCATTCGTCGGCGGCGAGGGAACGGGTTTTAAAGATGCGCACTGACCAGAGCCAGAGGTCAAGTCTGGCGCTGGTTAGTGCGTTGGTGTCTTCTGCGGTCATGTGTTCATTGTGGCGCGCCGCGGGCGGGGTACCAAATCAGGTGTGCCCGAGCAATGTTTGACGTGGAAAATGAGCTCAAAGAATTCACGTGCAAGGATGAGCAGTTCAAGCAGTACGTTCTTGACAACCAATAACAGTCGGTAAGCTGACCAAGAGGGTGTGTGCCGTGTTCAGTGACCACGGCACACACCCTCTTATGTTGTACCAGCTATGTTGTACTGGCTAGGTTCGTACCGGTGGTCCAACCCACGGCGGGGAGGTTTATGCCTCCACCTTTGCGGTGCGACGCTCTTTGAGAGCCCAGCCAATCACGCCGGTCAGTAGACCGAACGCAATCCAGGAGCCGAGGACCAGCCACTGGCCGCTCGTTGCGGCCTCCGGGAAATACGCGATGGAACGTAGCAGCGTCGAGGAACCATCATCTGACCGATCTGGCCCCAGGCACCGGGCAGGAACGCGCTTGGCATGGAGGCACCGAAATCGGGTTACCGATGAACATGGTCACCACGGCACCCAGCCCCAGACCGGCAGCCGGAACCAGTAGGGTGCCCAGGCCGATCATGAAGGATGCGGTTGCCAGATAGGTTGCGGCGAAGGCTGCCCACAGAGTTGCGAAATCGCCGGGAATGAAACCGAACCAGGTGCTCAGAATCAGGGCGGTCAGCGCACCACCGATGACGGCATACAGGGTTGCGGTAGCGAAGCGGCGCCAGGCGCCCTTGATGAGGGTCAGGGAGAGCACGCCGCCGAGGGTTCCACCCATGACCAGGGGGAAGGCGGCAATAGCCAGGCCGGTACCGGAGGAGTCACTCTCGCTCAGGGACGCCACGGCGGTGGTCTTCACCGCCATGGCGGATGTCTGCTCGGCCTGCGCCTTCATCTGCTCCAGCTGCGCGGCGGCCTGCGCACCCTGCTCACCACCAGCCTGCACCGCCTGGGTGAGGGCTTCCGTCTTGGCGGCGAGTGCCTTCTGCTGAATCTGCGCGTTCAACTGGGTGGCAACGCCGTTGAGCATCTGGGTTGCCGCGGCATTGGCGGCGGGGGCGGTCAGCACCTCGGGTGCGGCACCTTCGGTGAAGATGATTGCGCCGTAGGTTTCACGCTGCTTGATCTGTTGTTCAGCCTCTTCGCGGGAGGATGCCTGCTTCAGCTCAAAGGTCTCAATACCTTTGTCCTTGAGGGACTGTTCAAACTGGCTGACGGTCACTTCGGGGCCCGCGATGGAGACGGGCAGGTTCTTTGCTTCCATGGTCTTGGTGGGCCAGGTGAAGGCGAGGATAACAACCGCAACGATCAGGGATGCCAGTAGGGAGGTACTGAGAACCTTGATCCAGGAGGAGTGCTCGGGGGCTGCGGTGGTCATCGGTTCTGCGGTGACTGCAGCGGTGGTTTCATTGTTCACGACAACCTCCAAACAAAATGCTTATTTCGTTTACGACTTAGAACTCTACTCCTGGTTCTTGTCCCAAGCAAACAAAATAGTTATTTTGTTTGCAATATCACAAAAAAGAATTGGCATCGTGTTTATACCTTCCGACCCCTCACCCCCTAGACTGGAACCATGCCCCGACTAACAGACGCCACCAAAGCCGCACGCCGAGCCCAAATCCTCGAAGCCGCCATTAACTGCTTCCTCGAACGCGGCTACACCAACACCTCCATGAGCGACATCATCAAGGCCTCCGGACTATCCTCCGGATCCATCTACTCGCACTTCTCCGGCAAAGAAGATATTCTCATCGGTGCCATTAACGAGCGCCTCGACTACCTCAAGGAACTCTACGGCGCACTCCCCGAAGGCGCAGGCCCCCAAGATATTCTTGAAACCATCTACACCAACCAGCTGGTCAACGAGAACTTCTCCGCCATGCTGCGCATCCGCCTCGAATCGCTCCACACGCCCGAAATCGCCAAGGCAACCACGGAGGTCATTCCCCTATTGCAGGGTATTATTACGAAGACCCTCACCCCCTGGGCGATCGAACAGTTGAGCGTTCTACACGAAATCAACCCCGACCCGAAGCAGCGTACTCCCGAGCAGGAGGCGCTCATTGCCGACTACGCCCGCAACACCGCGGACGCCTTCATGATGATCTTCCAGGGGTACATGCTCCGTTCCTTCTTTGGCACCCCCGAAGAGAAGGAACACCTCTACCGCGTGGCAATGAGCCTGCTACCCAAGTAAAAATCTTGAGGTTTTGGGCAGATCTTGAGACGTGCCCAAAATCCGCTACCAGACCTAAAACCCCTAAAATTCACTCTTTAAAGGTTGTTTTTCTGCGATTAAGCACCGCAGGCTGACGAAGAGCCACAGCATCCAGTCGCCGCAAGCATGCACGCAGAATCTACGCAATAACCGACACTTTGAGCACACCCAAAGTTTCCCCGAAATCGAGAAAACGATGACCGAATCCTGCACCCCCGCCACGCCCGAACCGCGCGCCACCAACCCAACCGAACTGAAGAACCTACGTGCCGCACACGCCGATGAGCTCGCCTCCCGCACCCGCGCCACCAAGATTCCCGAGGACTCCTGCTCCCTCTACGATGACGAAGCGCTCGGCGGCACCGCCGGACGCACCACCCCCTGGCTGGCGCTTGAACACGTTGGTCAGTGGGGCCGCGATATTTTGGACGGCTCCGCCCTGGGCGAGGAACTCTCTGCGACGCTGGGTGAGGCAACCGCCCAGGCGGGTCTGAAGTTCCTGCTGATCCGTCAGGCGGGCAGGGAGGGACGCACGCTGCACGGCGCACCGGATGGCTCCGGCACCCCGACCCACCGGGTACTTTACGCGCAGGGTACCCCGGGTAAGGAGAAGCTCTACTCGTTCAGCGTGAGCACCCCCGAACAACTGCTCAACCTGCCGGAGGCATTGATTCAGGCGGCCGGCGCGGAGCTCATGGACTCCCCTACCATTCTCGTGTGCACCCACGCCAAGCGTCACCGCTACTGCGCCCTGCGTGGTCGCCCCATCGCCGCACACCTGGCGGATATCCTGCCTACAAACGCGGTCTGGGAGTGCTCGCATACGGGCGGGCACCGCTTCGCCCCGGTCGGTATTATGCTACCCACCGGCTACACCTACGGTCGCTTATCGGAACCCTCGGCACTGGCGGCATACCTATCACTGGCGGGTCGTTCCATTCCCTCACTGCACGGTCTGCGTGGGCGCAGTACCGACAGCCCCGTGGAGCAGGCGGCGGAGGTTGCAGTGCGCGTCGCTCTGGAGAAAAAGGGGTGAAGAAATAACCTCTGGAGGTTTGGTTTCACGTGAAACATCACCGAAGGAGGCGTTGGAGACACTCCGCGGCGCGGATGTCGCTCTGGATTTCCTCCCCGAACCCACCGGTGCGGAACTTGCCGGCGTAAAAGCTACCGGTGCGGAGAGCGTCGCGGGTAACTCCCTGGAGGCGGCCCTCACCCACCACTTTGATGGGCGCATCTGGGTGAGTATCTTCGAGCGCGTCGAGCTAGATCCCCGCCCCAACTCCTGCGGTAAGGGCCTGAGTGAAGCCTTCAGTCGCGAGCTACGCGCCCTCCATCAGCTCCAACCCTCTCTCTGAGCTCCGGTGAGGGATTGGGATAGCACAAAGCCCCGGCGGATACCTAAAAGGTACCCATCGGGGCTTCGCTATATCCAGAGCTCTCTACGCCCGGCTACTCGCCAGCTCTAGCTCCCCATTCAATCTACCCGGCAAAGGGATCGGCTGCACCAATGTACTGCAACTCGGTATACTCCTCTAGCCCCTCGGAGCCGCCCTCGCGACCCATACCGGAGTGCTTCATACCACCGAAAGGAGCCGCAGCATTCGAGATGACGCCCGAGTTATATCCCACCAGGCCGAATTCCAGCCCGGCAGCCAGGTGCGTAAACCGTGCGTGATTGCTTGTGTACACGTAGGCGGCCAGGCCGTACTCGGTGTCGTTAGCGAGCTCTAGGGCTTGCCGCTCGCCCTCCGCACCGTAGCCGCCGAAGGTACGAATTGGGGCGACTGGCCCAAAGATTTCCTCGCGCCACACGCGCATCGATTCGGTCACACCGGTCAGTACTGTGGGACGAATGAAGTTACCCCTGTTGAGATTCTTGGGCATTCCACCGGTATCGCTCGGAACGTTCTCCGCAAGCTCGGGGATACACCCGCCGCAGGCCAGGAGCGCACCCTTACCCAGGGCATCCTCTACCATAAAAAGTATAGATTCAACCGCTGAAGGTTGAATTAGCGGGCCGCAGTTCGTGCCCTCCGCGGTTCCATCACCCACAACGGTCGCCTCCATACGCTCCACGAAGGCGGCCGTAAACTCCTCCGCCACGTCCTCGTGCACAATAAACCTGTTGGCAGCGGTGCAGGCTTCACCCATATTCCGCATCTTTGCCGCGTAAGCACCCTCCACGGCGGCGGGAATATCCGCATCCTCAAACACGATAAACGGGGCGTTGCCGCCCAGTTCCATAGAGGTGCGCAACACGTTCTGCGAGGCCTGCGCGAGTAGCTGACGACCCACCGCAGTGAAACCGGTGAATGAGACCTTCCGCAAGCGTGAGTCAGCCAGCAGGGCGGAGATAACCTCGTTGGAGCAGGAAGTTGGTCACCACATTCAGTACGCCGTCCGGCAGGCCAGCCTCACGCATAATCTGCGCGAAATACAGGGCACTCAGCGGAGTCAGCCAGGCGGGCTTAAGCACCGCGGTACAACCGGCCGCGAGCGCCGGGGCGACCTTGCGGGTGGCCATGGCAAGCGGGAAATTCCAGGGGGTAATGAGTAGGCAGGGGCCCACGGGGCGGTGCACGGTGCTAATCTGCAATCCGGATTCGGGGGCGGCGGCGGTGCGCCCGTAGCCGCGCACAGCTTCCTCGGCATGCCAGCGCAGATAGTTCGTGGCATAGGCGACCTCGCCGTACGACTGGTCGAGGGGCTTGCCCATTTCCAGGGTCATGAGCCTCGCAAAGGTTTCGGTGCGCTGAGTAAGGAGCTCGTAGGCACGATGCAGAATGTTGGCGCGTTGCCGAGCCGTAGTGGCGGCCCAGGAGGTGCGGACCGCGCAGGCGGCGTCAAGGGCCTGTAGCGCCTGATGCACGCTGGCATTCGCCACTCGGGCGATGAGTTGACCGGTGGCGGGGTTGGTAACAAAAATGGGCTCTTGCTCCCCCGCGACCCAGTGACCGCCGATGAGCAGGTCCACGGGAACCTGGAAGAAGGGATAGGAGGGGCGTTTGTAGGGGTCGAGGGGTTCCTTTGGGGGCATGTTGATGCTGACGACGTGCGGTGTGGCGCGAGACTCAGGGATGGGCTTCTCGGCTGTGTGATGCTCGGCGGCACGATGCTCAACGCTGGGACTCATGGTGTACCTTTCGGATCCGGCGGCAGGGTGTCTTCTACGACGCTTTAATTCTAGAACCCCCACGGCTTCTAGGTAGGGTTTCTTCATAAGACCCTTCCTCCGGTACAGGGTATGTTCCGGGTATGTCGAAGGGGCCGCACCTATAAGGTGCGGCCCCTTTCGAAATGATGTCAGCGAACAGGTACCCCGGCCGTGTGCCCGGCGGGGAGGCTTGTGTGCATCCGCTGTGACCGGTAGCGGTGCCCCGCTCGGTCATGAAGGTGGTGGGGAGACTACCCCGGCACTTGAGTCCGTCTACGCGCTCTTAAGCCCAGGACTGCCGTGCTTCGATGCGGGTCAGCTCCAGCGGGCCGCCGTCGTTGTTGCCGTGGTAGCGGCCGAAGTGAACGTACGGGCCGCGGTAGGCCGAGTGGATGATCGGGGTGGAGTACTCACCGTTGACGACGTAGTAGAAGCTGTTCTTCTTAACCACAATCTTGCAGTTGATGGCCTGACCAACCTGGACCTTCTGGCGCAACTTCATGGTGTGCAGTACGCGGGGAGCAGACCGGTGCGGGTCGAAGCAGAGAATCTGGGCTACAGAAGTGCCGTAGTAGGAGGGACGCACGGCGAGTACATAGATGCCGTCCTTCTGCTGACCCGAGAACTTTTTACCGATACCAAAGGCACCGTCGTGTTCGCGGCCGAAGGCAACGTAGCCGTAGTGGTTCGGAGCCTGGGGTAGGCTACCGGTCCACTTCATGGAGAAATCGATGGTGTACTTCTCGCGCTTCGTATAGTTCGCCAGGGGGCCGAGTAGCAGGGATTCGTCATAGCGCTGATTGTGCACAATGGCATTACCGGTCAGTTCGGGCATGTCCACGGCGAGGTTGGGGTTGGCGGGGAGCATACCGTGCTGACGGCGGCCGGTGTCAATCCTGACGTTGGAATCGAAGGATTTACCGGTGACCCAGAAGGGGTCGGGACACATGAAGCCCTTCACGCCCATAGCCTTGAACTTCTTGTAGACGGAGCGGCGGTGTACCTCCCACACAATAACGGTCTTACCCTGTTTAATAATGGTGCGCATGGATTCTTCGGGCATGGATCCGTAGCCGGCGCCGGTGGGATTCTCGAAGAAGGGCACACCGATAGCGTCCACATTCTTGTGGCGAGCCATGGCGACAATACTGTTGAGGGGGTCTCCGGCGTCGAAGTAGCACCAGGTGCTACAACCGGTCTCCAGGACCTGGCGGATGTAGCGGGACTCGGGGTTGAAGCCACCGTTACCGTCGCGGTACATCTTGATGACGGTGCGACGCTGCAGGCCGTGTTCGGTCACGAAGTTGAGGATCTGCCTCTGGGATGCGCCGTCCTTCGCCTCCATGAAGAGCACAGCTTTAGACCCACCGACGGAGGCGTGTTCGCCACCGGCCTGCACATCATTAATGGCCTTAATGGCTTCTTCGAGGGTAGGGATGGTCTGCAGGCCAATCTTTTCGCCGAGGCTCTGGCGCATGTCGACCTGATACTTGCACAGTTCGGCAAGGGTGTGCTTGCGCACATCCATATCGGTGCCGGTGGTGCGCTTGATATTGGTGTCGTGCATGCAGATGAGCTGGTTATCGCTGGTGCAACGCACGGAAATTTCGACGGCGGTGGCGCCGTTACGGATGGACTCTGCATAGGCGTAGGCAGTATGTTCGGGGCTCATATTGCCGGCGCCTCGGTGAGCAATAAAGAATTCGTTGGCCTTATGGAGCAACTGATGCGCGGGAGTGTCGCTGCGAACAGCTTCAATTTCTCCGCTGGTGTCAGCAACGTCGGCAGTGTCTGCAGCGTCGTCTGCGGCGTAAGCTTCGCCGGCCTGGAGTGCGAGGGCGGCGGGAACGAGCGCAGTGGCACCGATGAAGCCGCGGCGGCTCAGGTTCTTAGAGGTTTTCGAGGGTGTGATCACCGTGGTGGTCCTTTTTTATAGTGAGTTGAGCGTTCAATGTATGTGGCTGGTCGCTGAAGCATTGGATGATGGCTGAGGGTCCGGAATCTCTCAGCTCATACTGCAACTCTATGTAGGATAACGATTTTTTGAATGTAATTCACGATTTTTTAGCAAGCTGGGTATCGTATGCCTTGTACAGCACGCGTGGTATACACCTCACACTTACATTTATCCTTCTCCACAGGTTTTTGTGGGCCATGTATCACATTCTGTTAAAAATTTTATCGTATAACCGAAAGAAGCCGCGCTCTGGACTCACTAGAGTCTGCAGAACGCGGCATCCCACAGAGGGGTTGCCCATCGGCGGATCCGGGGTCATCCCGGACCCACCGCTTCGGCTCATGCTTCAACCGCTAAGGATCAACCGAGCAAACGTCGCGCGATGAAGAAACCGAGGTTACTTCTTAGTCGCCTGAGCAACGCGGTCACCTGCGTTGACGGGACGGTGTGCGTCGGAATCCTTCACGATGTTGAGCTTTGCAGTGTTGGTAATCATCACCATGGTCTCCTTGGAGGGGATACGACCCTCAATAGCAGCCCAGTCCACCTCAATAATGGGTGCGCCAGCCTCGACCTTGTCACCCACATTGGCAATCTTGGTGAAGCCCTCACCGCTGAGTTCAACGGTGTCGATGCCGATGTGCACGAGCACCTCGCCGCCATTGTCGGTGCGGAGCATAAAGGCGTGCAGGGTATCCTGAATCAGAGCGATGGTGCCAGAAACAGGGGCGACGATGGTGCCGGAGGTGGGGTTCACGGCGTAGCCGTCACCCATCACACCCTGAGAGAAAACCGGGTCGGAGACTTCGCTCAGCGGCAGGTACTCACCGGTGACGGGTGCGACGTAGATGTCTGCAGATCCTGATACCTGTGCGGCAGCTTCCTTCTTCTTCTTGCCGAAACCAAACATAATGCTCCTTCTGATCTGTAGGGCAATGTCGCGTATCTTGATTTAGCTAGACACATCCGCATCGGATGCGGGCGTCATTGCCTGATTAGTTCCGCACCGGGCGGACCGTCCGCTGAGGACGAACTCGCAACGTTCCGGTGTGTATGCACCCAGAATACCGCACCATCCCCCAATGCTTGTAGAGTACAGGCTATTTGACTCGATTTCAGCAAATATTCCGCATATTTGGCACTTCCGAGATTCTTCTGCCACCCCAAACCACGCGAGTACACTTAGGGGAGGACCGGCGCCGCCCACCCGGGCAGGCGCAGAAAAGCTAGACGAGAGTTAGAAGGCAACACGTTGGCTGAAGCAGCAACCGAGACCATTCTTGAAGTATTCATTCCCGGCCCCGGCGAGAACCCGGAGGATCCACAGGATATGGAGCGTTCCATTTTCCTAGGTGCAGCCCAGGAAGCCCTGGATTCGGGTGTCGAGATTGAGGTGTACTCCACCGATACCTACCCCTCCGCTTTTGAAGAGTGCGCACCCGTGGCGGAGCAGATTGAGATGAACGGCCGCGAGGTACTACCGCTCATGCTCGTCAACGGCGAAGTGAAGGTATCCTTCTCCTACCCGACCGCCGAGCAGATTAAGCGATTCTCCCGCGCACACCTGATGGCCCAGCCGAAGGTGAATGCTGCCGCCGCAGCCTGCGGCCCGACCGGCTCTCCCGCCGCCTCCATGATCCCGAACCTGAGCCCTCTAGCCGAGCCTGCGGGCTTTGCCGCCACCCTGGCCGGCAAGCCCCAGCAGCCGGTGGGTGGTCCGGAGATTGGCAACCGTGTCAACTTGATAGGTGGCGACACCGGCGATGGCATCCCCACCTCTGGCTCGGTGGCCGTGAAGTCGGGCGGTTGCGGATGCGGTGGTTGCGGCTGCGGCGGCGGCAAGTAAGCCGGCCCCCCCCCCCCCCGGATTTCAGCATCGGCTGATTCTTATCTGAAGGTTTAAAAAGGCGGTGCCCGCCTCCTCACGTACGAGGAGGCGGGCACCGCCTTAAGCGTTAGGCTACGCTAGCTGCGCGGTACCTTACTTGTTCAGGGAGGTACCGACGGAGCCGAGCTGCTGGCAAGCCTCGACCACGCGTGCGGCCATGCCTGCCTCGGCAGCTGCACCCCAGACGCGGGGGTCGTAGGTCTTCTTGTTGCCGACCTCGCCGTCAACCTTCAGCACACCGTCGTAGTTGCTGAACATGTGGCCGGCAACCGGGCGGGTGAAGGCGTACTGGGTGTCGGTGTCAATGTTCATCTTGATAACACCGTAGGACACTGCGTCTGCAATCTCCTGCTCGGTGGAGCCGGAGCCACCGTGGAAGACCAGGTAGAAGGGCTTCTCACCCTTACCGTACTTGGCGCCAACCTCGGTCTGGATTTCCTTGAGCAGCTCGGGGCGCAGGTGAACGTTACCGGGCTTGTAGACGCCGTGAACGTTACCGAAGGTCAGGGCTGCCATGTAGGTACCCTTCTCGCCCAGGCCGATGACCTCAACGGTCTTGATGGCGTCCTCAACGGTAGTGTACAGGGAGTCATCGATAGCACCCTCGACACCGTCTTCCTCGCCACCAACGGCACCAATCTCAACCTCGAGCACAATCTTTGCCTTGGAGGTACGCTCAATCAGCTCGGATGCGATCTTCAGGTTCTCGTCCAGGGAGATAGCGGAGCCATCCCACATGTGGGAGTTGAAGATGGGGTCCTCGCCGCGGGCAACAGCCTTCTCGGACTCTGCCAGCAGGGGCAGAACGAAGCCATCCAGCTTGTCCTTGGGGCAGTGGTCGGTGTGCAGTGCAATGTTCACACCGTACTGCTTGGCGACCTCGCGTGCGTAGGCTGCGAAGGCCAGGGAGCCAACGACCATATCCTTCTTGGAAGCGCCGGACCAGTACGCTGCACCACCGGTGGATGCCTGGATAATACCGTCCGAGCCTGCCTCTGCGAAGCCGCGGATTGCGGCGTTCAGGGTCTGGGAGGAGGTCACGTTCACTGCGGGGTACGCGAAGCCCTTCTCCTTAGCGCTCTGCAGCATTTCTGCGTAAACTTCAGGGGTTGCAATAGCCATATGCTGACTCCTTGGATAGATGCGACCGTAACCGATGCTGGTCCGGTTCACCATATTTTGTTGGCGCGCTGGGCGCCTCCTACTCGCACTATTTTACCAAGGCTCAGCTAATTTAACCCTATTTTTTTGTGGGCTTTTTTGGGTTCGGAGTGTCGTCAGTTCCGCGAAATTCCGCGGTAGAGTAGAGGTGTTAATGACTTGATGTGCCCTTCACGGCCCTCCCGGGATGAGGCCACATCAGAACATCCGAACGGAGTTCCCATGGGTGCATCGAACGCCAAGAATACTGTCAAGCAGCGCGAGCTCAGGCAGGCCAAGAAGGCCCGTCAGGCGCAGCGTCGTGCGGAGCGCGAGCACCCGAATGCGGCAGCGATCGCTCCGGTACGCGCCCGGCTGGATGCGGTACTCGAACGTAAGGGTCGGCATGTTCTGGGACACGGCGATATGGCAAAGTCCCTGGTACTTATTGAGCGAATGCGCACCGAGGGTGCCTCGGATCGGCAGATTGATGAGGCGCTGGCGGCGGCAAAGCTACCCTCGGTTGTGCAGGTGGGCCGTAAGTCGCTGCTGCGCTGGCCGAGCTGGTGGTGGCTAAATCTGCGCGAGCGTGCGCTACGCGCAAAGATTGACCGACTTATGGGTGAGAGCGCGCAAGGCTAGCGGTGTACCCAGGGCACAGCATCTCCTTATATAAAAAATATTTAATTCATCTCACAATCCAACAAAAACCACATAATACAAAATAAAACAAACCGTCCCGCAATATATTCATAAAGTGAATATATATTTAAACGTGATGGCGGTTATATTTTATAAATCTGTTGTGCTAGAGTCTTAAGAGCACAAGAGCGTGTTCCCAAACACACTTGCTGGACGCGCATCTCGACCACAGCAGTTCAGGAGGCTCCTATGAGCACCACCGCATCCCGGCCACCCACACCGCAGGTATCCAACCCGCATGTCAAGCCGCCTACGGAGGATCCCTTCGCCCATGAGCAGGAGGGCTTCCACAAGGGCCTGGGCGCGCGCCAGCTACAGATGATTGCCATCGGCTCCGCTATCGGTACCGGCCTCTTCCTGGGAACCGGTAGCCGCCTACAGGACGCCGGCCCCATGCTCGCCGTCATCTACGCCGTCATCGGCTTCTTCGGCTACCTGATTCTGCGTGCCCTCGGCGAGCTGATCCTGCATCGCCCCTCCTCGGGATCCTTTGTTTCCTATACCCGCGAGTTCTACGGCGAGAAGGCCGCCTTCGTCTCGGGTTGGCTTTACTGGCTCAACTGGGCCATGACTGCCGTAGCGGATGCCACCGCAATCGCCATCTACATTGCCTGGTTCGGCCGCTACAATCAGTTCTTCGCGGATATTCCGCAATGGCTGACCGCCTTCGTCGTCGTGGTCGCTACCGTGGCGCTGAACCTAGTCTCCGTGAAACTCTTCGGCGAACTGGAGTTCTGGTTCGCCCTCATTAAGATCGTGGCTCTGCTCTCCTTCATGGCTGTCGGCATCTGGTATCTGATCTTCGGTGAGCCTATCAATGGCATGACTCCCGACTTCCAGCTTATTACCGCTCATGACGGATTCTTCCCCAACGGTGTACTACCCGCCCTCGTCGTGGTTCAGGGCGTGGTGTTTGCCTACGCCGGTATCGAATTGGTAGGCACCACCAGCGGTGAGACCCAGAATGTTGAGGAGGTTGTTCCCCGAGCTATTAACACCATGATTTGGCGTATCGCCATCTTCTACGTGGGCTCCGTCGTACTCCTCTGCCTGCTGATGCCCTACACCGCGTATAAAGACGCAGAGTCCCCCTTCGTGACCTTCTTCGATGCTATTGGCATTCAGGGTACCGCTCCGATTATGCAGCTCGTCGTGATTACCGCGGCCGCTTCCTCACTGAACGCCGGACTGTACTCCACCGGCCGCATTCTTCACTCGATGGGCGTCGCCGGTTCCGCGCCCAAGTTTGCAACCAAGGTTTCCCGCTCGGGTGTGCCCGTGGCTGGTATCCTGCTGACCGGCCTGATAGGTCTCCTCGGTGTGCTACTGAACATGGTTGTTCCTGAGCAGGCCTTTGAGGTGGTTCTCAACATTGCCTCGGTGGGTACCATGGCCAGCTGGGCCGCCATCGCCATGTCGCACCAGAAGTATCTGAAACTGGTGGGCCAGGGCAAGTACACGCGCCCCTCCTATCGCGCACCTGGCGGTCGCTTTAGCGATTGGGCCGTCATCGCGTTCCTCGCGGTTGTGATTGTGCTGATGGCCCTAGATTACCCGGTGGGCACCTACACGCTAGCTTCCCTGCTCGTAGTCATCCCGCTACTAGTTGGCGGCTGGTACCTGGTACGTGATCGCGTCAACGAGATTGCCCGCCAGCGCGAGGGCTACACCGGTTCTGTGCCGGTGATTGCAGCCCGCCCCGTGGTCAAGAAGCTGATCGCGGAGTCGCGCACGCATATTGCTCTGGATGAGTTGGATGCGGAACACGACAGGGAAGATCCCGCAAAGGGTCGCGCCTCGTAACATACACCTCTGCGTCCCTCCTCGCGCCGCCCAAGCCGGTCTTGCGCTAGCCCCGGCGGATGAGGATCCCCATAAACCCAATACTTCAGAACATGTTTTACTCATTTCTAATCCATGTGTTCTGGAATATATTCGTAGCTATTTACCGTATGATGTGTACACAACTTACGGGATATACACAGCATTATTTTGCATAGTTATTCAAAGGAGAAAATCATGACTGAGCGTCCGAGCCCCCACGCAGTGGAGTTTGTTGACGTCGCCTCAATGGCAAAGTGGATTCAGAAGGACGGCGTGGGCAACATTATTGCCGGCATGGTCGAATTCCTCGAAGAAGACTTCAAGAAGTGGCAGAGCTTCGACAAGATTCCGCGCGTCGCTTCCCACACCCCCTTCGGTGTGATTGAGCTGATGCCCACCTCCGACAACATCACCT
>CAUQVM010000017.1:0-20299 GCA_963521575.1 uncultured Rothia sp.
CGATAGTATTCATCCCTGTCCGCAGTATTTTCTACGCCTGTACGGTGTTCATAAGCCTCAATATCGTGTAAGGCAATCCGTTCCATCTGCTCACCGGCATGAACCCATGATTGGAGCCACTCACCGGGATCGAAATCGGCGCGCTTTGAAGTTCGGTTGCCACCCCGGGCGAACTCCTCCAACTGTTGCGGATCGCTCAACTCGGTAAAGAGGCGGGTACCCGGCTCATACCAGCTGGCCTGGCGCGGTGCATAGTAGACGCACTGAATGTCTTCCTGCTCCAGCAGGGCGCTGACGGGGCGCGAGAGGGTGGGGTGCCCGAAGAGCACCACGCGCTCAATCTGTGCCGCAGGTTTGAATGTGCTCGAGGAGAGAAGCCGTGGATAGTGAGGAATAGCGGTCGCCCCGTGGCGTGCCTCAGAGGAAGGCTCGGCCAACAACGGTATACCTAGTATGCGCGCAAACTCGGCGGCGAACTCGCCGGCACCGTCAGCGGCCACCACAACCGTTCGCGCGGAGGTGGAGGCTCCCGATTGGTCACCTGCCGTGAGGGACCGAAGAAGCCAAGACTGCTCAGCCCGGGAGAACCCGGAGCCTTCCGCCCGCGCGGCACGAGCGGAGGCCTCAGCAGTCAGATCGTAGCCCTCAATCAGACTCTGTGCCCACTGCGGTAGCATTCGGGCAAAACGACCAGAGGGAGTGAGCGGGGTATCGAAGCATATATTGAGATGCACCGGCCCGAGAGGATCTGTGGAGCGTTGGCGCCAATCTTGCGAAGAGCGGCCGGTCAGGGCATTGAGGCAGGCGGCAAAAGCCTGTGTTTGCGGACCTTCCTGAGGTTCGGGATAGGCCGTCAGATCAGCTTCAGCGCGCACAAAATTACGGAAGAAACCGTTCTGGCGGGTGGTCTGGTTAACACCGGTTCCGCGCAGGCGCTTGGGGCGATCTGCGCTCAGCACCGCGAGGGGGACCCCCGCGTGGTAGGCCTCCATAACGGCCGGCATGTACTCACCCAGAGCGGTCCCGGAGGTGCAGACTAGACCCACCGGCTGCCCCGAGGCTTTGGCAATACCGAGGGCGGTAAAAGCAGCGGTTCGCTCATCCACACGCACGTGCGCGATGAGAGCACCCGCCTCAGCCGCAGCGGCAATGGCGTATGCCAGGGGCGCGCTACGAGATCCCGGGGACACAACAATATGCCGCATCCCGGCCCGAATGAGCGAATCGAGCACAGAAACGGCGGTCAGCATGGCGGGGGCGGAGTGGTTTTCAGTCACCGTACCATTCTAATGCCGTGCCTAGAATCGGCCGGTATGGGTAACCTTTGCCTGATTTAATATGACAAGTGGATTTGAGATGGTGTGCGGCGCAACGGTATTCATCGCCCACTAAGCGTGATGGATGTGCTCCAGTACGCGGTAGCAGCGGCTTACCCGCTCGATCCACCACCGTCGTGTGGGCTCATTGGGAGCCAGACGCGCAAGCAACGCCGGATTGGGATTGACGGTGCGGAACCGTATGAATCCGTCACGGGCAACCATGGAATCTTCGGTGATGTCCTCGGCCATAAGCGAGACGGTACCCAAGCCGCAGCCGTAATCGAGCGAGGGTAGTGAGGCTGCGAGAGACACACCGGTGGCAATGCCCACGGAAGTTTCGAGAGCCGAGGACACGACCGCCGGTAGCTGTGCCTGCTCGACAATGGCCAGGGCGCGGCGCACTCCACCCAGGGGAGCGGCCTTAATGATAATGAGGTCTGCGGCGTCCGCACGAGCTACACGTAGCGGGTCCTCCGCCTTACGAATAGATTCGTCGGCAGCAATGCGGACTGGTAGCCCCTCCTCGGCCACCGCGTAGCGGAGCGCAGCCATGTCCTCGACGCTTGACACGGGCTGTTCGGCATAAATAATGCCGTACAAGCAGAGTTCGCGAAGTGCCTCCAGAGCACCGGAGAGGGTGTAGCCCATGTTCGCGTCAACCTTAAGGCGCGCCTCAGGCAGGGCCTTCCGTGCGGCGGCCACGCGGGCCACATCCTCGGCAAGGCTCTGGCCCCTCTCAGCAACCTTAATCTTGAGCTCACGAATAGTACCGTTGTAGCGGGCAAGCACCTCGGGAACGCGCTCGGCAGGTACAGCGGGCAGGGTTGCATTGAGAGGGATATGCTCACGTACCGGCTCGGTGGCGGGTAGCCAGGCCGCTTCGAAGGCACAGGCGAGCCAGGCGGCTGCTTCTTCATCCCCGTACTCGGTGAAGGGGGCAAATTCACCCCAGCCTTGTGGGCCGCGGATGAGTACGCTCTGGCGACGGTTCACGCCGCGGAAGGTCACATTCATGGGGATGTCGACAACGGCTAGATACTCGAGTACCTCCTCCAAAGGGGGCAGTGGAAGGCCTGCGCTACGGAACCCGTAGCCCAGAGGCGGTACGCCCCGCGGGGCGGGTTTTGACCTGGAGCCGGTTGAGGGGGGTGTAGCGTTTTCGCTCAAGGCTTCCTTCTTTCTTTCCGCTTTCTTCCGTCACGGTCGAGACAAAAGGGGCTAATGGGCCTGACCTGCGCCGATACTTTGGTGAATGCGTGCAATGTCGGCGCAGATCCACTTTCTGCGGGAACTTTCAGCTTGGGGTCTTAAAAACTTTCCTTTTTCTTAGCTTAACCTGGGATAGTGATGTAGTTATTCGTGCGTTATGCGAAGTCACGGTGGTGGGAGCTTGTAGCTCTGCTACGGTGGCTGAGCACCGGCGAGTAGCACCACAGACGTGACAGCGAGAAGGTACGGAGGGGCTATGGCACAAATGAAGAATGATAAACGAAACGACTCGGCGTCCCACGACGCTAAGACCCGGGAAACAGAGAACTGCGACGCCGAGACTCCCGATGCCAACCGCGATATTGAGACTCGGGAAGCAGAGAACCACAATACTGAGGCTCCCGATGTTGAGGCAACTCGCGTACTATCTCCCTCCGATGACTCGCCCACGCTGGCTTTCTCGCCCGAGGCGGTGACTGACCGTACCCGAGCACTCTCCGCAACGGATTCTTTTTCTGAAACGGAGTCTCGTTCCGCTGAACAGTCCCATTCTGCCGAGCAAGATCTCTCGGCTACCCGCTTTCTCTCTGCTTCCGAACCCGTGACGGCATCCCAGCCTGTGACTGCATCCGCTGTGGATTCCGAGACTGAGCAGGACACTGAGCAAGATGATGCGACCCGGGTCCTCTCTGCCACCCAGGAACTTACTGATACTCAATCCGTTGATGCTGAGGAAGATCAGGATCTAACTGTGGCACTTCCAGCCCAGGACTTCCCCACACAGGACGACGCGACCGGAAAAATTCCTGTAGTCCAGGAAATTTCTGCGGCTCGGCCCCTAACCGCTCCCCGTGCTGTTGCCCCAGAAGGACAGGACCCTACCGTGGCACTTCCGGCCCGGGACTTCCCCGCGCAGGATGATGCAACTCGGGCTTTTTCGCACAGGGGGCAGAAACCCCACCAGAACCAGGGTTTCCAGCAGGGTACTCCTCAGAATCGGGAGCCCCTCTCTGCCGCTCAACCGAATACCGCCCACCCGGGTACCGCTCATCCGCCCGTATCCTCCCCAAATGGCGGCTACTCCCAGACCGGAGCAACGTCAATGACTCCCCAGGATAATCCGAAGCACCCGGAGGAAAAAACCTCCGCAAGGTTCCCGGGTATCGGGGTGGTTCTACGCCATCTTTTTGCCCTGCTTTTCCTGGGCGCATCGCTCGTGGGCGCCTTTAGGTTCTTTGTCTACAACGGCAACGGCCAGATGGTGGATGAACAGGCCTATACCGAGTACACCCATCAATTCCGCAACTACCGCGGCCCGACACTGACCGCTCTAGATTCGCTACCCATCGTTGTCGGCGTGGCGGCGGTCTTAGGCTTAATTGCGGTGCTGGTGTGGAAACATCGTTTTCTGCCTGCACTGGTAGGCGTGCTGTGCGGCGTGGGTGCATGCCTGACAACACAGGCCCTGAAGAATTACCTGGTCATTAAGCCCAATTGGGGTCTTCAGGAGGCATTGAGCAACTCTGCGCCCAGCGGCCACACCACCTTTGCGGCTGCGGCTGGCGCGGCACTTTTCCTGGCGGCTCCCCGTAAGCTACGTCCCACCGTAGCGCTTCTGACGGCTGTGACGACCTGTCTGACCGGTATCTCCACCATTATTAACGGTTGGCACCGTCCGGCGGATGTGGTGGCTGCGATTCTGGTGAGCTCTATCTGGACGGTGCTGGGTATACTGCTGCTTCGTTATCTGCGTCGCGGGGACTTTGTGGGGCGTGCTCGTGGCGGCTTGGTATTGGCTCCGCTACTGACGATTGCGACACTCTTCCTGTCGTTCTGTGCCGTGGTGCTGTATGCCATTGCAATTTTCTCCCCGATTCCGGGAGGCGCGTTCACCGCGGCAACTTGCATGATTGCGGCGGTGAGCTTCGGTACGACGTCGCTGGTGGTGAATCTGCAACGTTTGGGCAATCGCCGTTACTCCGACTAGAGGCCGATTTTCTGGTTCTGTATTGGGCTACCGGGGGTGCTTCTATCTCGTGGCGGGCCGCTTCTGTTTGCTCCCGTAGGGCATGTAGCGCCTCCGGTTTCGCCTTGCACCGCGCATTGCTTGACGCGGAGCGGGGGAATACAATGGAAATAATTGGTATTTTGAATACCAAATAAGTTTGGAGGTGGCCCATTCCACCCTCCCCTCAAGAAGAAAGGTGCGTACCATGGCGGGTACCCATGAAGGCCGCGTGATTATTTTCCCCCAGCTCACTGAGGAGTTGAAGCCCTTCGAAGATAAGCCTCAGGCTCGTAAGATTGTGGATGCTGACGGCGGTAACCTGACCCTCATGGAGCTGGCTGCCGGTCAGTCCTGGCACGAGCACCACAGCGTGCACCCCATCTTCGTGCAGGTGCTCAAGGGTGAGGTTATCTTCCATGTGAAGGACCGCGACATCACTCTGGTGCCCGGCAAGCCGATCCATGTGACCGCCAAGCTACTGCACTCCCTGCGTGCCGTGAAGGACTCGACCCTCATGGTCACCATGCTGACCGGTGAGTCGCACCCCGAGCCCAAGCTCACCGTTGAGGTGGAGGAAGTCTAAGACTCTGCGCCGCGCTCCAGTGAACTCCACCCCCTGTACAAGGCGGGTGTGGCGGGCTTTAATGGGGCGAGTTGCCGGGTGTTAAAAGGTGAAAAGCGGGCGGTGCTGCGCGAAACAGAATGTTTCGTACAGCACCGCCCGCTATGTTTTCAAGAGCTACCACTAGTCTACTACGGCGTGGGTCGGGTCGAGCACGCGAGCCAGGAAAGCGCGGGTACGCTCATGCTTAGGGGCACCAATTACCTCGTCGGCCGGGCCCTCCTCCACGACCACACCGTCGGCCATGAAGACCACCTTATCGGCCACCTCGCGCGCGAAGGCCATCTCGTGGGTCACCACAATCATGGTCATACCTTCATCAGCCAGGTTGCGCATAATGCTCAAAACCTCACCGACCATCTCCGGGTCAAGTGCGCTGGTGGGCTCGTCAAAGAGCATTAGATCGGGGTGCATAGACAGTGCACGCGCAATAGCCACACGCTGTTGCTGACCGCCTGAAAGCTGGGCGGGGAAACGATCTTCCTTACCGGCCAGGCCCACCTTGGCGAGCTGTTCGCGGGCGATGGACTGCGCCTCCGCTTTGGAGCGGCCCAGCACCTTAATCTGAGCAATCGTGCAGTTATCCAGAATATTCAGGTGACCGAACAGGTTGAACTGCTGGAAAACCATGCCCATGTGGGTACGCACGCGGTTAATGTCTACATCCGGGTCGGTGACCTCGGTATCACCCACCATAATGGTGCCGTCGTTCGGCTCCTCCAGCAGGTTCACGCAGCGTAGCAGGGTGGACTTGCCCGAGCCTGAGGGGCCAATGAGGCACACGACCTCGCCCGGCTCGACCTGCATATCGATGCCCTTGAGTACCTGGATCTTGCCGTAGGACTTGTGCAGGGTAGAGATGCGCACCGAGGAGGCGGCCATGGATGAAGTTGAAGCGGTCATAATATCTTCCGTATCCGTTCTGTCTCGTCGTTGCGCTTACTTGCGGCCGGTCATCTGGGTGCGGCGCTCAAAGTATGCCGAGAGCTGGCCCAGGGGGACGGTAATAATGAGGTAGCACAGGCCGGCAACCACCAGGGGGGTCAAGCCAGCGTTCGCGGCGGTCAGCCCCTCGCGGCCGAACTTTGCCAGCTCGTACTGCGAAACGGTCACACCCAATAGGTATACCAGGGAGGAGTCCTTGGTTAGCAGAATGACCTCGTTGGTTAGCGGGGGTAGCACCACACGGAAGGCTTGGGGAATGATAATTGAGACCATAGCGCGGGTGTGGGACATGCCCAGCGAGCGGGCTGCCTCCATCTGGCCCTTGGGGATGGCCTGCAGACCGGCGCGCAGCACCTCGCTAATGTAGGCCGCGGAGACCATACCCAGCGAGAGGGTCACGGGAATCAGGTTGTCTACGAAGCGAATCTTGAAAGCCAGCGGAATGCCGTAGCCAAAGGCGAAGAATACCAGTAGCGCCGGAATACCGCGGAAGAGTTCCACGTAAAGGGTGGAAATCCAGCGATAGGGGGCAATGGAGGACAGGCGCATGAGGGCCAGAAGCAGACCGCCGGAGAGGCCCACAATGAAGCCTAGGGCCGTGTACAGCAGGGTGTTTTTAAGCGCCACGGTAATGACATCGGGGAACTGCTTGGCAGCCACGTCGAGGTTAAAGACCTGCTGGGAGAGTGTCTTCCAATCAGCCATCAGGATGGCGGCGAGGGCAATCAGCGCGAGAATTGCGTACTGAGCGTAGCGGAATAGCTTCTGCTTCTGGCGGGGCGAAAGTTTAGAGGACATGCGTTTTCTAATTCAAAACTAAGGGGTTAAGAGCGTGGGAGGCTCACTGAGGAGATAAGACTGGCGGCATTATGAGGAGCCAACCGGCCGGGAGGTTTTAGATCCGGGGCGCGCGAGCCCAAAGATATTAAGGGGACCCCCGAGGCGGAAACTGGGGCTAACCGAGCCCGAGGTGCGGTGCCCCACGGGTCAGCCAGCCTCAGCGCCATTCGGTTGGGGCTAGGGGGCAGAGGGAGTAGCCGAGGATGCACCTGCGGAGGCGGAACCTGAGCCAATCCACTTGGCCTTCATCTTTTCCAGTTCGCCATTTTCCTTGAGCTTCGCGATGGTGGCATTGGCTTTGGTTTGCAGGGCCTTGTTGCTGGTGGAGACGGCCGCAGCGATTTCCTCGGTGCTGGAGGAGTCCTGGTAGGCAATCTTAAAGGCTTCGGGGTCGGTGGTGAGCGCCTCGGAGACGACCGAGAGATTGGCTGCGACAGCCTTGACCTGGCCGGTCTTAAGTGCGGAGAACATGAGTGAGGTGTCCTCGTACTGAATGACCTCGGCGCCATTTTCCTTAGCGTAGCTTTCGCCGCTGGTGGCCTGCTGCGCGCCAACGCTCAAACCCTTCAAATCTGCGGCGGAGGTAATGGTGGAGCTCTTGGGAACCAGAATGGCCAGGTTATCGTCGAAGTAGACGGAGGTAAATTCCATCTTGCTCTTGCGTTCGTCGGTGACGCCAATGCCGGCCAGGGCGATATCGCACTGGCCGGTGGCCAGGCCGGTACCGGAGTCCAGGCCTTCAAAGCTGATGGAAGTCAGCTGGGCCTTGACGCCCAGATCGGAGGCTATGGCGTTGGTGATATCGGCGTCCAGACCCACGATGGTTCCGTCTTCTTCGTATTCGAAGGGCTTGTAGGGGGTGTTGGTGCAAACGCTGAGGATGCCGGGCTTGACAAGGTTAACTTCGCCATTGGGGTCCGAGTTCTCGTTGGCGGTGGAGGCGCAACCGGTCAGCGCGAGGGGTAGGACGGCCAGCAGGGCCAGCGGCTTGAGGGATGCGTTCTTGAGAGTGAGAATGTTCATGGGTGCTCCTGGGTGGGTGTTCTGTGAGTATGTGCTGGATGAAATCTATAGTCTATTCTGCTCCTGAACGTTAAATAATGCAAGCATTTACATAAATATTCATAATATTCTCATGGATACATGAACATAAATCGAAAAAAGTGCATAAAACACCGTAGCGGGATATTCCAAGGCATGCCCCTAAGCCTGCCGGCGTGACGCAGAACGCAAGTACGGTACACCCAACTATCGAATTTTCCCGTCTCCGTGCCACAATTGAGAGCGTGAACGCAGAGAAGAATAACCGCGCAACCCGCGCCACCCTCGACAAGAAAACCGGCGATATTGCCGCCATGTTCGATACCGTTGCCGAACGTTACGACCTTATGAACGGCATCCTTTCCCTCGGCCAACACCTCTACTGGCGCAAACAGGCCGTGGCCGCTGTCGATGCTCACCCCGGTCAGAAGGTGCTGGATGTCGCCGCAGGAACCGGTGTCTCCTCCGAACCCTTCGCCGATGCCGGCATTGAGGTTATTGCCGCCGACCTCTCCGAGGGGATGCTGGACGTGGGCCGACGTCGCCGACCCGATATGACCTTTGTGCAGGCCGACGTCACCGCCCTACCCTTTGAGGACGCGTCCTTTGATGCGGTCACCATGTCTTACGGCTTGCGCAACGTCGCCGATTACCCCAAAGCCCTGAGTGAAATCTACCGCGTGCTCAAGCCCGGCGGTCGCATCGTAATCCTCGAGTTCTCAACCCCGACCTTCGCACCCTTTGGCGTGGTCTATAAGAACTACATTATGAAGGCTATCCCGCCGATTGCACGTGCCATCTCCTCAAACCCCGAATCTTACGAGTACCTCGCCGAATCCATCATGGCCTGGCCCAATCAGCAGGCCCTGGCCGAGAAGTTTAAGGAGACGGGCTTCACCTCGGTCCAGTATCGCAACCTAACCGGCGGCATTGTCGCCATCCACCGAGGCTTCAAACCCGAAGCAGCCCACGCTTCGTAGCGCGTTCACACCACCAATCCGCAACCCAGAAGATAGAAGAGACCGTGACCAACGCAGAGCAGTCCATCGCCGCCACCGACCTGCTGGGAGACCTCGACCTGAAGCTTCCCGCCGGCTTCGAACTTATTGCCGCTGACCCCAAGCTAGGCCCGCAGATTCTGTCAGCGCTCGCCCTCATTGAGGAACGACTGGGCGAAGCTATCGCTCAGACCGATCACCTTGCCGACGTCGCCTCCCGTCACCTGCTTCTGGCGGGTGGCAAACGCGTGCGCCCGCTACTGGCTCTGCTTTCGGCTGCCGTGGACGGCGAGATTAACGACGAGGTCATTGAGGCCGCCGTCGTCGTGGAGCTTACCCACCTGGCCACCCTCTACCACGACGACGTTATGGATGATGCCCCCAAACGACGCGGCGTAGACAGCGCTCAGATGATTTGGGGCAATTCGGTTGCAATCCTGACCGGTGACCTCATCTTCTCTCGTGCCTCCCTGCTCGTGTCCGAGCTGGGAACCCGCCCCATGAAGATTCAGTCCCAGACTTTCGAGCGCCTGGTACTCGGCCAGCTCTTCGAAACCACCGGACCGCGCGAGGGCCAGGATCTGCTCGACCACTACATCGCCGTGATTGAAGGCAAGACCGGCTCGCTCATCGCGGCCGCCGGTGAGTACGGCTCGCTACTTTCGGGCGCCTCCGAAGAAGTCATCTCAATGGTCAAAACTTATGGCGAGCTCGTGGGCGTAGCCTTCCAGCTGGCTGACGACGTTATTGATATTGTGAGCGACGGCAAAACCAGCGGAAAAACCCGCGGTACCGATCTGCGTGAAGGCGTGCCGACCCTACCGACTATTCTTCTGGATCGTGCGGTGGCCGCCGGTGACGACTCCGCCCGTACGGTACGTGCCCTCTTGGATGCTGACCTGAGCTCCGACGAGGCACTGGACGTTGCCGTGGAGGCGCTGGCCGCTCACCCGGTGACTCAGGAAGCCTGGCAGATTGCTTATGATTGGGCCGATCGCGCAATCGCCGCGATCGCACCGCTACCGGCAAGTACCGCAAAGGCAGCCCTGGAATCCTTCGCCCACGCGGTGGTGCACCGCGAAGGCTAGGTAACTGCGCTAAACGGCAATACTCCACACCTGCTCTTGGCTCTGGATAAGGCCCCGCTCGTCCCATTGGACGGGCGGGGCCTTAGTACGCCCTCCGCTACCTACCCGGAGATTTCCAAACGGGTGACTGAACAGGTTTCTACATTTCGTATTGTGGGGTCGATAGCCTAATTCTTGACCGATTCTCATTGCTTAAGGTAAACCTTATAGTCATGCCTGAGGGGCGCACCCACGCCCCGGGTATGAGTAGGCTCCTCGCGCATACCCTGCGACGCTGAGCCCTCATCCTACGTCTGGACGCGAGCATACCCAATCACCCGAGGGTTACTCTCGCACCAATCATCCGCGTCCCCACACATTGAGGTTTACCACTATGGGAGCATCTACCCCCAAGACGCCGACGAAACGCGAGGGCTTCTCGAGCCGTCGAGTCTTTATCTTTGCCGCCATCGGCTCGGCCGTTGGTCTGGGCAATATTTGGCGTTTCCCCTACATTGCGTTCGATAACGGCGGCGGCGCCTTCATGATCCCCTATATTGTCGCGCTACTGACCGCGGGCCTGACTTTCCTCTTCTTTGACTACGCGATCGGTCACCGTGCACGTGCCTCGTCGCCGCTGGCCTTCCGCCGCCTGAACCGTAAGACCGAGTTTATCGGTTGGTGGCATATGGGCATTAACGTCATTATTGCCATCTACTACGCCGCCATCGTGGCCTGGGCGCTACGCTACACCATTTTCTCCTTCACCAGCGCGTGGGGTGATAACCCCAAAGCCTTCTTCAACAGTGAGTTCCTAAAGGTTGCCGATAACCCCGGTGTTTCCCTGGACTTCAATATGAACGTCCTGATCCCTATGATTCTGGTGTGGGGCATCCTATTGGCTGTGATGGCTCTGGGCGTGCAGAAGGGTGTGGGTGCCGCGAACGTCATCTTCATTCCGTTGTTGCTCATCATGTTTGTGGGTCTGGTGATTTACTCACTGACCCTACCCGGTGCTATGGACGGTCTGAATGCGCTGTTTACCCCCAGCTGGGATTCGCTGGCTAACCCGCAGGTGTGGGTTGCCGCCTACGGCCAGATCTTCTTCTCGCTATCCATCGGCTTCGGCATTATGGTCACCTATTCTTCCTACCTGAAGCCGAAGACCGACCTGACCGGTTCCGGCGCGGTGGTGGGTTTCGCCAACTCGGGCTTCGAGCTACTGGCAGGTATCGGTGTGTTCTCGGCACTGGGCTTTATGGCTCACGCCGCGGGTAGCCAGGTGAGTGAGGTGGCAACCAGCGGCATTGGCCTGGCCTTCATCGCCTTCCCGACCATTATTTCGCAGGCGCCCGGTGGTGCACTGATTGGCGTGCTTTTCTTCGGTTCGTTGCTCTTCGCTGGTTTCACCTCGCTGATTTCGATTCTTGAGGTGATTATTGCCGGTGTGCAGGATAAGTTTGCGACCTCCCGACTGGCCTCCACCACCCTGGTAATCGTGCCGATTGCGGTCATCTCGCTATTGCTGATGCCGACCACTACCGGCCTGTACGTGCTTGATATTCTCGATAACTTCGTGAACCTCTTCGGTATTCTGGCCGCAGGCCTGTGCGCCATTATCGTGGTGGCCTACGTGGTGCGCGCGCTGCCCGCCCTGGCTGAGCACCTGAACCGTTACTCATCGATTAAGGTGGGCAAGATTTGGATGCTACTACTGGCCGTGGTTACCCCGCTGGTTCTGGGTTACTCCCTGATCCAGAGCATCATCACCCTGGTGCAGACTCCGTACGGTGGCTACCCGACAGGCATGCTGGCAGTCTTTGGCTGGGGCATGAGCGCCTTCCTGTTGGTGGCTGCAGTTGTGGTATCCCTGCTGCCCTGGTCCAAGAAGTCTCGCGCGGCTGAAGAGCCTCCCGCCCCGCCGGTGATCGCCGGTCAGGTGGAGCACGGCCACGTCGATTCCACTATTACCCGTTAGGAGCTCCGAATGTCTATCTCCGCGATTTTGATGCTCGTCGTGGCCATCGTGATTATCTGGGGTGGTCTGGGTCTGGCGCTGCTGAACCTGCATCGCCACCCAGATCTAGATGCCCTGGACGATGCCGCGGCTGCGCAGGCAGCCGAGAACGCCTAGGCGTGTAATATTGGTGCCCCTTAAAGGTGCCTTAGAAGTGCGGAATGCCCCGCCAGCCATTGGAGCTGGCGGGGCATTCCGTCGTTTAAAACCTATTAAACCTGAGAGAGCAGATTTAGCGGTCATTGGGTCCCGGCACACTACTTTCCCATATTGCTGGCTCCTGCGTAGCTTCGCTCCGCACAACGGGAATCATGCCGGTAATCGGATCGGCCACCGATGAGGGACGTGAGGAGCGAGAAGCGTGTAATGCATCCACCGTAAAAATAATGAGCGCCACCCAAATAAGACCGAGACCCAGCGCCTTGTCGGGGCTCATGCGCTCATGCAGAACCGTGATAGCTAGAATGAACTGGATGGTGGGCCCCAGGTACTGCACCATACCGATAACTGATAGTGGCAGGAGCTTGGTGGAGGCAGCAAAGAGCATGAGCGGAACAACGGTCACCGCACCGGTGGAGGCCAACAACCAGAAGTGACCCGCTCCCTCGCTCAGTAGCGTCATCTGCCCCCGCGCATTGAGGAATAGAAGCGCCGCAATGCCGAAGGGAGCCAAAATGAGGGTCTCCAACGATAGCGAAACCAGCGGGTTCACATCGTGGGCAACGCGCGCCTTGAGCAGGCCGTAGATACCGAAGGTGAAGGCTACGCCCAGGCCGGTCCACGGTACCTGCCCGTAGACGAGGCTCATAATAAGCACGGCTAGGCACGAAATACCCACCGAAATCCACTGGGCGGTACGCAGACGTTCTTGCAAGAAGAGCACACCCAGAACCACGGAAACCAGAGGATTAATGAAGTATCCCAGGGATACGTCAATGGTGTGCCCGGTGGTGGTCGCCATGACGTAGATAAGCCAGTTTGCGCAGATAAGGAAGGATGCCGCGGTTAGGATTAGCATAATGCGCGGACTACGCAGGGCCTTGAGGAAAGGTCCCGTGGCTTTGAAAAGCGGTAGGAGTAGCGCGCAGAAGACGAGGGAGAATACGACGCGAGCGACCACAATCTCGACGGGGCTGGCCGGAGCCATGAGTACGAAGTAGAGCGGGAGCATGCCCCAGATGAGGTAGGTTCCAATAATGGAGGTAAAACCGTTACGGAGTGAGGCATCTCCGGAAGAAGCACCCCGTGAGGATGCACCCGGTGCCGGCGTCTTTTGGAATGCGCTACTAGATTCTGACATGGTTCTTTCTGCTATGCCTTAGGAAGCGTATGGGGTTGAGGGACATTCGGGGTACTCAATGGCGTGTGTCGCCTCTTTGAGGACGCCTCAGGCGCGGCGCCCGGGGAGGGGCCGTGCCTGAGGAATCGCTATGGGGCCTGAAGAATCACAAGAGGAGATTTAGAGGCCGAAGAAACGTGAGAAGAAGCCCTTCTTCTTGGTCTCGGTCTCGTGATGTGCGGCTTCTTCCTGTTCGCGGCGTGCTGCCTCTTCGTGTTCTGCCTGCAGGTCGGGAGCCTCGCCGGCATTGCGGATCGGCTCAACACGCTCGGTGGGAAGCTCTCGGATGACCTCGAGCGACTCGACCGGAGCGGCCTCTTCGTAATGGTGCTTCTTAAAGTCTGCCTGCTTGGAAGGAGCCTCAATGGGGAGCTCGATGGGAGCCTCAGAGCCAATGGACGCGTCGGTGTAGACGCGTGCCTGCTCGGGCTGAGCCTGATTGACGGGGGGCTTGACCACGGTATCGAACACATTGGGCAGGGTCTCAACGGTCACATAGCCGGACTGTGCATGCTCTGCCGGTTCCTGGTCGAAGTGGGCCTCATCGGCGGGGTAGAAGTTTTCGGTTCTTTCGAGGCCGGGCACCTCGTAGGTTTCCAACACATGTGCCTCGGCGGCAAGCTGCGCGGTACGATCGGCCTCTGCCTTGGCGGCAAGCTGTGCAGCACGCTCAGCCTCTGCCTCGGCGGCAAGCTGCGCGGCACGCTCAGCCTCAACCTGGGCGCGGGCGGCGGCCCGCTCGGCAGCTTCCTGCTCGCGCTGAGCGCTCTGAGCAGCGGCCTCAGCGGCGGCAATACACTCAATTTCGGTGCGGATGAGGGCCAACGATTCGCGACGCTGTGCGGCGGCCGCGGCACACTGCTCCAGCACCTCGGGGCCAACTTGCGGCTCGGCCTGTTCAATACCGCTAATACGGCCTTCATCGAACCACAGGCGCAGGGCACCGTCGGTTGCGGTCAGCACGGCGGTTGCCTCGGTATCCCAAGCAATGTGGAATCCGCGCTGCTGGGCGTAGGAATCCACCGCCAGAACCTGATTATGGATATTTTCACTCTGCAGGGTCTTGGCGATGACTCGGCCGATTCCCTTGTAAGTAGGAGCACCCAGGGTCAGCTCCTGGCCTTCCAAGAGGGTCCACGCGCGCACACCCGCGCCGGCGGGCAACGGGTAGTGGGCGTAGAGGCCGCTCAGCGTCTTAGTGGCTAGGGTGAGTCGGCGGGCCAGGGAGTCCGAAAGAGCTAGCTCGTCGGTGGTGAGTTCGGTGAGACCGTCGCGCTCGCCGGCCTCGCGAGCCTGGATGGCCGCAGAGACTACCGAGTCGGGGAAGTAACCCAGCTGCTGCCAGGACCAGATCCACGTACCACGGTTCTCAGACTCGGTGCCCAGCAGATGCGGCTTGAGTGAGAGCGGGGGAGTGGTCTCAAAGTCCAGGGACTGGGAGGTGAAATCTACATTCCACTCGGAAGTTCCCACGAGCTCGGCGAGTCGAGCCTGGTACTCGGTGGAGATAAAGATCGATGCGTCGATAAGGTCCTGCAGAGAATTCATCATGAATCAAGGTTATCAACCTTTTATGGGGATACAGGCCGTGTATGCACGGTTTCGGGGCATCAGTCACCCGAAAGCTTTACAAAAGCTCACCGGATGCGTCAAATCGGAGGGTAAACATGCATCCGGATGGGCTCCAAGAGGGGTTTTAGGGCTCCGCAGCGTATCTCTATCGGTGTAAACTGACAGCGTGGCAACCGCTGGTTCGTTAGAATCAGAAGAGGCGGCTTTTCCGGAACCCCTGTAAGCCGACGGAATGACAGAACTTTTATCGAGTGATCACGGATGTACCCGCCGCACCGTATGCAGACTCAAGGATGTATGAACTATGACTGAACCTCGCCTCGCAGAGACGGGCAGCCGTGCCGCGCGTATTCAGGATGCGCTCAATAATATTGGTAGCTGGCTGCTCGATGTTGTTAATGTCGACCCCGGGTGGAGCGAGATGGTGCTCGACGTAAAGCCTCTGGCGGGTCAGATTTTTGTGCGCGTGCGCGAATTCCGAGACGGCGAGGAGTACGTGGGCACGGTCGGCCCTCTCAAGGAGGGCTCGCCCATTATCGCCGAAGTACGCAAACTACAACGCGCCGCTTACGACGGTAACCGAGGTACCTGGTTCACTGCCTCCATTGTGGTGGCGGCAACCGGATGGCCGGATCCGCAGTATAGCGTGGGGGCCTCCTACAACCGCGATGACGAGCCCGATAACTGGAAGACTGAGGGTACCCTAACCGCTACGGACGTGCGTGAGCACCTGGCGGAATTCCCTCGCGATGCCTCCCGTGTGCCCGAGTGGGCTCGCGAGCGTATGGAGGGACGTGCCCGTCATTCAGCCGCTGCGGCCCTAGGACTGAACGGGTATGAGGTGCCGAATCCCTATCTGGTGGCGGCTCTGCAGACCTTTGAGAATGATGTGCAGGAACGTACCCTCATTAATGTGGTGCGCACAATGATCGGTGGCGATGTGCTACTGGACGCCACCGGCTCCGTGCTCATTCCTTCTGAAACCGACCCGATAGGCCCCGAATCGGTACTGACTCACCAGGTGATTCGGATGCCGGAGACGGGTATGCAAGCGCTGTGCGTTTTCTCCTCCTCCGCCCACGTAGGCAAGAGCTATGTGCGTCAGGAAGCTGATGGAGAGGAGCTAATCATACGCGAGCCGGCCATGAAGGTCTTCATGGATTTCTTGGCGAACGAGGCCCTGGACCTGATTGTGGTGGACCCTGGAACCGAGCATGAGTGCTATATTGAGCGCGCGCAGGTGCAGTGGATTGTCTCATCCCCGCGTAATGATGGCGCAAAGATGGCCTTGGTCCATGACAATATGCAGATGCTTCTGGGGTCGCTGGTTTCTCCGGCATCTGTGTTGCTGGTGGGTGTTGACCCGGCTGACTCGTCGGGCTCCTCATTTGTATTCGATCCGGATGAGGATGGCAATCCGCGTAGCCTGTTGGTCTTTACCTCGCCAATTGAGATTGCGGCGCTAGATCCGCATATTGAGGTGCGTTCGGCGAATGCCCTGGAAATTCTGCGCTACGCTCTGGAGATTGGCGCCCCGAGCGTGAAGGTGAACGCGATTAACCCCTCGACAGTGCTGAGTGCCCAGCAGATCCGCGAGCTGTTGGAGATTGTAGATTCTCAGCCCGGCTCCGGTGCGTAAGGGTTCATGCTGAAAAGATTTGCTACCGAATTAATGGGCGTTAAACATTAACTTACCGCTAGCATTCCTCCGCGAGAGAAGAGAGCTGGCGGTCAGTTGCGTCTATTGAATGTGTATTTCGGCTTAGCTACCGAGCAGGTGCGCTGCGGCCGCCCGCTGGGCGCGAGCAAGCTCAGCTTCCTGCTCGGTTTGGCAGTCTTCACAAACGCCCTGGTAGAGCACATCGGCGCTGAAGAGAGCCATCCCGTGGAAGTCACTCGGGGTTAGGCAGGGGGCCGAACCGACCGCGCAGTCGACATCCTGAACTTTGCCGCAGCGCACGCAGAAGGCGTGGTGGTGGTTATCTCCGGTGCGGGTTTCGTAGAGGGCGGGGGTTCCGGGTGGTTCAAACTTGCGGAGCAGATCAATGTCGGTCAGATCAGCTAGGATAACGTAGACTGACTGGACTGTAATGGCGGGGATGCGCTCGCGTACGGCATGCACGAGGGTGTCTGCGGTGGCGTGAGGGTGGTCCTGTACGGCGTGAAGCACGGCAAGGCGTTGCTTGGTGACGCGGCGCCCCTTGGAGCGTAGGCTGGTGGTCCAAGCTTCTTCAAGTTGCTCGTTGTTCATGGGGGAGAGTACGGGTAAGCCGGAGAGGTGGGCGCATCCGGGGCCGGTGGGTTGGTGGTCTACGGGGTGCATCGTATTCGTCTCGCTGGTTTTGTCGGTGTCAACCATAGAACTAGTCTACACGTTATTATGAAGAATTCATCATTATATTATGAGATGCTCATAATAAGAGGAGTGTGAATTCAAGCGCTTCGGCATCCATACTGAGTATCCTAGAATCAGAAGAGGGTAAGAACCGATACGAGCGCCCCGATGGAGGAAGCGGTCATGACGTATAACTTCACCAATCCCATCTATATTCTGCTGATGGTCCTACTCTTTGGCGTCCCGCTACTCGCCCCGGTAATTTATGCCCAGTACCGCAGCGTCACCACGGGGTTTGATCTGGAAGGTCAGATTATGTTGGGTCTACTTTTCACGCTTTTTCTGGGCTCCTATGGCGCCATCCTGCTACTGGGTATTTTTCCGACCGCGACTGCCCAGGTGCTGGAACAAGTTCCCATTGTCACAATCCCCGGCGCTATCCCCTAGGGCCCGTTGCGGGCTGTGACGCTCTGGGTGAATACTGCCTTGCCGGGGTGCGGATGCCTCAGCTTTCCTCGTATCCTACAAGTTCGGGTGCCGACGGCTCCCGCGTTCCTCTCTTTGCTCCTCAGGAGGCCTTACGATGCATAAACACCACAACGGCTTCAAAACAACCCTACTCATGGGCTCCATGGTGGGTCTCATGCTGTTTATTGGCGCGCTGCTCTCAGCCACCTTTAAATCCTCGATTTTTATTTGGGGTATGGGCCTGGTGGGCCTGGGTAGTTTGGCCTACACCTACTGGAACTCCGATAAGCTGGCGTTGCGCTCAATGGATGCTTACCCGGTGACCCGCGAAGAGGTGCCGGTACTCTACGACATAGTAGAGGAGCTTTCGCACGCTGCCGGTCAGCCGATACCTCGTCTTTACGTGGCGCCGACAATGACTCCCAATGCCTTTGCGACTGGACGTAACCCGCAGAATGCCGCGGTGTGCTGCACTGAAGGTATTCTGCAGCTGCTAGATGAGCGAGAGATGCGCGGCGTGCTGGGTCACGAGCTGATGCACGTGTACAACCGTGATATCCTCACCTCTTCGGTAGCGGCAGGTATCGCTTCCATTATCGGTACGATTGCGCAGGCGCTAAGCTTCGGTGCTATGTTCGGCGGTTCAAAGCGCGAGGGTGAACGTACTAACCCTCTGGGGGGTATTGTAATTGCACTGCTAGCGCCCATTGCCTCGCAAGTGATTCAGATGGCTATTAGCCGTACCCGCGAGTACGATGCCGATGAGGACGGCGCACGCCTGACTCGCGATCCGCTGGCCTTGGCCTCGGCACTGAATAAGCTTGAACACGGCGTTTCCCTGTACCCGATGAACCCCGATGATCGCAGCACCCAGGCTGCGAGCGCCATGATGATTGCGAACCCCTTTGGCTCGCTGAAGGACGTGATGTCCACTCACCCGCCGATGGAGCAGCGCATTGCTCGCCTGCAGCAACAGGCGCGTGAAATGGGTCAGATTTAGGAGATTCAATGGGCCATGTGCCGTACTTTTTTGGGTTGATTCTCCCCACTCGTCATGGTGGCTTGTGACTATCCATGACCATCCGTGACTCCCTGTGACGTGCTGTGACAAGTGGGGCAGACAAAAATCCTCGGGAGGGGTACTGTTGGAGTACTCATCCCGAGGATTTTTTATGCAGATTGCATCGGATGTTGCGGGTATCTCTGGCGGGACCGTTGGGGTTCCTGTCGCCTAGCGGTAGTTGACGAACTGAAGGTCAACCTCGAGGTCTGCGGACTTGAGCATGGCGATAACCTCCTGCAGGTCATCGCGAGACTTAGAGGAGACGCGCAGCTCATCGCCCTGGATATTGGCTTTGACACCCTTGGGGCCTTCCTCGCGAATCATCTTGGAGATTTTCTTGGCCTGGTCCTGAGCGATGCCTTCCTTAATGGAGCACTCAATGCGGGTCTCCTTGCCAGAGGCGTAAGGCTTGCCAGAGTCCAGGGACTTCAGGGAGATGCCGCGCTTGACCAGTTTGGACTGGAAGACGTCCAGTACGGCCAGGGCGCGTTCCTCGGCGTTAGCTTTGATGAGAATCTTGTCACCGGAGTAGTCGATCTCAGTGCCGACGCCGCGGAAGTCGTAGCGCTGGGAGATTTCCTTCTGTGCCTGGTGCAGGGCGTTGGCCACTTCCTGCTTGTCAACCTTGGACACAATATCGAATGAGGATTCGCTAGCCATGGGCTTTCCTTTCGTGGGAGAGGGGTGCCAGTGGCACCGGTCAAGTACTAGCTTACCGGGTTCGCGTCATTGTTCCCAGCTAACTATCAGAATTGTCAGCCTGTTTTACAGGTCACGTTAACCTTCACGGAGGATAATAGAAACATGACTACTCACCACTCGTCCGTTTTGGGCGCATCAACGAGCGAAGAAGCTTACGACCTACAAACCCTTCTCTTTCTAGATCTGAATACTTCTCTAGGGGTGGAACCTGAAAATATTCCTGAGGCGGAGCGCCTCACCCCTTCGAGTGAAGATGCCCATTTCTCCGGGATGCAACTGGATGTACACGAAGGCGATACAGATCCCTCGCCTTTTGAGGGCATTGGTATTACACTGACCGAACCTTCGTTGGTGGCTCGATTCCGCGGGGTTCGCCGAGACCTTGAGCGCGAGATTGCCGGCGACATGTGTACGGCGGAACAAGCGCGCCGCTACCTGGAACATCTGGAGATTGTGCTACTGCTGGAGCAGGACGGTGATATTCCTTCCCGCTCCTTCTAATCCTTCTAGGAGCTCCTCGCGGAGTGTCATTGAGTTGAAATTTGAGTAGATTTAGTTACCTTCATCACAAAACTCTATTCGGAGTGTACACGATCCATAAAATACTGTAGAGTAGTCTCTGTTCGCGCGAGCGAGCAACTAGCACCTAGCTAGGCGGCAGGTTACCCGAGCGGCCAAAGGGGGCTGACTGTAAATCAGCTGGCACTGCCTACGGGGGTTCGAATCCCTCACCTGCCACAAATAGCCCGGTTAC
>CAUQVM010000018.1:0-18785 GCA_963521575.1 uncultured Rothia sp.
CGAAGAGGTTGTTCACCAGCACGAAGAAAAAGGAGGCGAACAGAATCGGCACGAAGGGCTTAAAGTGCTGCGCGCCCAAAGTTTCCTTACCCAAGGAGTTACGGGCAAACATGTAGCCGGACTCGGCAATGAACTGTGTCTTGCCCGGAATCATTGCGCGCTTACGCGCTGCGGCCAGGAAGAAGACCGCAATAATCACCACGGACAGCAACACCAGCAGGCCCTGCTTGCCGAAGCTGAAATCACCAATGGTAAAGAAGGGGGGAAGGTGCATATCTTCGGGGGTCGGCGGAACATAGGCTCCGGCTTCCGCGAGGATCAACCCATTCTTGATCAAAGCAAGTCCTTTCTTGCTACTAATTGGCTTCGAGAGCCTATGCCGCCCCTTGCGTGGCTGACATGCTAACTACATGGACGAATGTGTAACCTAGCGGTCCGCATTCAATGACCTAACGGTCCATATTTTGCCTGGCCATATGGGTGAAGACAAGAGTCAAACCCCCGACAGCGCCAATTAAGATGCCAACCCATACCAGCCAGGTAGTGGAGAAGATCAAGTCACCAAGGTAACCGATGCCTCCCCACATCGCTATGCCAATGATCAGATAGAGAATCGACATAACTGCGCCAGAGAGCCCTCCGCCCGCAACCAATTCTCCGGTGCTACGGAGCTCTTTATCTCCGTTCCACCATTTCCTCTCTTCGGCCAAACGTATATTCCTTTCAAGCACCGATGGCGTTACCGACCATGGTCTTCCATTTCGGTGTCGAAGTACAAAATTCTCAGTCGTGCGATGCTAACTGCTTCAATAACAATCCACAAAATCACGCCGGTACATGCGCCTGCGAAAGTCCAATTACGCCTCAGGTTCTCGGGGAATGGCACAAACACCATTACTAAACCGATTAGGACAATCTTCATAAGATAGCTCACCACCAGCGATTTAGGTACATCCCAACCGAAAATGGGGGCAACAAGCATAACTAATACGCCCAGAGTGAAGCATATATAGATTATCAGAAAGCCCAATGTTATTCCTAGCGCACCGACATATCCGGCAACACCGTATGCACTCATCATACCGCCGAACCATGCAACTAGAGAGCAGGCCGAGACCCTATAAAATAAAATTTTCCAGGAAAACTCATGACTCACCCTGGCAGCGGAGCTAGAGGCGCCGTTGGCCAAGCGTTCACGAATTCGCCGCCGCTCTGTCGGTGGGTACCACAGCACATCCAGTAGACGGCGACCCGCTGACTCAGAAGAAACTACGCTACCACTCGCTGAACCTTCACGCAGTTTAGCGCGGGCCTCACCGTGCGGCTCCTTAAACGACTCATCACGCAGACGGCTCACTACTGCTTCTTTCTCGAGCTTGGGCGGGAGAAAAAACGAAGCGGCTGATCCGAAACACCACTCGTGCGGTCCTTAACCGAATCAGGAATAATTGGTTCCGGGTGCAGAGAGGTCGGTTCCACCCGCTCAGGGGTGGCCGGCACACCGGTTGCCGAGATGTGCTCAGTATCCACGCGTATCACATTCTTCGGGGCGCTTTTCGAACCATTCTTTAACGCGGGCTGAAAGGCTCCTGACTGAGGTGCACCCGATGCGGACTCCTCCTCAGACTCAGCCTTTAGCAGATCAAGCGAAAAGTTAGGAGCATCACCACCGAAGAACCGCGGCATGCGCAGGTACACTGCCAGGACTGCCAGAGCCACCAGGCCGGCCCCCAGTGAAGCAAGGCCAGCACCCGAGGTGTACACATCTGAGGCGAAGGCCAAAAGCACCCACACCAAAATCGTTGTACCCGTCACCATAGCGGTCGAGCCCAGGTGGCTAAACCCCACATCGGTTAGACGCTGATACACGTGAGTGCGGTGCGGTTTGTACCACTGCTCCCCCGCCATAAAACGACGGAAAAGGGTCGTCCCCGCATCCGCCACGTAGGTAGCTAGCGGCGCAAAAGCCAGGAGGAAGGGAACATCCGCAAACCATGCACCCACCGCCAGTACGCCCAGAACCGCACCCAGCACATACGAACCGGCGTCCCCCAGGAACACGTTCTTGCCCGGACGAATATTCCACGGCAAGAAAGCCACGTAGGCACCGGCCACGGCCACACCGGCCAGGGATAGCCAGGGCAGACTCACCATCCAGCCCGTCAGCGCATACGCCAGGCCCGCCACCAAACCGTGTGCTCCAGAGATACCGTTAATACCGTCCATAAAGTTCGCCACGTTAATGTAGCCGGCAATAAAAACTGCGCCTATTATCACCAGCAACGGGTTCGTACCCTGAACCACCGCAAAGCTAACAGATGCCAGCACACCGATAACCAGCTGCAAGCCCGCACGATGCACAATGCTCACACCACGAATATCCTCAAACCAGCCCAGAGTCAGGGCGCACAGCATTGCCGCCGCAATCGTCACCGCCAGCTGTAGGGATTCCTGCGAACGGAAGGTCCACCCTAATACGGTTGCCACGGTAAAAGCCAACAGGGCGGCCGTGCCCGTCGCCAAGCCCATACCCCGATAGGTCGGCGAGGTGTGTGAGGAACGCTCATTCGGCACATCCACCATATTGTAGCGGTGTAGCACCGGACGCACCGCGAACGGCAAAAGCGAGCCAGCTAGCACAGCCAACGCAAAGATACTCAGTAACTCGGGAAAGGAGGTCATAGCGGCTCCAAGTCTTGTGACTCCAGGTCAAATATTCGTGGTGTCGAGCCAAAAGGCTGGGCACCGTTTCCTCCGGCCCGGCGAAAGCCGAACCGGGCGGATAAAACATTAGGGGTGTGGTACGTACTTTACTACGTATGTGCATAAAAATGCTCTCCCATGAAACAGAAGGGAGCCGAGAGTCTCAACTCGCGAGCCTGCCCTCGTACTCCCCCTCCCGTCGGATCCCCGGCAAGCACTTTACCAATCCACCTGCTGGCTAACCCGCAAGTTAGAAGGTCTGCGCGCCTGCCAAGGTGCGCGGATCCGGTGCGCGTTCCAAACCGTGACGCTCGTATCCGCTGTGCTCGCGGTAATTTTGAATCCACAGGTTGTAATCCAAATCCTGAGGGTTCAGTGCCGGAGCACTCGAACGGGCAATGTAACGATTCTCCTCACTCGGCACAAGCTTCTCAGTACCTCCGAATAGCGTCTCGTCCAGCTTCTCACCCTTGCGCAGACCAATCTCCTTGATCTCCACATCGTAGCGCTCGTACGCCTCACGCATTGCCTTAGCCACGTCCAGAATCTTGACGGGCTGCCCCATATCAAGCACCATGACCTCACCCGGACGGCCAATCGCACCGGCCAGCATGACCAGCAGGCAGGCATCTGCAATCAGCATAAAGTAGCGGGTTGCGCGCTTATCGGTCAGGGTAATCGGGCCGCCCGAGAGGATCTGCTTGGTGAAGAGCGGCTTAATCGAACCGCGCGAACCGAACACATTGCCGAAGCGCACCGACACATAAGTGTTGCCGGTCTTCTCACCGAAGTATGCGGTCAGGCGCTCCGCCACACGCTTAGACTGGCCCAGTGCAGTCTTCGGATCCGCCGCCTTATCGGTCGATACGTTCACAAAGGTCTTTACCCCCACCGATTCAGCCGCACGCAACACATTGAGGGGACCCAGTGAATTCGTCTTCCAAGCCTCCTGCGGGTAGGCCTCCAACGCCGACACATGCTTAAGCGCTGCGGCATGGAACACAACCTCGGGACGTCGCTCCGCAAAAATCTCCAGCAGAGTGTCACCCTCACGAATATCGGCCAGAATAATGCGGTCATCATCCAAACTCGACTCGTGCGTAATGGATAGCTTGGCCTCCATGAGCAGCGTCTCATCACGATCGAGCATCATCAGAGTCTCAGGCTCAAACTCGCTAATCTGACGACACAGCTCCGAACCGATTGAGCCGCCCGCACCTGTAACCAGCACACGCTTGCCCTTCAGATACGAGCTCAAAATCGAGCGATCAATATCGTAATTAATCTCGCCACGAATCACGCGCATCAGGTCGTTATCGCTCGCCGTGACCAGACGCTCACCCATGAGGCGGGCGTTCGCACTGCTAATACGCTGCACCTCAACCTTCAGGCCACGCATCCGCTCACAGAACGCTTCGAAGTGCGCCTCCGGCATATCCGCAATCGTAACGATTATCTTGCGAGTACCGGATTCACGAATCACGCGCTCCAGTGTGGGGTAGGTCGTAATCACCGAAATACCGTGGAACTTCGTGCCATCTTTCAGAGGGTCGTCATCAAAAACCGCCACCGGGCGAAGCTTCGCATCTTCATCGTGCAGCATCGAGTCCATGACCATGCCACCAATGAAACCCGCACCGTACACAATCACCGGCTCACCCGTCAGCTCACGGATTACACCGCGCTCGGTATACACGCGCTTAGCCATGCGGGCTCCGGCCATCATAATGAGGCTGAATGCTGCGGCAATCGCCGGCACGCTATGAGGGATGTGCTCCAGACCCACTACCTCGTCGACGAAGGAGAAAATGGTCAGCACGATACCCGTACTCAGGGTAGCCGCGGCGGCACGCCACGACTCATCAAATGAGCCATACGAGTACACACCCGTATAAATCTTTACGCCCAATATGCCAAACAACAGTTGCAGGACCACCGCTCCGGTGGCGGCCATCATTAGCGCCATAGGATGAATAATGTCAAACACCGAGCCGTTGTTTATTAACAGCACACTGTAGCGCAACATGAACGCAAAAATTACGGATAGAATCCAGGCGCCCGAGTCAATAACAGCCTGTGCCACCAGCCACCACGGCTTGCGCTCATACAAGCGATTCACCAACACCGTACCGGAAGTACCCTCCGTCATTAGGGTTCCACGACGGGCGGCCTGCTGAGCCGCTTCATGCGCCTGGGGTTTCAGCTGAGCCATGAGTTGCCTCCTTTAGAGACGGATGAACGATGTAATTCGGAACGAGCTGTCACAGTCGACAGTGCACGGAACGCCGCACGACGCGCTACCTCGGGTACAAAACGGTACACGCTACGCACCGCCATATTCTGCACCCACCGAGTCTTCGAAATGCTGTGGCCGGTATACAGGCGACGTTGAATCGCCCAATCCTGCTTCCAAGCAGCCACTCCCCCACGCCTAGTGTAGGCGCCCGCGCCCACACGGTAGCGCACCAGGGGCTCCGGCAGATTACCGAGGCGGTAGCCAGCCTCCCGCAGCCGCATCCACAGCCACCAATCCTCAGCACCGGGAACGTACTCGTAGCCACCCACGGTCTGCACGGCGCTCTTGAGGAACGCTACCGAAGGGTGGTAGAACGGGTTGCGCGCATCCATGATCTGAACCAGGCGGATAGGGTCGGTCACAGCCTCGCGGGTGGACTCAACCGCGGTATTAGCCTCATTCACCTCCAGCATGGATGAGCCAAGTAGCGCATACCCTCCGGAGATCAGAGCCGGTATCAGCCGGGCAAAACGGGTCGGCTCGGATATATCGTCAGAATCCGCACGGGCCACCACATCGTAGGTGCAGGCGGCCAGGCCAGCATTCAGAGCCTCAGCCAGACCGACATTACGCCCCAGCTTCACACACTGAATCGGTGGACAGTCGAAGCTCTTGGCGCGGGCTACCCAGCGGTCCACCACCTCGTTTAGCTCGGGAGTAAGCGGGCCGTCCAGAACCAGCACTAGTTCTGAGGGGCGCAGGGTCTGATTCATGAGATTCGATTCCAGAGCCTGTTCCAGGTACGCCGGATTTTCCCGCGCATACACGCTCATGAGCAACGAAAAATCGGGGGCGGAGTTCACACACCCGGTAGTCTGAGCATCGCCGACTGCAGGCGCGACAGGATCGCTGACCGGCGTACCGTAACGGCTCGGAAACTTCAGCGGGTATATGCCCTCCAGCACCGTTGTATTCGGGTGCGGGGCACGCAAACCATCGCGTACACCGTTAAGGAAATACCCCAGGTAGGTCCGGCGGTCATCAGTGTGTAGCAGGGTCGAAACCCACAGACGAGCTGAAGATCCACCGTACAGCAGTTTCTCCAGCGGGTTCAGGGTGCGCGAGCGTGTGAACACCCACAGCTTATTGCGCACATCATTGTAGAAGCGCGGGCCGGGCTTAGCGTTCGTCGTACCAAAGGTCTTGGTGTGGTGCTTGGCCACGGAAGAGGGCACCGCGATACCGTCTCGGTGATGAATCAGACGGGTCGAGAATTCGAAGTCATCATTCCAAATAAAAAATTCTGCAATGGGCAGGCCGCCATTACGGCGAATCGCCTGCGCATCCATGAGAATTGAAACGAAGGAGGCGCTACGAATCGGACGGGCCCCCACCGCCTGCGCGCGGGCGTGACGATCCGCGCCCGCCGCAAACATGGTGCGAGGAGTATTCATCGGGTGGTCTTCGCCGTTCGTCCACACCACGCGAGAAGCTACCACCGCCGGGCGTTCCGAGGGAACCGGCGAGTAGTTCTGCCAGGCGGCCACGGCTTCTGACAGCGTGTTCTCGGTCGGTTCGGTGTCATCGTCCATTACCCACACCAGGTCGGGGTTGTGGCGCTCCAGGGCGCGGTCAATGCCTACCGCAAAGCCGCCTGCGCCTCCCATATTTTGAGGTAGGGTGACGATATCTACCGGAAGCTTGTAGTCCAGATTCTCCAGGTACTTAGCGGTACCGTCAGTGGAGGCGTTGTTGACGATTACCACGACGGTCGGTAGGCAAGTGCCGGAAGCGATACCTGCCAAGGTCTTGGGTAACAAATCCTCACGGTTATAGGTGACGACTACCGCGACGGTGCGAGGGTCGGTCTGCGTCAACACAGCCTCTTGTAGTGGTTGAGGGGTACAGGGCTGGACGGTATGGTGTAGCGAGGAGGTGCTCTCGGCAGGGGCGGTCTGGTCGCCGTGCTGTTCTGCCATGGTATTCTCCCTCCGCGGCGCCCGGGCGCCTCATAATTTTATGCTCACGGTGTTTCACACGTTCCCACGATGAGCGTCAGCCACCCGGCTGCGCACTGTAAACGCGACGTGGACACACCTCTCCGAAGATTTCATTTTACCGGGGTCTTCACCCCGCCCTGAACCATGAATCCTCCTACTCCACAATGTGATGAAGCATCAATCGAATTCAGTTGATTTTTTGACTCTTTTGAAGCGACGAAAGTCACCCTTATTCTGAGGCCTAGGGCCCCTGTCGCTGGTGTGGACTGGCATTGTGGGGTGCCTTTTACGGGCATCTGAGTAGGCTGTACTCTGAGAAGCATCACGTTTACACCCCGCCTATATTTCCGTAGTGCGTCCTCGTTCATTCTCAGTAAAAAAGCGACCAGAAACCGTTCACGCCCCTCTCGATTCCCCACCGGGTGCTCAAATATGCGAAAGTGGAACTAACCCCCATTCTTCCCCGCACCGACAGCGGGCTCTTGAGAGGCAAAAGACATGTCCGAATCTACGTGGAAAGTCATTGGCGCCAGCGGCTTTGTTGGTTCCTCTATCGTCGCGCGCCTGCACGCCGAGGGTATCAGTGTCGATCCTATCGAAGCACCCCGACTCGCAACCCGAGCTCTTGATGCCGACAGCCTCATTGACGAAGCCGATCGGCTCGAAGGCATTATTGACACCCTCGCCGAAGCTTTCGCCGGCGCGCAGGTCGTCGTCATTGCCGCAGGGCTGGCTGCCCCCAATATGCAGGAGTTGCCACCACTCGTTGGCGCGAACGCCCTCCTGCCGACCGTCATTGCTATTGCTGCCCAGCGCACCGGCGTGCGCCGCGTTATCCATCTCTCTTCTGCTGCGGTGCAGGGCCCGCGCCAGGTTCTGGACGCTTCCGAAGAAACCGCCCCCTTCAGCGCCTACTCCTTCTCTAAGGCCCTCGGTGAGGAAGCCCTACTCGATTTGCAGGACTATTTCCTCGACGAGCATCCCGAAAGCGCACCCGAGCTGTGCATTCTACGCGCCACCAGCGTGCAGGGCCGCGGTCGACGCACCACCGAGCTCTTCGCTAAGATGGCTTCCTCCCCTTTCGCCTCTGTAGCCGGGGCGGGCCAGGGCAAATCCCCCGTCTCCAGCGTTTATGCGTTAGCCGAGTTCGTGGTTATGCTCGGGACCTTCCGCGGTGAGCTACCCACTATCGTGCTACAGCCCTGGGAGGGTGCGACCGTTGCTTCCGCCACCATTGATGCGGGTCGTCGTCAGCCGCATCACCTGCCCGAGTGGCTTTGTCGTACCGCCGTGAAGGCCGGTTACACGGTCTCTAAGCTCATGAATGACAAGTTCTCCGGATCTGTACGCAAGGTTGAGGTAATGTGGTTTGGTCAGGGTATTGACGATTCCTGGGCTCGCGAAAATAATCTGCTACCCACCCCACGTGTACGTGAGGTTCTGCGCACCGCTCACACTGCCTTGGGTAAGAAGAAGGATCGCCGCTTCAAATAAACTCTTCGTTAGGCAAAACCTGCACATCTAAAGGACTGAGCATGCGAGAAAGCCTGGCATATCGCGCGATATGCCAGGCTTTCTCGTGCCTAGAGGGACACTTTCGTACACTGCGGGTTAGAAGTTACCCCCCCCCCGCAGCGTCAGGTTTTGCGGTATCGTCCTTCAGTAGTGCGCTCCTTGGAACCTGCTGCACTACCTGGGTGTCGGTCAGCTTAACCCCGGGAGGTTCAGGGACTGCCTTGAGGCTACCAGTAGCCCAGGGGACCTCGATAGCCTCCACGGGGATAGCCTCCACGGGTGTTGAAGCAATCTGCGGGGTGTGAGTGGTAGCGGCGGGCGTAGAGGATTGTCCCGCTGTGGAATCGCTAAAGACCAGGGCGCGGGCCATGTCGGTAGGAATCGGCTGGGTCTGCAATTCCTCAGCGCGGATCGGCTTGGGGGTGTTATCGCGGTAGCCGCGTGCACGCTCCTGATCAATATCGGAGGAGGTGAAACCCGAGCCAAAAGCCGAAGCCGCCCCCATGAGGGAAGCCGCAACCGATCCGGCGGCCGGTGCCTGAGCGCGACGGGCGGGCTCGCCGCTGACGCTGTGGGTGCTGTCCCACTGCTCGTATGCCTCGTCCAGGCCCTCCTGCTCCTTCAGAGCGCGCTCCGAGAAAGTAGACGAAGCAGAGGTAGCGGGAGCTGAGCCTGCATCGGCCGCAGTGCGGGCAGCCTGCGCATCTGCCTCGGCGCGAGTCAGAATCGTGGGGACTACCTCACGCAGTTCTTCCACCGAAATGGCGCCTTCGCGTACCACCACGTAGGGGAAGGAGGTGCAGTCCAGAATTGTGGACGGTGCCGGCTCGCGCTCGGTTACCGTAACCACACCGTCCTCGTTCGGGGCGGATTCGTACGGCTTCGGGCGGGCTCCACCGTCAATGATGACGGCAACGTCCTCACCCAGGGACCTCATAGCGCTCTGGGCGTCGAGCGCTGCTGCCTGGCCGGTCTTATTCGCGCTTGAAACAGCTAGGGGACCGTGCTCGGTCAGTAGCTTCAGGGCGAATTCGTCATCGGGAACGCGCACCGCGACGGTCCCGCGGGTCTCACCCAGATCCCAGCTGAGTGAGGGGTAGGCGTGAAGAATAATAGTCAGTGCGCCGGGCCAAAAGCGGCCACCCAGGTCGTAAATATCGTCCGGGACATCGTCCACTACGCCGGCGAGTGCCGCCAAGTCAAAAATCAGCACGGGCGGCGGCATGGTACGATCGCGGCCCTTGTCTGCCAGCAGTTTGGCGACACCCTGATGCGAAAAGGCATCGGCGGCAATACCGTAGACGGTATCGGTGGGCATCACAATCGTGTCGTGTGCCTTGAGGGCCTCGCGGGCAGCTTCTAGCGCTTCGCGGGTCTCAGTTTCAGTCGTTACGGGGTACAGCTTTGCAGTCACGGGTTATATTCTCTCACGTTTTGTCATATGCGGCGAGGTGCAAGCGGTTCTGCGCGTCACAGTGGAACGCCGTGATCGGGCCAAACGGAACGGAACACGGAATCTGGGTTTGCGGGGCGTGACGCCATTTAGGGGGCCTGGAGCGAGATACGTGGCGGCTAGGATGCGACCGGTTTGTAGCCGGCATTATGGCGGGGACGGCCATTCAAATCACGCACCTGGTAGCACTGTTCGAAGCCGATGCGCGCCAGGAGTTCGGCAATTGTCTCTTCCTGGGTGTCGTCGTGCTCCATGATGAAGAATCCACCCGGGGCCAGCAATTCAAAAGCGCGAGTAGCGATAGCGGTAGGTAGTTCCATACCATCCTCTCCCCCGCCGTACAGAGCCATATCCGGGTCGTGCAGGGCTGCTTCCAGCTCGACCGGTACGTTGGTTGGCGGAATGTACGGCGGGTTGGAGAGCACCGCGTCGAAGGTTCCGGCAAGCTCGCCCAGGGCGGTGCGGGCATCTCCCTGCACCAGGTGCACGCCCAGCGGCTCCAGGTTCTTACGGGCGTAAGGGATAGCCTCTTCGGAGAGCTCCACTGCGAACACCTGCGCGTTCGGCAACTCGCTCTTGACTGCCGCTGCGATGGCGCCGGAACCGGTACACAGATCCACAATACGCGGTGCGACTTTCCCGGTGCGAGTACCCAGCACTCTGAGGGCTTCCTCGACGAGTAGTTCGGTCTCGGGGCGGGGTACAAACACACCGGGTCCCACCTGGAGCTCCAGGCGATAGAAGGGGGCACGCCCGGTAATGTGCTGTAGCGGTTCACGGGCGGCTCGGCGCGCAACCAACGCCTCATACTCGGCAACCTGCGCGGGGGTGAGCCGCTCCCCCATCAGCGCGGCGTACTGTAGGCGCGAGCGCGAGCCGTCGTAGAGTAGATGCGCGGCGAGCAGTTCGGCGTCCACGCGGGGGCTGGGTACCTGAGCCAGTGCCGCGGTGGCGCGCATCAGCACCTGCGCGAGCTCTTCCCCGCGCGGGTCGTGCACATTCACCTTCATGAGCCCTCCTTATACTCTCTTCTACTTCTAGCTTCTACCTCTAGAAATTATCCTCGGAGTCCTTGTCATATTCTTTCTCCGATTCTTCGGATGACACGCTATCGCAGGCCCCCAGCACGGTGACCATGCCAAGTTCGGAAGGTCGGAGCCTCGGTAGCGAGCTCGAGTCGTCCTGATCGCTCAAGGTATCTTCTCGACGGAACGTACCGCCGCAACACGCAGGACAGCTAGATTCGCAGGATTCTTCACACTTCTCACCAAAGACGCCCACGCTCCGGTACTCGGCGGTGTCCTTGAGGAGCGCTATGCTTTCCCGAAGTAGCAGCTCAAAGGGGCTGGGCTCCTCCAGATAGCTATAAATGTCATTCGCGTGGAATTCCATACGGTCGGCAATCACTCGGGTCGCCATACAAACTAGCTTCAAATATTCGTCAGAATACTTGCCCTGATCCTCATACTTTTCGCGCAGGTTGTTCCGCCAGCCCTTCTTCATAAAGAAGTCCACGGTATCCACCAGGCAGAGAATCAGATGCGGCCCATTCCCCGCCAGGAATTCGGAAATAGCCGGCTTATTTAAGAAGTTACGGTATATGCCATTCGGCCACGCGCTCGATAAATGGACTCGGGGATGTTCCCACCTCTCCAGATGATAGGACCACTCATAGTCAAGTTCGTTGTACTCGGGTGATCCCTTCATCTTCTTGAGCACATGGGCCACCTCAGCCGATACGGGGACTATATGGCAGTCTGCGTCTGCAAAGTTGGAAGTGCATTCAGAGGTGATTCCAGGCCAATTATGCACCGGCACTATACGACTCAGCTGCTCGTGCATATTGCTATGCATGTAGATAAACATACCGTATCCAAACACTACCACGTGTTCGTAAATGGCCTTCGGAATCCAAGGAACTGCTCCGGTTAGCACATAGTTTCCCGCATGACACGCGATATCTCGACGCGGATTAATGGGGGTTGCAACGGTTACTACAGTCTCATTGACCGGGGGTCCTAGGTAAAGAGCCTGAACAACGCTTACCCAGCCTTTCTCAAAACGTCCCTCGGTGTCGTGGTATCGAAGCTCGACCTTAAAAGGGTCGTGCTCTAGCACCGTGCCGCTAAACACGAACCGTCCGTCGCAGTTAGTCACCCACGGTTCACCCAGGTGTGCATCATGCAACATCTTGGCGGTGAACCGATCACCATCTACGGTGTCCACTTCGAGGACCAGCAGCTCTGTTCCACCCTTACCATCGGTGAAATCCACAATTCGGGCAAGGATTCCGCCGCCCGGTTGAAGCTGAACAATAACACCCATGTTCTTTGTCCTTTCTCCAGCTACTTATAACGTTACACAATATCTAGCTATTTCATCTCTGAATTTGTCATCGTGCTGTTTCTCTCCTCCCTCTCCCGATGAGGAGGGGCACAATGAGGGGTAGCAATATACCTGCAGGCGACATTCGCCACTACAGCTCTCGGCACTTCCCAAAGGGCGGGCTATACCCACCGTAGAAAGAATCGGCCCGAGATTTTTCGCTAGGAACACCCGTACATATATACTCTTTCGTTTCTTTGAGCCGGGCTACGCCACCCGACACCCCTAATGCGGCTTCCATCTTTTCTCTATTCGTTTTTCAAAGAACACCGTTGCCGAGGCTTTTACCCGCGGTCAGCGCCGCCGCAACGCTAGCTATATCTCAAGTCTAGGGTGAAGCTTTCAAATGCGCGCGGCGTTTAGTCATTCACCACTAGACATCCGGCAACAGGCGCGAAAAAGGCGCGGGAGTTCAGCAATCAAAGCTAAACCCACGCGCCTATACCGGCCTGCTATCGCAAACCCAAAGCCACTACAAGTAAGAGTTGTACAGAACCTATTTCTGTACGGCACCTACTCCTACATGGAACTACTTCTGTTCCTGACCCACCTGAGCGAGGCGGTGCGCCTCATCCATCTCAATAGCGGACTGAACCACGGGCTCCAGGTCGCCGTTCAGCACAGCATCCAGATTGTACGCCTTGTAACCGGTACGGTGATCGGCAATGCGGTTCTCCGGGAAGTTATAGGTTCGGATACGCTCAGAACGGTCCATGGTGCGCACCTGCGAGGCACGGTGCGCAGCGTTCTCAGCATCAATCTGCTCCTGCTGATGAGCCAGCAGTCGCGCACGCAGCACACGCATTGCCGCTTCGCGGTTCTGCAACTGCGACTTCTCGTTCTGCATGGCCACCACAATGCCGGTGGGCAGGTGGGTAATACGCACCGCCGAGTCGGTGGTGTTCACCGACTGACCACCGGGACCCGAAGAACGGTACACGTCAATCTTCAGGTCGTTCTGATTAATCTCGATTTCCTCAGGCTCATCCACCTCAGGGAATACCAGCACGCCAGCGGCAGAAGTGTGAATACGCCCCTGAGACTCAGTAGCCGGAACGCGCTGCACGCGGTGCACGCCGCCCTCGTACTTCAGGTGTGCCCACACGCCCTCGGCCGGCTCGTTCGAAGACCCCTTAATGGCAATCTGGGCATCCTTATAACCGCCAACATCGGTGCTGGTCGAAGAGATCATCTCGGTCTTCCAGCCCTTGTGTTCGGCGTAACGCATGTACATGCGTAGTAGGTCACCCGCGAAGAGGGCTGCCTCATCGCCACCGGCACCGGCCTTCACCTCAAGAATCACGTTGCGGCCGTCATCCGGGTCACGCGGAATCAACAGGCGGCGTAGCTTTTCCTGAGCTACCTCCAGCTCCTCCTCCAGACCGGGAATCTCGGCGGCAAAGTCCTGATCTTCAGAAGCCATCTCGCGAGCAGCCTCCAAATCATCCCTCAGCGAGGTGTACTTATTGTAGGCAGTCACAATACCGGTCAGTTCCGCATAGCGGCGGCCCACTCGGCGTGCCTTACCCTGGTTTGCCTGCACGGCGGGGTCAGCGAGCTGATTCTGCAGGTCAGTGTGCTCATCCAACAGAACCTGAATAGATTCAAACATTCTGATCTCTCTTCTATCTCCCGCACTTTAAGCCGCACGGGAAGGCACTAGAAAACTTCACTCCCCCGAATGGGGGGGGGTAGCGCAACGAACGCCTCACGCGCCCCACCGTCGTACCGGGATGGGGCGCGTGAGTGACGGGTCCTTAGTCGACCAGACGCAGACCGTTCTTCTGCACCGTGAGCAGGAATTCCACGTTGCTTTCGGTCTTGCGCAGCTGATTGGTCAGAACGCCCAGGGCCTGCTCGGGTTCCATACCGGCCAGAGCACGGCGCAGACCCCACATAATCTTCACTTCATCCGGGGAGAGTAGATTCTCCTCACGGCGGGTACCAGAAGCGTTAATATCAACCGCCGGAAAAATACGCTTATCAGCCAGCTGACGGGACAGACGCAACTCCATATTACCGGTGCCCTTGAACTCTTCAAAGATCACTTCATCCATCTTCGAGCCGGTTTCGACCAGCGCGGTAGCCAGAATGGTCAGCGAACCACCCTCTTCAATATTGCGGGCAACACCGAAGAACTTCTTCGGCGGGTACAGCGCCGCGGAATCCACACCACCAGACAGGATGCGCCCCGAAGCGGGGGCTGCCAGGTTGTAGGCGCGGCCCAGGCGAGTCATGGAGTCCAGCAGCACGACCACATCGTAGCCCAGCTCCACCATGCGCTTGGCACGCTCAATGGCCAGCTCAGCGACGGTGGTGTGATCCTCCGCCGGGCGGTCGAAGGTCGAGGCAATAACCTCACCCTTGACGGTGCGCTGCATGTCAGTGACTTCCTCGGGACGCTCATCCACCAGCACCATCATGAGGTACACATCGGGGTTATTGATGGTAATCGCGTTCGCAATCGACTGCAGCATGAGGGTCTTACCGGCCTTCGGCGGCGAGACAATCAGACCGCGCTGGCCCTTACCAATCGGGGACACCAAATCCACCACACGGGTACCCAGCTTCTTCGGGGTGGTCTCCAGGCGCAGGCGCTCCTTCGGATAGAGCGGGGTCAGCTTAGCGAAGACGCGGCGGTTGGCGGCCTCTTCAACGCTCTGACCGTTAATGGACTCCACCTGAACCAGGGCATTGAAACGCTGACGGTTATTAGATTCGCCCTCGCGCGGTACGCGAATCGCACCGAGCACGTGATCGCCCTTGCGCAGGTTGTACTTCTTAACCTGAGCCAGGGACACATACACGTCGTTAGTGCCCGGCAGGTAGCCGGTAGTGCGTACAAACGCGTAGTTATCGAGGATATCCAGCACACCCGAAATCGGTGCGAGCACATCGTCTTCACTCAGGCGCGGTTCATTATCTTCGCGGCGACGCGACTGCTTCTCGGCACGTTCTGCCTGACGATCGCGCTTGGTGCGACGCTCGGCGCGTTCTGCACGATCACCATCCTGGTCGCGGCGACGCGACTGCTTCTCGGCACGTTCTGCCTGACGATCGCGCTTGGTGCGACGCTCGGCGCGTTCTGCACGATCACCATCCTGGTCGCGGCGACGCTCACGGGTGCGGGTACGCTTCGTGGTTTTCTCGCTATCAGTTGCCGCGCCGAAGGTCATATCCAGGGCTGCGTTGAGGCTGTCCAGGCTTGCGGCGCCGTCGGCAGTCGAAGCCTTCAGATCCGCGGAGTTGGGGGCGATCTCGGCCTGCTCGGTACGCTCCACAATATGCTCCGCAGCCAACTCGGCACGCACATCTAGCGGGGGAAGGTCAACGGCCTTCTCATCCTTACGGGTGCGGGTGCGGCGGGTACGCTTCTCGATCTTCTCCATCTGCTCGGAGGCTTCCTGAGATTCACCCTCGGCGGCGCGGCGGGCACGGGCACGCTTCTGGGCGGGGGTCTCGTTACGGGAAGAGCGGGTGCGCTTCTCAGCCTTCTCCGTCTGCTCGGCTACTTCAGGAGCCTGCTCAGATGCTTCCTGAGTCTCAGCGGCATTCTCTGCCTGTGCTTCAGCTTCCTTCTGGATGCGAGTACGGCGAGTACGACGCGGTTTCTGGGGTTCCTCGGTCTGCTCTGCGGTCTGCTCTGCGGCCTGCTCAGAAGCCGTGACAGACTTTTCGGCCGTCGGCTTTTCAGCCTTGGGGTCGGCTACGGCGCCGCCACGCTGGTGCTCCTCAAGAGCCTTAACCAGCTCTGCCTTCTTCAACTTCAGATAGCCTCGAATGCCAAGCTGCTGGGCCAGGACGCGCAATTGCGCGACCTTCAAATTAGCGAGCTCCGGTGCGGCCGTAGCCATACCGTGCTCATCGGTGACAACAATATTCTTTGCCAACTACAATTCCTTTGGTTATAAGCCCTGAAAATCTTCAGATGAAAGATCGGGCGGGCGCTATAGCGCGGTCAAAGGCATCTGCACCGCCGCAGAATGCGACGGTGTGCACCTTCGACTCTCCCGAACCGCACTGGAGGCGGTTCGGGACTCTACCGTACTCGCTGATTCAGACACAGCGAACACACACGGAAGATAAGGCGCTCTATCAAAATGCGTGCAACCTCGGTTCGCCCCTCCCCCACATAATGCGTCTTCTGGACGGAAAAGCGCGGCGAATGGTGGAACCAATAGGTTTGTGAACGATAATTTGCTACGCGCCCAGCGAGAACCCTAGAGAAACTCTCAACCAGCCGATAAACCCTCAGCAGGCTAAGCCTGATTCGGGTGTACCTCGTAGAGAAAATCTAGCGGCATCCCCTTCGTTCCCTACCGCCGTATTGGTAAGAGTCAGAGGGCGGCTCCACCACAGAATCACGGAAAAATGGTATGAAGAGTGATATCGACGGTCTTCATTGAGCGGCGTGCAAACATCAGAGCAGGACGAACAGAGAACATCCTACTGAGTAACTATAACACCTTCGGTATCAATTTCAAGAGAGAGAACGCGCCACTTGAGGCGGCGGCCGGACACTTCACTCGCACTGTGATGAGCCTCAAATTCTGCGATGGCTTTCTGTACTCGCTGAACCTGCTCCTCACCGTTTACAAAAGTCAGCACGGTCGGACCTGCACCCGAGATAACCGCAGCCAAATTGCGCTCACGCAAGAAGGACACCAGCGCAGCCGAAGGCTCCATCGCGGGGATGCGGTAACCCTGGTGCAGATAGTCCACCGTCGCATCCATCAAATAATCGGGAGCATCCGATAGGGAACGAATCAGCAGAGCCGCACGGGCCGAATTTGCTGCCGCCTGAGGATGAGGAATCTGCGCGGGAGTCAACGAGCGCGCCAGTTTCGTGGATACCTCGTAGTCGGGCACCGCCACTACCGGACGCACCGCAGGATGCACCGGAATGATCAGCGACTGCCACTGCCCCAGCTGGCCCCACGAGATTGACAGATTGCCGTAGATGGCGGGAGCCACATTATCGGGGTGGCCCTCCATATCGGAGGCGACCTGTAGCATCTGCTCGCGATCTAGGCGATACCCCTCCGGCAACAGGGCACTGGCGGCCGCTACGCCGGCCACGATAGCCGAAGCGGAAGAACCCATACCGCGCGAGTGCGGAATCTTATTGTCCGCAATTAGCTTGACCGGCGGTAGCTCATCTAGACCGGCCACCGCAAAGGCTGCCTTCATCGCCTGGAGCACCAGATGCGTCTCATTACGGGGCACCTCGGTGCTTCCCTCACCGCTCAGCTCAAACTCCAAGCCGGACTCAATACGTTCAACGGTTAGTTCATCATAAAATCCCAACCCCAAGCCCAAGCTATCGTAGCCGGGGCCCAGGTTGGCGCTTGTGGCAGGCACACGCACGGTCACGGATGCGCCCACGGGAATGTCAGAAACAGTCAGGGAAGACATAGCAAGGTACCTCGCGTTCGGTGACGGGAAGAGTGAATAACGAAAAGATACGTCGGGATGTTCTCATACACATGTGCACCCCGCCCCGGAATACGGGACGGAGTGCACCTCATCGAGTAAAGAGTTTAGTGCAGATCCAGGATCTCTGCTACAGCCACCACGTAGAAAGGAGCCTTAGTCGGCTCAACCTTCACGCCATTGACCTCCTGCAGAGCCCACTGCGGATCCTTCAAGCCGTGACCGGTCACGGTAATAACGATGGTCTTACCCTCGGGAGCCTCGCCGGCACGGTGCTTCTTCAGCAAACCAGCCACACCCGCAGCGGAAGCGGGCTCCACGAAAACACCCTCACGCGAGGACAACCAACGGTGCGCCTCCAGGATCTCCTCGTCGGTAACAGCCTCGATCAGACCACCGGACTCATCGCGTGCGGCCTCGGCCTTCTCCCAGGAGGCGGGGTTACCAATACGAATTGCGGTCGCAATGGTCTCGGGATTCTCAATGGGGTGACCCGCCACAATCGGGGCCGCACCTGCAGCCTGGAAGCCCCACATAATCGGGCGCTTAGTAGCCACAGGTTCAAGTACCTTGCCGTCACGGTTGGTAAAGGGCTCGGAATACTCCTTGTAGCCCTTCCAATATGCGGTAATATTACCGGCATTACCAACCGGCAACAGGTGGTAATCGGGAGCATCGCCCAGGGTGTCAACGACTTCGAAAGAACCGGTCTTCTGACCTTCAATACGGTAGGGGTTCACCGAGTTCACCAGGAACACCGGGTAGTTCTCGCTGAGCTTGCGGGCAATCTCCAGGCAGTTGTCGAAGTTACCGTCAATCTGGATAATATCTGCACCGTGGGCAATGGCCTGGGACAGCTTGCCCATGGAGATCTTGCCATCGGGAACCAGCACGGCACAACGCATACCGGCCTGTAGCGCGTAGGCGGCGGCCGAAGCGGAGGTGTTACCGGTCGAAGCGCATACCACAGCCTTCGCGCCGTCACGCTTAGCGGCGGTCATTGCACTGGTCATACCGCGGTCCTTGAAGGAACCGGTCGGGTTCATACCCTCAAACTTCA
>CAUQVM010000019.1:0-18774 GCA_963521575.1 uncultured Rothia sp.
TCGGCGCGCTGTACAACTCTTTCATGGACGTCGAGAAGATTGAGGCGGACGGCCTTGAGCCGCTGCTCAAGGAAATCGCCCCGATTCTGAACTCGGCAACCCCCACCCACCTGGCCGTGACCCTGGCGCTGCTGTCTCGTGCGGGTCTGCCTCAGCTATTCGCCTGGTACACCAGCAATGACCCGAAGAACCCGAAGAACTACACGTTCTTCATGCACCAGTCGGGTCTAGGCCTGCCGGATGAGTCGTACTACCGTGAAGAGAAGCACGAGCAGGCATGCGCAGCCTACGTGGAGCACATCGCCCGCATGTTTGAGCTGACCGGCCTAGCGGAGGGCTTCGGTCTGAGCCCTGAGCAGGCGGCTCAGCTGGTGTTCACCCACGAGTCGGAACTGGCTCGCCTGCACTGGAATGTGGTGGAGAACCGTGACGCCGAAGCCACCTACAACCCGTACCAGGCCACCGAGCTGGAGGAGAAGTTCCCCGGCTTCCCGTTCTCGCAGTGGCTACTGGCACTGGGTTCCGACCCGGAAACTCTGGGTCAGGTTATTATTGCGCAGCCGTCATTCTTTGAGGGTGCGGCGAAGCTGTTCACTTCCATTCCACTGATGAGCTGGAAGCTATGGGCCGTGTGGACCGTTCTGCGTTCGCGTGCGCCGTTCATGTATGACGCACTAGTTCAGGAGAGCTTCAACTTTTACGGCAAGACTCTCTCAGGTACCCAGCAGATTCGTGAGCGCTGGAAGCGTGGCGTGGGCGCCGTTGAGAAGGCGCTCGGTGAGGAGATTGGCCAGGAATACGTGGCCGTGCACTTCCCGCCTTCGCACAAGGAGAAGATGCTGGTTCTGGTCGGTAACCTCCTTCAGGCTTACCGCGAATCCATCGAGTCGCTGGATTGGATGACCGAGACAACCCGCACGAAGGCTCTGGAGAAGCTGTCGAAGTTCGTCACCAAGATTGGTTATCCCGATAAGTGGCGTGATTTCTCCGCCCTGGAGCTGGTGCCCGGTGATCTGTTCGAGAACCTGCGCCGCACCGGAACCTTTGACGCTGATTGGCTGATTTCCCGTAACGGTAAGCCGGTGGATAAGTCGGAGTGGCTGATGACCCCGCAGACTGTGAACGCGTACTACATGCCTCCGGCGAACGAAATCGTGTTCCCGGCAGCCATTCTGCAGCCCCCGTACTTCAACCCGGAAGCTGACGATGCGGCAAACTACGGCAATATCGGCATGATTATTGGTCACGAAATTGGCCACGGCTTTGATGATCAAGGCTCCCGCTACGACGGCGATGGCAAGCTGGAGAGCTGGTGGACCGAAGAGGATTACGCGAAGTTCAAGGAGCGCACCGCAGCCCTGGTGGAGCAGTACAACGCGTATGTTCCGGCGGGTCTGGATCCGAAGTTCCATGTGAACGGTGAGCTGACCCTGGGCGAGAATATTGGCGACCTGTCTGGTATGTCGATTGCTCTGAAGGCATACCGTCTGGCGCTCAAGCAGCAGGGCATTGACTCTCTGGCTGATGCGCCGGTAATTGACGATATGACCGCTATTCAGCGTTTCTTCTTCTCGAATGCTCGCGGCTGGTGCACGAAGTCTCGACCGCAGCATGCCGAGGTAATGATTTCGGTGGATCCGCACTCGCCGGATGAGTTCCGTGTAAACGGTATGGTGCGCAATATTGATGAGTTCTACGAGGCGTTTGACGTCTCTGAGGGCGATGCACTGTACCTGGCTCCCGAGGAGCGCGTGCGCATCTGGTAGTGCCGGTGTATGCCGGCGCTCAGCGAGCGCATCACATACATAAATACATAGAGAGGCGCCCGCCCCGTGGTTCATATCCACGGAGCGGGCGCCCTCTTCTGCAATGTTAGGCCGGGGTGGTTGCTGAGGTGCTGGTGGGTGAGGCCTCGGACTCGGCCTTCATACCAGTCAGTTTCCAACCGCCGTTCTCGTAAACGCCGCGCAGGGTGCGTTCGTTCACGTTTTCGCGGCTACTTTCGGGGATGTCCAGGGCCTTGTCCTTGGAAGCCATGAACTCGCCGCTGGTCATGGTGAAGCGGACCTTCCAGGTGTAGGCATCGCCGTCACGCTCAGGCTGGGCGGAGAGCATGGTGATAGTAACAGTCGGGTCGTGCATCCAAAGTTCACCCTTGAGCAACTTCGCACCGACGGTATCTTCTTCCGGTTCGAGGATGGCCTTAATTTCAGCCTTGTCAATAGCGCTTTCACGCAGGGGTTCAGTCTTACCGGTGCGCATATAGTATTCCATAGCGGCGCCAAAGAACGCGATGGACTGGTAAAAACCCTCAACGCTATTTTCATTGGCTACGGCGGGCTTGACGGGCACGGGAGCGTTCTTGGAAGCTTCGGTGCGGGTGGCGGGCTGGTAGTCGGCAGGTTTGGAAGTGTAGCCCTCGAGTGCGGCGGGGCCGGTGTAATCGCTACGGGTACTAGCCGCGGCAGCAGAGGATACCGGTGCACTGCCGGATGCTCTACTGCTAGATGCTTGGGGCTGCGCGCCGCAGGCTGCGAGAAGGGTGGCACCGCCGGCGGCAGCGAAGAGGCCAAGGGCGGAGCGGCGGGTAAGGCTATTCATAGGATTCTCTCAATCCGTCTGTGATGGAGTGTGCGGGACGCTGTAGTGTGCCGTGTACTTTTTTACTTAGTCTTAATACAGGAAGGCGGCACTACTGTATGTAGTACCGCCTTCCTGTTATAGGTTTTGCGGTGGAGCTTGCCGGTTCTACACGCGAAGCGAGCCCCGGGCTTCTTACCAGCCGGGCCTGTCATTGATACCGGGACGCTTGCGGTAGCCCCAGCGGTATTGCTGGCCTCCGGGACGCTTGCGGATGGTGGGGCTGTAGGGAGAAGCCTGCGCTGGGGTGAGCAGGGCGCCAAGGGCGGTGGCGCCAGCTGCACCGGCTGCGATGAATGCAGCGCGGCGGTTTAGGGACCGTACGGGCTTGCGAGGGGCCATTGGTCTGTTCCTTTCGATTTACGGTGTTTTGGATGCACCCCTTCAGGTATCCGGTCAGACGGCGAATACGTACCGGTGCAACCTGATAGCGGAAGATCCTGAGTCCTAGGGAAGGAGGTGTCTCTCCTTCAATTGTAAAGCCTTAAATCCTAAAGTTTTTACGACTTTTGGAAAGATTATAGTAAAGGGTAAAGATATCCACTGGTTTCGCTTAAGAATTTTATGAATATCCGCCCTCACTATATTTTCAAAACGAAAAACCCGCTGAGGGCTTGGATATCATGCTGACCAGACCAAATATCTACCCTAAAACGTGAGATGAAGAAATAGGGAATTCCACTCCTTCAAGCGATCCATAGAGCAATGAACCCATATCAAAACCGCCCGCTTGGGTTGTAATACGTAAGTATTCACCTCTGCCTAAACAGCTGAGAGCACTCCACCCTGAAGGGTGGAGTGCTCTCAGCATATCAGTGTGCCGTCAGGCAGTGATTGTTATGAGGAGCGGCGAGAACGCAATATTAGTAGCGCGCCCGCACCCAGCACCGCCAAGCCTCCTAGGGCCGCAGACGCTACGCCGAAACCGGTATACGCCAAGCCACCCCGCTGAGCGTTAGTACCCCCGGAGGAAGCAGATACCCCCGCGCCACCGCCGGAAGTGCCGGATCCCCCAGTATTCACACCACCGAGAGCATTCACGGAATCACCGGAGGAATTACCCTCAGAGGTATTACCCGGGGAACCCGCACCAGGGCCCGACTGAACAGCACCGACGTTACCACCCACACCGCTGCCCAACTTCACGCGGCGCACACCGTTAAAGTCATTTATCGGCGCCGAGGCAGGAGCCGAAGCCGTCGGATCTCCCGGAATCACCGTCTCAAAAGAGCATGCCTCCGAGGCCTTCTGACCCACCGCAACCGCCAGATGTTGCACGGGACTACTGACCTCTGTACCGTCAGTCAGCGTGGCGCTATAGTGCACGTCAAACAGGTACTGGCCGGGCTCAGAAAATACCCAGTTTGCGTGGGCGTGCGTCGCGTAATCAATGTCAATGACCGTTTTGTCGGTGGTCGAGTCCAGTAGCACATCCACGCCGCTCATGGACTCAGTAAACATGCCAAAGCGCGCACCCTGCGGCATGGTCTTCGGCACCACGTGCAGGCGCACCGGGCCGCGCAGTTGACTGTAGTCAATGTCCTGCGTGTTATAGCCGGGCCAAGGCAGGCCACTCTGCTGGGTTTGCGGTAGGCCGTAGAAGGCGGCGCCGACCGGGCCCATAAAGTTCAGCTTCTCATCGGCCATGCGTTCGGTGCGCACGCGGCGGGCTTTCTCACTGACTGTCCATACGACCGAGTCGAGCGAGCGCACGGTTGAATCAGGGTCAATGATTCCGCTGTCGTCGCGTAGGCCCACGGACAGTTGACGGTCTTTCAGGGTGGCCTGAATATCCAGGTGGCCGTGCGAAATCTTGGCGCGGCCATCAATCTGACCGGGCACACACTGTTGACCGGGGGTACCGGGGGTTGAGGGCTGCGTGGAGGGCGCAGGGTTACTCGGGGCGGGAACCGCGGGTACGCTCGGCACGGTGGTGGGATCCGTCGGCGCAGGATCAGCCGGCCCCGGCTTCGGTGCGTCGCCAATCGGCGCGCTATCGGGGGCTAGCGCGCCCTTCACCGTGTAGGCAGTACCCGGCTCGTAGTTGGCCGCGACCTCCGTCGTGGACGCCGAAGCGTTCATATCCGGGTGGGTCAGCATTTTCACGCGCAGAGCCGTGCCCTTGTAGAACGATTCGTCGCGGAAGGTAAAGCGCACCACACCATCGTCTACGGTACTCTCCAGGTCGAGGTAGGGGTAGACCGGGTCGTCCTGAGCGTAGAAACCGCCGCGTAGGAAGCCGCGTACCTTCGGGTCCTTAAACCGCACTTCAACGGTGCTGAATCCGTTGCCATTCGGGGTGACACTCACGTCGTAGTCCATGCTGGTAGGCGTGTACTGCTCGGTGCTGAGCGCGGTGTTGGCCTTGTCCGGGATTTCCTCGGGCCAGGAGCCGTTACCGTCCTTGCTGTACACGCTTTCGGTGCGACCGGGCTCATAGGTAAGCTTGTGCGAGATCCAGCGCGAGGACTCGGCGCTACTCGCATCGGAGGTGTCGGGGGTGAACACGGCCTGTAGCTGGGAGCCCTCGCTGCCGAGCATTTCGGCCCAGGTGGCGGTACCGTTCAGTACTGGCAGGTCGGTGAGGAAGTACCCGTTGTTGTAGAGGGTGAGGGTGCCTTTGAGATTTTTGTTGGCGGCAGTGAAGGTGATGTCACTGAGCTTGTCATCGGCATCTTTATTCTTGGCCGGATCGGAATCCAGGCGATGCGGAGCAACCGTGAGCACGTACTTGGCGGCATCCAGGTCACCTACGGGTGCGGCATTGTACCGGTCGACCGTGGGCACGGCGGTGGGAGTGCCGTCACCGAGCGTGGGCTGCATGCCACCGACCTGCCAGACCAGCTTGGATGGCTTGGAACTAATGATGTGCCCGTCGGTGGAGCGGGCCACGGTGCGGTAGGTAACCACGTACCGGCCGGGGCGGGTGAAGGTCGTGGTGTTGTGCGTGTGACTACCCTTGTCGAGTAGCCAGGAATGCCAGCCGGTGGAGCTAGTGGAGAGCATGCGGTATACGTCGGCGGGGGCGTCGTCCGGGTTATGGCGGAAGAGTTCCATGCGGCCGGGGCCTTCAACCGAGAGGATATCGGTGGTGAACACACCGTCGCGGAAGCGTTCGGTGGGCACTTTCACGGAGGCACCCAGGCCAGCCCAGATGGGATCCTGATTACCGAAAGTCAGGTGCGGGGCCATGTAGAGAGTCTGGCCGGGCTTGCCCAGGAATGCCAGGGAGGGCGAGTCGCCGATCGTCATGGTGTATTGGGATTTTCCGTCGCGACCACTGTATCCCTTGCCGACCCAGTTGACGGTCTTTTCGAGCTCGTAGGTATCTGCACCGGTCTTGTAGGGGTTGGCCTCGTTCATGAGCACGAATGTGCCGCTCTGCTCATCCCAGTAGGCTTTGGGAGCGTCAACGTGGCCCTTGGTAGTGACGATTTTACCGTCGTCGGGGCCTGCGGCGGCCGGTAGCGTGGGAGCCGCACCGGCGAGGGCGAGCAGGGCCGCCGCGGAGAGGAAGGCTGCCGCACGGCGTAGGGCAGGCTTTCCTCCGGGGAGGTACAGGGCGGGGGTGTGGGTGATGGCCCGTCGTTGGGCCTGCTTCTGGGAGTTCATGACAACCTTTCTCAATTTCTTTATTCAGGGTAGCGCTTTTGCGAATAATTGTCATTTGCCCTGTAGCTGAGTATAGTGATTCTCAGAAATATCTGTGTGCCGAGGTGGCCGAGCTTCCCTCCTCAGTCCCGACGCGCAACCACGACACACTCAACCCCATATCCATAACCACACAGAGCCACCCCGGGCCCCGATTCCAGGCTCAGCCTCCAACCCCGGCCCCGAGCCACCAAGGAAAGCACTATGCAGCGACGCACCCCCTTCACCTTCCTCAGCGCTACCGCCCTCGGATGCACCCTCACCCTCGGCACACCCACAGCCTTCCCGCCGCAAGCACCCCTAAGCGCACCCGCCGCACAGGCTCACGAAGAAGCGCACCACACCCCCGAACCGAGCGGTACCCGCGAGCAGGCGGATCAACACGACGGCGAACACCACGAATCCGCAGGCTACACCGTCTACGAGGGTAACTACGTCATCGCCGGCGTGCACACTGAGCTCCTCAACGCCTTCCTCGACGGCAAGCAGCTCACCCTCGGAACCCTGGCGGATACCTCCCCCGGCGAGCACGGTCGCTTCGATCCCGCGCATACCGTCTTCCACCTACCCGATGTCGAAGACGCACACACCACCGTGAATCGAGGCTACGACTATATCGGCCCCGAAGGCACCGATATCTTCTACATTCCCTCCACACGCACCAGCGGGTTGCTCTACCCCGGGCTCGGCGCAGAGGGCATTGCCCCCGGCGCACTTAAAGACAATTCGATAACCCTCGAGCTCGTCCGTTCCAGCGTGCCCGAGGGTGCCCGCGCCGAGGTCTTTACCGAATCCGGCCGCGACAACCCGCGAGTCTTCAGCACTGCCGACCGGCTTGAGCCGCACACCATCGGTGCCGGCGGGCACGAGCACCTCAGCTGGGCCTTCACTCGCGCCGGGGTCTACCGGCTGACCTTCCGTGCCAGCGCAACCCTAGCCGACGGCACACCTGTGACCTCAGAGGCAACTTACACCATTGCCGTGGGCGTGGACCCGGAGGACGCTTTCGAAGCGGGGCAGGATAAGACGCGCGATACGGAGGCAACCCCCGCCCCGAGCCCTAGCACCAGCATGAGCGAAACCCCCGACACGGGTTCCACTACAGGTTCCGGCGCGGGCGAGGGTATGAAGAACATTGCACACGACACCGAACCGGCCGCACCCCAGGCTCCCGCTGCCAACAAAACCCCCCAAGCATCCGACGCCGCGGATACCGCACATCCCGCTGGCACCGATAGTTTTGGTAGCACCCTCGGTGAGGCAGGCACCATTCGCCGCGTGGGCGCTGCAACAACCGGCACACAAGCTGGTGCGGCGAGCGTACCCCAAACCCCCATGCAAGAGGCCACAAACGCCACCCAGCACACCACCGAAACCCCCAAAAACGAGTCCGACCAGGCGAAAGATCGCAGCGTTAAGGGCAGTAACGCCCAGAACATCACCGTCCCCGGTGATAGTCACCGTAGCGACTCAAATGGCGGCAGTAACGGCGGTATCCTCTCATCTGGACAGCCCGGCAGCTTGAACCAGCAGTGTATCGCCACCGAGGTACCCGTCAATGACCCCACCCGCAGCACCGCAACGACTCAGAATCCCGCAACCGGACAGAAGGAGAGCGCGAAGAAGCAGGCCGCACCCGAGAACCCTCAGGCATCCTCCGGTGAGGCTACCCTTGCGACCATCACGAACGCGGCCGAGCACAGCGGTCGCGAAGAAGTCACGCACGGCCATTTTGACGTAGGTCCCGTGCTTAACGGCGACAACCTCACCAGTAGCGTTAAGGACGACCGCACCAGCCCAGCGCGGCACGTCTCCCCCGGCACACTCGAATTCGTGCTAAACGATGCCGCCAAGCTCAAGCTACCCTCCGGCATGGAAAATATCGCCCCGGCCGGAACCCCCGTACACATGATTGGGGCAACCCAGCAGCAGGGCGTGCCTTGGCTTGGCTGGAGCACCCAGGATCCCGAGTTGCTTAAGCAGCTCGACGGGCCGGTCACCATGACCCTCAATGGTTTTGATGGCCCCGGCAATCTCTCCGTATTCCTCTCGGGTAACTTCGGTTCCGCCGGTCAGCGCGTCTTCGATTCGCGCGGGGGCGGTTCCTTCCAGGTGCCTGCCAACACGCACCAGCACAGCAACTGGGTATTCACCGCCGAGGGCCGCTACACCGTGACCATTGGCTGGTCCGCGCGCCTCAAGAATGGTCGTCAGGTCAGTAGCGAATCCACCCTGCACTTTACCGTCGGCACCCCTAATAACACCTCGACAAGTGGAAATACGCAGAATAAGAGTGTCGAAACCCGAGGCGATAGCAACAAACCCAAGCCCACCAGCACCCCCGAGAGCGAGAAGACTCCCGCCAAAGATTCCCTCAACGGTACCGTGGACGAAGCCACCGGAATCGTTACCAAGCCAGATGGCACGAAGGTGCGCATCGTCGGTAAGACCGCCTCGGGCGAAGATTGCGCTCTGACCGGTCAGGAACTCGCCAACGCCCAGAAGACTGCTGCAGCTGGCAAACTACCCCACACCGGCGCGGGCGTAGACCCGTTCATGATCAGCACCTCGCTACTCGCCCTCGCCCTGGGCGCCGTGATTCTGCGCTCGGCACGCCGCGCCACCCGTAGCCGAAAGGGCGCGCAGTGATACCGCCCGGCGGGAGTTCCGGAGACCGTCCCGACAACAGGCTTGAGCAGAACCGGTCCCCGTGTAGCCGACCTGCTTGGAGCCGACGCACCGCCCTGACCTTTGCCTCCCGCGCGGTGTTCGGGGCGGGGGTTGCCTCCCTCGGTGTCGGCGGTCTCACCGGGTGCGCCCCCGCGGTTGACGATACCGGAGGAAGGACGGGCGGTGAGCGGATGCGCGTGGTCGCCACGACCCCCATCCTGGCCGACCTTGCCCGGCAGGTAGCCGGGGACCGAGCGAGCGTGCATTCCCTTGTGCCCTCCGGGGGTGACCCGCACTCCTATGAGCCGAGCCTGCGCGATATTCGCGACGTGGCCTACGCCCGGTGTGCCCTCACGAACGGACTGCTACTGGAGCAGCACAAGCTGACCAAGATGGTGGATTCAAACCTGCCGGCGGGGGTTATCTCCGTGGCAGTAGCCGAAAAAATCGAACAATACGGAGGTAAGCTCGAAGCCATCGTGGAGGATGCTTCCCTGGATTCCATCTGGCTGGGCCTGCGCGTGGAGGGTAGCAACGGCGCGGCCGCTAATTCAGAAGTTACCGCCTCGGAGGCCGCTGTGCGTTTTCGCGTTGAAAGCGTACGCGTCCGCACCGACGGCGACCCCTCCCGCGCCCAACTGGCAGCATTTATTACCCAAACCTTCGGCGCGGTAGAAATGCTATGCGATTCCCATGCACGCGGCGTGAGCCTCAACAGCGAAGGGGATACCGCTGTACGCACCGGTGACATGGGCTCCCTGGAGTTACCCCTGCAGGCGCACACGCACCTCTCCTGGGCTTTTAGCAATGCCGGCGAATACGAGGTGGAGCTGAGTGCCACCGCGGTCAATACCCCGGAGTCGGTGCACTCTTCCCGCAGTGTGCTCCACTGCACGGTGGGCCGCGACCCGCAGCAGCTGGCGCAGAAGCTGGCTGAAGCTCAGAAGGTTCCAGTCGAAAGTATTACGATTCTTTCCGCAGGTCACGCCGATATTACGGCTCGCACCGACGAGGGTCGGCTCGTGCTTCGCGCCGACTCCCCCGCCGGAGCCGTGGAGCATGAGCTGGACCGCACCGTGGTGGCGGTTCCCTCCCGCACCCTGCAGGAGGTACCCTCCGGCGGTACCTACCGGTTCCTGCGTTCGGGCACCTCGGAACATCGCGGGCAGGTATATCTACTGGCCCAGGCCGTTTTAGGTAAGCACGTGCACGGCGAAATCGACCCGCACATTTGGCATTCGGTGCCGAACGCGAAGGCAAGCGTACAGGTCATTCGCGATGCGCTCACCGCCGCCGACCCGGCCGGGGCAAGCGAGTACGCAGCCCGCACCGAGCGCCTCACCGCTGAGCTGGACGCACTGGATGCGCGATTGCACGACATCTACGGGGCCCTGCCGGAGGAGGCCCGCAACCTGGTCACCACGCACGACGGCTACCGCTACCTGGCAACCACCTACGGGTTGCGCGTGGCCGGGTTCGTGAGTGCCAGCGCGAGCGGCGAGCCGAGCATTCAGCAGCGCCAGCGACTGCGCCGCACGGTGGAGGATTTGAAGGTTCCGGCTATCTACCTAGATCAGTCCACAGCCATACGTTCACCGGTACTCACGGAGCTGGCTCGGGAGGCGCGGGTGCGTACCGGCGTGCTCTACTCGGACACTCTGGATGCACACGCCCCGCACTACGCACAGATGATGCTAGCGAATGCGCACACGATTGCGCTGTGCTCGGGCGCGGCGAAAAGTTATGCCGAAGATAGCACCGGAGAGGCCCAGGCCGCGGCCTGCACCGAACCCACCGCATAAATTACTCCACGAGCATCCCGCAAGGGCATGTAGCCCATACGACAAATACATTCAGTCACGCATCTTTCATGATCAAGGAAGTCCCATGAACAGCTCACACACAGCACGTATCCTCCTTGCCGGAGCCTGTCTGCTCGCCGCGCCCCTTGCAGCGGGCACCTCTCTCGCGGCACCGGCGCACGCAGAGACCGCTTCCATAGCCCCCACCTCCCAGCCGGGCACCCCCGTTCAGACCGATGACGGCAACCTGACCCGCGCCGAGCGTTCTCTCACCCAGACGCTCTCGGCGGAGCAGCCGGTCGCATCGGGCCGCACCGAAATTTCAGCTGGCCACGTGGATATGGGTCCGCGCTTTAACAACGGTACATTCGAGCTCATGCTTCACGACGACCACGGTGAGAGCCCCGTCTGGCGTAGCCTGGACGAGGTCATCTACCGCGGTAGCGACAAGGCAATCCTGGAGGTCCCGGATGATCCTCGCTACTCCTTTGTGGGCGCCCCCGCCGGCTCCAAAGTGTACGTGATTCCGCAGACCGAGGCTAGGGGCGTGATTTGGCCGGGCTGGAACACCCAGGACCCGCAGCTGGTCGAGCGGCTGAACCGCGGCGTAAACCTGACCCTGGAGCAGGTGAGCGGCCCGGGAACATTCAGCCTCTATCTGGAAAACGGCAACTTCTCGGCCCCGCAGGTGCTGTGGACCTCCACGAAGACCGACCCGCAGCAGATATGGGTCGAGAAGAATACGCATACCCACGCAAACTGGGTATTCACCGCCCCGGGTGAGTACCTGCTGAAGGTGACCGCGAGCGCCGAGCTTTCTGACGGGAACACGGTGAGCGATACCCGCTACCTGAAGTTTGCGGTGGGTGACTCCGCGAACGCCGAGGCCCTGTACGCGGCGGAGGCGCAGGCCCGCGGTTCTGCGGGTGGCGCGGGTTCTGCACCCTCTAGCACCTCAACCGATTCAAATACTGCCGAGTCGAACACCGCATCATCAAACGCTACAAGCAGCCAGAGCGTGAGGGGCGAGTTCACCGTCCCCTGGGGCGCTGTCGCAGGCATTGTGGCTGCGCTGGGTCTGGGTGTTTTCCTGGCTTCCCGCCGTCGCCGCGCCGCCGAGAGCGAGGCCCTTAACGAGGTGCAGGGTACAAACCGGGGTGACCGCGCGTGAGCCCTCTCAATTCCCCCGCAGCCTCTTACGCGGCTTCTGCCAAGGCAACCTCCTCTACCTCGGCACCGACCGCAAACTCTGAGCCGGTTCTGCAGGTTTCGCACCTCTACGCCGGGTACGCGCGCCGACCGGTTCTGCAGGACCTCTCCCTGACCCTGGAGCGCGGCGAATTCACGGGTCTCATTGGTGCGAACGGCGCGGGTAAGACCACTCTGCTACGCACGATTCTGGGCCTGATTCGACCCGCCTCCGGGAGGGTGAGCGTGCTGGGTGAAAACCCGCGAGGAGCCCGCGCGCACATCGGGTATGTGCCGCAGAAGCATCAGTTCCAGTGGGATTTTCCGCTCTCGGTTAAGGACACGGCCATGACCGGCCGCACGCGTGAGATTGGTTTCTTTCGTCGCCCCGGGAAGAAGGATTGGGTGCGAGTTTTTTCGGCTTTGGAACGCACCGACGTTTTGCACCTTCAGGACGCTTCGATTGCGGAACTTTCAGGCGGTCAGCGTCAGCGAGTGCTACTTGCGCGAGCGCTGGCGGCCGATCCCTCCTTGCTACTGCTGGATGAGCCGTTCACGGGTGTGGATGCGCCCACTCAGTCCACCCTCACGCGCCTGTACCGTGAGCTGGCGGCGGAGGGCATCACGATTCTTATGTCTACGCATGACATGCTGGCTGCGCGCGAGTCCTGTTCACGCCTGTGTGGGGTGCGCGGCGGTATTGCCCTGGATGGACCGGCGCAGTCCTTCAGCCTGGAGCAGCTGCACACCTGGCTGCACGGGCACAACCTTGAGGAGATTTCGTGATTACCCCTATCGATTTTGTGGCGGATCTATTTAACCCGTCGCTGGCCTTTCTACCGCGTGCCCTGGCGGCGGTGCTGTTGGCGTCGGTGGTGACGGGTGTGGTGGGTTGCCACGTGCTAATGCGCGGCATGGTCTTTATTGGCGATGCGGTGGCTCACTCAGTCTTCCCGGGTCTGGCGCTGGCCTTTGTGCTGGGTGGAAATCTGGTGGCCGGCGGCCTGGTGGCGGGTGTGACAACGGCGGTGCTTGTGGCTATTTTTAGCCAGAATCAACGTCTGCGCGAAGATTCAGTCATTGGTATTTTTTTCGCGGCCTCGTTTGCTCTGGGCATTGTGATCATTTCGCTGGCACCGGGCTATTCGGGGTCGGTTCAGGATTTTCTGTTCGGCTCGATTGTGGGTGTTTCGGTTGAGGACATTGTGCAGGCTGCTGTGATGGGGGCGGTGATTCTACTGGTTCTGCGGCTATTGCACCGGCAGATTGTGACGGTGAGTCTGGACCGAGAGAGCGCCCGCGCGATGGGCCTGCCGGTGCTGGCCCTGGACATTGTCCTGTACGTGTTGGTGACGGTGTCAGTAGTGTTGGGTCTGCAGACTCTGGGTAACGTACTGGTGTTGGCTTTGCTGGTGATTCCGGCCTCGGCTGCGCGCTTGGCCTGCCGCCGTTTTGGGGCAATGATGGTGTTTTCCCCGATGTTTGGTGGCGTCTGCTCGGTAGTGGGTTTGTATCTGTCCTGGGCCTTCAATCTGCCGACGGGTGGCACAATTGTGCTGTCGATGGTGGCGGCCTTCGTGCTGGTATGGGCGGTGGCGGCGGTGCGGTCGAGGGTGACCCCGGTACGCGCGGGCATAGCATCTTAAAATGCCCCAAGTTTCAGTCTTAAGAACTATAAGGAAACACTCCGCGTAATATAAATGCTTAATTCAACACTCCTAGTTTAAATGAAAGTACAACCTATCAAATATTTCTTATGGGTTGATATATGTAGTGATGAAGCAGTCACTGCACCCTCATTAGAACTTCAACGGAGGAGTCACCATGAAGGCATATGTATATCACGGTCCCGATCAGAAGGGTGCCTGGGAGGAAGTTCCGAACCCCACTATTCTTGAGCCCACGGACGTTATTGCCCGTGTCGACACCACCACCATTTGTGGTACCGACCTGCATATTCTGAAGGGTGACTGCCCCGAGGTGGACCATGGACGTATCCTCGGCCACGAGGCTGTCGGTACCATTACCGAGGTTGGCTCCGCAGTGACTGATCTGAAGGTCGGCGACCGCATCATTATCCCCGCCGTGACCAGTTGCGGAAAGTGCTCCTACTGTAAGGCGAACCAGCCCTCGCATTGCCAGACCGTTGGTGGTGTCGGCTGGATTTTCGGTTACATGATTGACGGCACCCAGGCAGAGTACGTGCGTGTTCCCTACGCAGAGACCTCGGTTCATCTGGTCCCGGAGGGCTTGAGCGATGAGGATGTGCTCTTCCTCACCGATGCGCTACCCACCGGCTTTGAGATCGGCATTCTAAACGGCAACACCAAGCCCGGTGACACCGTAGCTGTGGTGGGCGCGGGTCCCGTGGGTCTGGGCGCGATTATGACCGCTAATCTCTGCGGTGCTGGCCGCGTTATTACCGTCGACTTTGATGATAACCGCATGAACAAGGCTCTGGAGCTGGGCGCAACCGATAAGGTCAACGCGGGCGGCCCAGACTTCATCGAGAAGATTAAGGTTCTCTCCCCCGACGGCCTGGGCGTGAACGTGGCCATCGAGGCCGTGGGCATTCCGCAGACCTTCGAAACCTGCACTAAGATTGTTCGCCCCTACGGCAATATCGCGAATGCCGGCGTGCACGGCAAGCCTGTTGAGTTGCCTCTGAACACCATGTGGATTTCGAACGTGAATATCAACATGGGCCTGGTCAACTGCAATACTGTCGGTAACCTGCTGAACATGGTCCGCTCCGGTCGGTTGAACGCTAAGGCGATGGCCTCCTTCGACCAGTTCGAGGAGGCCTACGACGTCTTCAGCCACGCCACCGAGCGCAACGCCGTCAAGGTTGTCATTGCACGCACCCCGGAGGCATAGCCCCGAGGCATAAGAGCCGCGGTAGATATCTACCGCGCAAAGCATCGGAACCTCTCTGTTGAGTCTCCCCGGTGAGTGCGAGGTTCCGACCGGATGCATCAACCGCATCTTTGAAACGGCGCGAGCATCCACCGATTTGCTTCCCGGGCGGGAAAGGGTAGGACCCGCCCGGGAAGCAAATCACTTTGGCAACACCCCATAAAACGTGATGCGCGGCATCGTTGAGCGCAGCGAGCGCAGCGATGGACTCTTCTGTAGCGGGCGGTACCTCCGATTCCGTCCGCTACAGAAGAGGATAAAGAAAAGGGTCGTACGCTTACGGTTTAATGGCGAACTCGTAGGCTACGACCCTTTCTCCTGCCCTCGGGGCTTCTGAGATGAGGCTTCTCTAGTTATAGCTATTTGGACTGTTGCTCGGCATTCTTTTCTATGCCGGTCGTATTGCCGGCAGGCTGAACGCTTTCGCTCTCTGCCGACTCAGTCTTTCCCTCAGTCTTCCCGCTTCCCTTGTCCACCGGGTTCTGACCGGGCTGTTCCCCATTCTCACCCGGTCGGTCAGGGTGGGGCTTAGCGTTCTTCTCAGCGGGCTCCGCTGTGTTCTTCTTTGCCTGCTCCGCAATATTCTTCTTGGCGCTATCGTTTTTCTGCGAGCCCTCGGAGGCTGCCGCCTCCGGCGTTACGCGCGCTGGTTCTTCTTTCTTTTCCTGGTCCTTGCGTTCCAGAGTGTAGATGATGCGCGGCTCCAGCTGCTCAAAACCGATCTTGGAGCGTACCCAGTTTACAAAACGGTCGATGCGGTCTTCGGTTTCGAAGGTCTCCACCACCCGGTAGTTGCGCGGTAGCATGGCAGAATTACTGAGCACGCGCGAGTACTCGTCGATTTCCTGAATGCCGGCCATGTACATGTTCTCGCGGAACTGGTGAGCAAATTCCTGGTGCCCCAGAAAGAGCTGATCGGCGTAGGTTCGAGCTACCAGGCGCTCGGTATAAGCGTGAACAGTGTCGCGGGCATTCTTCTTGGAGCCGTAAATATCCCAGAAGTAGAAGTACACGTTGTTCGCAATAATGGCGGAAATCATGCGGTTCTGCAGAAAGACGAGGGCACCTGCGGCCGCCACGCCCAGAATCAATAGCACCACGGCAATGGGTGGCAGGGAGTAGCTAGACCAGTCCACCGACTGAGCGGTGAAGAAACGGTACAGGTAGGCGACGGTAGCCACTACGATGGGCACGCCAATGAATACCACGGCTAGGGACAACCAGATGTACACGAGTGCTCGCAGGATGACGCGGTAGTAGCGGACCGCATCACCAATGGGGATAGGCGTGGGCTTGACGGAGGAGTGGGCACGCTTCATGAGCAGGCTAAAGATGCGGTTACTGTCGATGCCAACTTTACGTAGCTTCGATTCGAGGGAGGCGCGCTTGAGGAAGATACGGTAGTTTTCCAGTACGACGCGCTGGTCGCTATTGAGGGTATCCGGGTCAGGCAGAGCGCTCAAATCCATTCCGGCCTCGGTCAGGAGTTTGCTCCACAACTCCAGACGTGCCAGTTCGGAGGGCTTGGCCGCCGCCTGGGCCTGGTAATTCTTGTAGGAGATGAAGATGGTGCTGGCACCAATCAGCAGGGTGATGAAGGGTGCTATCCAGTCTTTGAGTCCCATAACGGCCTTTCTCCTCGTATCAGCGGACCGGGTCCAACAGCCCCGGTGCTACTCGCCCACAACCCGGGTATTGCCTCGGGTGCAATAATTTTCGGATTCTACCGTATCACCCTCACCTGTGACCGACCATGCGCCCGACTGTACGTTCAATGCACGATACCCCGGACAGCGTAGCGCCACCCGCCCCAGTATCCGCGTATTTCATTTCACGCGGCCCCGGGACGGATGGCGCATCCATGAGAATCAACATTGAGCGCTAAGCACTCGCTGAGCAGTTTTAGTGTTCTGCAGACTCCAGTTCGCGCGGTGCCTTACGAATCATCAGGTAGCTGATAACCGCCATGAGACCCATCAGTACAGCACTGAATGCGGAGCTGTACACCACACCGGAGTCGAAGGATGCGAATGCCGAGGAGAGCAGCTGGCTTGCCTGCTCTCCACTCAGTTCGCTGGCGACCTTGACAGCGCCGCCGAGGGTTTCGTGCGCGTTGTCGGCAGACTCGGCGTTCATACCCTCGGGGATGACGAGGTTCGCACGATAGACGGAGGTGAGGATACCGCCCATGATGACGGTGCCGAGCACCGCACCCATTTCGTAGGAGGTCTCAGAAATTGCGGAGGCTGCACCCGCCTTACGCGGCGGCACACTGGAGAGCATCAGGTCGTTCGAGATGGTCTGGGAAATACCGATACCGGTACCGAGCACAATGAAGATGAGGATAATAACCACATCGTCGTGTGCACCCAGGATTGCAAGCGTTGCGAACGCGGTAGCGTTGAGCGCCAGGCCGAACGCCACGATCTGCGCGGGATGGAATCGGCTTGCTACACGGGCAATCGTCAGACCAGCAATCATGGTCGCGACGGTGCCGGGGATCAGCAACACACCGGCGTACATGGGTGCCAAGCCGGAGACCAGCTGCAGATGCTGCGAGGCGAAGTAGATAAATCCGACGTCCACCATCATGGAAATCATGTTTGCTGCAATCGCACCGGTAAAGATGGAGTTGTGGAAGAGACGTACATCCAGCATGGGCTGAATATTGTTCTTTTCACGGTTGAGCTGGCGCAGCACGAACAGAACAATGAAGACCAGGCCACCGAGGATGGTGCTGATAGCTACCGCGTCGAATCCATTCTCGGAGGTTTGGGTCAGGCCAAAGGTAATACCGGTCATGCCGACCATAATCAGCAGGATGCTCAGCGGGTCGACCGGGCTGGGGTTCGGGTCCTTCGATTCGGGGACCATCATGGGGGCAAAGATCAGGAAGGGCACCAGAATCGGCAGTGCCATGAGGAAGACGGAGCCCCAGTAGAAGTGTTCGAGCAGGAAGCCACCCACAATCGGGCCCAGCGCCGCACCGGCGGAGAAGCCGGTCGCCCACACGGCGATGGCAATGCGACGCTCGTTCGCATCCACAAAGACGTTGCGGATAATCGACAGGGTTGCCGGCATGAGCATGGCTCCAAAAATACCGAGCAGAGCGCGGGCTGCCACAAGTAGCAGTGCCGAGGGCGTAAACGCCGCGAGAGCCGAGATAACCGTGAAGCCGGTCGAGCCAATGAGTAGTAGCTTGCGGCGGCCAATGCGGTCACCGATAGCACCCATGGGCACAAGCAGGGCGGCGAGGACCAGGGAGTAGGAGTCAACAATCCACAGCTGTTCGGCAGCGGAGGGGCTCAGAGCCTCGGCGATAGCGGGTACGGCAAAAGCGAGCACGGTGTTGTCAATGGAAATGAGGAGCACCGGCATCATGAGTACGCCAAGGGCGGTCCAACGCTTAGCCTTCTGTTCGGGAGCGTGGATGGGCAGAGCCGTAGTCTGCGGGTTGTGATTCGTCATGAAGCGTTTCGAGCGTCTTTCGGGTTTCGGCTGATGTGGCGGACGCGAGCGCGGTACCAGCTCGGCCTGTCTTTTTTTGGAGCGGTCCGGGATGATGCGCACCCGGTGCGGCCCCACAGGCGAAGAATAACTATACCAACTGGACGGTATAGTTTCAAGCGGTTAGACTAATACCCATGACCACCGCCAACCACCGCAAACAACGAGCCAACAACTCCCGCGAGCACGTCCTCGACGCCTACGTCGATCTACTGATCCACACCGGAGAACGCGCCGCAACCCTCGACGCTGTCGCCACCGCCGCAAAAGTCTCCAAGGGTGGGCTACTCTACCACTTCTCCTCCAAGAAGGCACTGCTCGAAGCGCTTGCCGAACGCACCCTCACCCTGGCTGAAGAGGACTTCGCCGCCATGTCACAGGCACCTGAAGGGGCGAGCGC
>CAUQVM010000020.1:0-18428 GCA_963521575.1 uncultured Rothia sp.
GATGACCATTGCGAAACCGACCACGGTAATCATGCCACCGGCAATACGCAGACCGGTGGTTACCTCGGCAGGAATCAAGCCCAACAGGCGGGTCAGTTCTTCGGAGCTAATCAGCGCCACAATAGCGGTCGGGATAGCAACACGTAGACCCTGTAGAGCCATACCGCTGAGGTGCATCAGCTCAATACCGCGGAAGTTCGCTGTCTTGGCGAAATTATCGGCCTGATGCTGGAAGAACACCGTAATCGTACGAACGAAGATGGTCAGCACCTGTCCAGCGGCGGCCAGCGGCACCGCAATGGCGATACCGGTGGTGATGTCCTGGTGACCCTGAATTACCACAATGGAGGAAATGGTTGAAGCCAGGGCCGAGTCGGGTGCCATGGCGGCGCCGACGTTCATCCAGCCCAGGGCGATGAGCTCCAGAGCACCACCGAGCATAATGCCGGTGGTTGGGTCGCCGAGAGCGAAACCCATGAGGGTACACGCCACGAGCGGGCGGTGGAATTGGCGTTCGTCGACCACGGATGCGACACCCGCGATGAACGCCACAAGAACGACAAGAATAAACGTGAGGGCATTCATGCATCCAAGCCTTTCTGCTTGAGGATCTTTGCCAGGTCGACCGGGGTATGATTCGGTAGCTGCTGAACGGTCAGCTTCACGCCGCGCTTGAGTAGCTCGCGGTAGGCTTCCAAATGCTCCTCGGAGGCGTACACAGCCTCGGAGAGTTGCACCATACCGGTCTTGAAGGTCACTCCACCGACGTTGACGGCGTGAATCTTCACGCCCTCGTCGAGTAGGCGTACAACATCAACGGGGGATTCAACCACGAACATGGTCTTCATACCGGTGTACTTGGGGTTGTTGTACACGCGGCCGGCCTTGGCGATATCCAGTACGTTGGTCTTGACGCCGGCCGGGGCCACCTGCAATAGCATGGATTTACGTAGCTTGTCATGAGCCGCGTTATCGGAGGCCGCAATGAAAGTTTGCGGTGCGATAAACGGAACCCAGGTGCCGGCCACCTGGCCGTGAATTAGGCGCGAATCGATGCGGGTAAAAATCGCATCCATGGTACCGCCCGGTACCTGCTGCGCGGCCGGAACCTCAACTGTCTTGGCCTCCGTCTTTTCTTCGGCCTTCGGGGTTGCAGGCTGGTTCGCCTCCTGGAAGGAGCGAATGCCCTTGGTTCCAGCCTTGTGGGCTTTTGCGACCAGGGATGCGAGGGTCGCATTCTTGCGACCCGCCGCGGAAATAACTTCAATGAGCATCGGCACGTTCACGCCGGAGATCACGTCAACATTTTTGCGGCTGGCTGCAAACTGCGCACCCGCATTGTAGGGACTTCCGCCGAAGAGGTCGACCAGTAGCAGGATTTCTTCTGCGCTGGGTTCCTCCGCGATGCGGGTGTACTCATCGACAAGATCTTCGGGACCCTGGCCCGGTAGGAAGGTGACCGGGTGGACGTTTTCGAAGTGACCGAGGATCATACTGGCGGTCTTGAGGAGGGCCGGGGCTGACTCTCCGTGTGCCGCCACAATGATGGTGACCATAATGGTCCTCTCGTATGTATGGCTAATGTGTTGAGGATCCGGTGAGACCCATAACACCCAGATGCTAACACGCATATTTTGTGTAGTGGAGGCTTTTCCGAAAAGGAGGGGTTAGGAGGTACAAATCGGTGAAATTTTCCATCAGGTGGTACGGCTGGAACGTAACATTTAGGCTGAAAAGACGGGGAAAGCCGGGGCGCTAGAAAGGAAAGGGGTGAATTGAATCGCGCGTTAACGCGCTAGTACGCTAATGCGTAAAGACAGCACCCGAAAGAATGCATTTCCGGTGTACAAAGAAAATACTATGGGTACAGGCTGGAGTAACTTCCGTATTTCCGGGGGGGGGGGGACGTTGCAAGCTGTGACTCAGCTGTGATGGCAACATGCATTCCATAAGATTGAGGCAAAAAATCCCTCCCGGTGCTACCGCGCGAACCCCCTCGCGGTACTCTTAAGCGTATGAGCAGTAAAGCAACTGAAATCGCAAAGAACCTTCCCGCTCTGGAGCACCCGGACGGCAGCCCCATCCGCGCCCTCGTCGTTGACGACGAGGAGATGCTGAAGGAACTCGTCAGTATGGGCCTGAAGATGATTGGCTGGGAGGTGCAGTCCGCCGGTGATGGCCCTTCCGCCCTGGCCATTGCTCGCGAGTGGCGCCCTGACGTGCTGGTGCTGGATATTATGATGCCCGGCTTTGACGGCCTGGATCTACTCTCTCGTATCCGCAAGTTCTACCCCGAGGTTCCCTGCCTCTTCCTGACCGCTAAAGACTCGGTGGATAACCGCATTGAGGGTCTGGCCGCCGGCGCGGACGACTACGTGACCAAGCCTTTCTCAATGGAAGAGGTCATGATCCGCCTGCACCGCCTGGTGCAGCGCTCCGGCGTGGCCGCAATTGATGACGCCGAGCTCGTGGTCGGTGACCTGGTGCTGAACCAGGACACTCGCGAGGTGACTCGCGGTGGCGATCAGATCAATCTCACCGCCACTCAGTTTGACCTGTTGCGCTATCTGATGGAGAACGCCAAGCGCGTGGTGTCGAAAAGTCAGATCCTGGATAATGTGTGGAACTACGATTTTGGTGGTCAGGCTAATATTGTGGAGCTGTACATTTCGTACCTGCGTAAGAAGATTGATGCTGGGCGTGAGCCAATGATTCACACGGTACGCGGTGCCGGTTACGTGTTGCGTCCGGCCCTCTAGCCCACATTCCGCGGGGTTATCCCGCGGCATCTTATTTCTGCTCTGGTGGCGCGGTAGTACTGGGGATGTGTATGCATACCTCGGTCTGCTGCGCCATATCCGTTATATTTCGTATCTAGAATGTAGAGAGAAGGGTGTTCATGAGCGCCTACACGCCCGGCAATTCTGGTAATTCTGATACCGGTGCCACTCGTCACCCGCGTACCGGACGCCCGACCTCCGAGGGGGATGGCCCTAAGCATCCCGCGGATGTGGGTCATCTCGCCTCTCTCAAACACCTCTACATTCGATTCCGAGCCGCCTGGCGTAGCATGAAGAATCCCGAGGCATCCCCCGAGGAAATGGGATATGTTCCCCACCTACGCTCACGTCTTATTGCAATCCTGGTCGCTGCCCTTGGCGTAGCTTGCCTCATTATCGGCCTGTCCACCTACGTCACCCTGCAGAACTCTCTATACCAACAGGCTCGCAGTAGCCTCAATGAAACCAGTCACCGCGTGGTGCAGCCGGAAACGCGCGACGGCAAGATGGAAGAGGTAGACTGCTCCGACCTCAAGAAGGATAAGTCCGTCTTTGCCCCTGGCCAGTCCTCGGGAACAGTGATTACCTGCGTGGACTCCGAAGGTGCAGTTGAGATTGCTAGCAAGCTCGGCAATGATGGAAGCATTCAGAACCTGTCCGCGAATGACCAGGTTACTCTTGGAACCTTGGCCCTGAACGCAACTAAAAGCGAAGAGCGTGAAGTCAAGCTGGAAGCGGGCATTTACCTCATTAAGATCACCCCGAAAGTTAGTAGCTCCGCCGATGCGCAGGTGGTGGGCATTCCGCTGAAGAACGTGCAGCAGACCCTGACCATTTTTGTAATTGTTGTGGCTCTGGGGTCAATTGCCGTAATGGTGGGTGCCGGTATGGCCGGATCCTACATTATTCGCCGCACCATGAAGCCCCTCGAGCGTGTTTCCGCTGTGGCAACTGACGTGGCACACCTGGATTTGGAGGAGCATACGATCTCCTCGGCGGTGCGAGTTGAGCCGCGCGACTCCGATCCGCGTACCGAGGTCGGGGCGGTGGGTTACGCCCTCAATCAGCTCTTGGATAACGTGAATTCGGCTCTGGAAGTGCGCGAGAAGACCGAGCATCAGATTCGCGCCTTCATTGCGGATGCCTCCCACGAGCTGCGTACCCCGCTGGCCGCCATTAAGGGATACTCTGATATGCTGCGCTGGACCGAGCCGCTGAGCGAGTCGGGGCAGTCTTCGCTCGCACGCATTGACTCGCAGACCGAGCGTATGTCGCGGCTTGTGGAGGATCTGCTGACCCTTGCGCGTCTGGATGAGGGGCGCGAGCCCAAGCTGGAAACCGTGGACCTGACGGAGCTACTGATTGAGTGCACCTCGGATATGCAGGCGGCCGCCCGCGATCATGTGTGGCATCTGGACGTTCCGCAGGAGCCGGTTGAGGTGGTGGTGGACCGCTCGCAGATTCAGCGAGTGATTCTGAACCTATTGTCGAATGCGCGCAAGCACACAGATGAGGGAACCCGCGTAATTGCCGGGCTTGCTGTAGATCGTGTGAACCGCGAAGCCGTGGTTTCAGTGGTGGATAATGGTCCTGGTATCGCGCCAGAGTTCTTGCCGAAGATTTTTGATCGCTTTACGCGTGCGGATAAAGCACGTTCCGGCACGACCGGCCTGGGTCTGGCGATTGTGCAGGCGATTGTGCAGGCTCACGGCGGCTCAATTCAGGTGCAGAGCCAGCCGGGGCATACGGAGTTTACGGTTCGCCTACCGCTGGGAATCGCCTAGTAGGGACGGTCTAGGGTGGTGTGCGCCGAGGATTAACCTTCTACTTGCGCCTGAAAGATGTTTCATCATGTGCAAGTATGTGGTGAATCTAACGTACGGATTGTTTGTTTATTGTGCAACTTTGTACGTATTGTAAAAATCATGGCTAATCTTGTTGAATCCCCCGCGAATATCGCGGATAAGCGTTCCGCCCGCAAGGCAGAGAACCGTATTGCAATTGTTGAAGCAGCAGAATCCCTCATCCTCGAAGGCGGCTACGGTGCCCTTAGCGCCGAGTCCCTCGCTGAGCGTGCCGGTGTTTCTCGCCGCACCATCTTCAACCACTTCGCCTCCGTAGACGACGTGCTGGTCACTCGCCTGAACCAGTACTTCAATCGCATCTTTGAAGAGGCCGACTTCCCCTTGAGTGGTCAGAGCTCCAGCATGGAGACTGAAATGCTCACCAACGTGCGCAATGTTTTCCTGAGCAACACCCTCGAAGAATACATTGTGCCCTTCGCACAGCTGATTTACGCCCTGGAAATGGACAGCCCCGCGAAGTTCGAAGAGTACGCCCACGTCATTCTGGAGCGCACTTACGATATCTTCCTGGAGACCTGCCGCGCAGCTTACCCCGAACTGCCTTACCTGCGTCTGGCTGTATATGCCTCTAACCTGGCCGAAACCATCGGCGAGGGCGTGTACTACTACCTGACCCACTCCGAGGAAATCACCGCTAAGATCGCCGCCGAAGCACCGGAAGGTACCCCTGTTGAAGCCCTCAGCATTGAGGCGCTACGACAGAGTGTGCTTGAGGCTCTCGATTACCTTAACCGTCTGATTCAGGGCGAATTTGCAGCTAATTAAAAATGTAGAATATTGGTAGACGGATACTCCCGTTCCGGGGTCCGCCGACAGGTTGCCGCACGGCACCTAACGGGGGCATCTGGGACGGGAGTATGCGTCTGTTTTGTCTCTACGGCCGACCCTTTCACACGATGTACTTGCAAGACCTGAAAGTCACACGCCGCGACCCGCCCAATCACCACTCCTTCTACCCCACCTCAAGGAATCCATCATGGCAACATGGCTTTATCGCATCGGCAACTTCGCCGCGCGCCGTGCCTGGGCGATTGTTCTCGTCTGGGTACTGATTATCGCGGGTATTTCCGGTGCCTATGTTGCGTTCCACGGCACACTGAGCAATACGTTCACCCTGCCCGGCACGCAGACCCAGCAGCTCTCCGACGAGCTGGCTGAGCGTTTCCCCAGCGCCAACCGGGGCTCGGGCCAGATCATCCTGACCACCGGCAACGGTAGCGCCCTCACTGACGAGCAGAAGCAGGCCTTCTCGGCTGTACTGGCTTCCCTGCCCGACAAGGTCGCCTCCGTTGATGGTGTAACTGATCCCTTTACCACCACCACCAAGATGGCCGACGCTAAGCGTCAGCTGGATGAGGCTCAGGCCAAGGTAGATGCCGCACCCGCCCAGATTGAGGACGGTAAGCAGCAGATCGCCGCTGCTACCACTCAGATTGAAGCCGGTAAGCAGCAGATTACCGAGGGCGAGAAGAAGCTCGACGAATCTCAGGCGCAGATTACCGCCGGTCGCGAGCAGCTCACCTCCGGCCAGGCCCAGCTAGAGGCCGGCCAAGCCCAGCTAGACGCCGCTCAGGCTCAGCTAGACGGTGGCTTCGCCCAGGCCGCAGCCGCTGGCTCCCCCGCCGCCATGATGGAACAGCTAAACGCTCAGCAGGCACAGCTGAACGCGCAGAAGACTGAACTTGCTAAGCAGAAGCAGACCCTGGAACAGCAACGTACCGCTCTGGACGACGGCCAGAAGCAGGTGGATGCAGGCCGCGCCGAGATTGCGACAAAGAAGACCGAGCTGGCCGAGGGCGAGAGGAAGCTTGAGGAACAGCGTAAGCAACTGGAGAAGACCGAGGCCGAATTGCCCGCCCAGCGCGAACAGCTGGAGCGCCAGCAGAAGCTCTTCGGATTCGCCTCCGGCTACCGCATGGTCTCCGAGGACCAGTCCACGGCGATTGCAACCGTTTCCTTCAACAAAAAGGTTTTCGAGGTTCCCGCCTCCGAGCGTGAGCAGATTATGTCCGAGGTCGAGGCCGCGGATCTGCACGGAGCCACCGTACAATTCGACGCGAACATCAGTGAATCTGTGATGGGCGGAGGCTCTCACACCGGTGAGGTAGCGGGCATGGTCATCGCCTTCATCGTACTACTCATAATGCTCGGCACATTCATTGCTGCGGGCCTGCCGATTCTCATGTCCCTGGTGGGTGTTGTAGTGGGTGTGCTGGGCACGCTGGCCCTCTCCTCCGTGGTGCAGATGAGCTCGACTGCCTACACCCTGGGCCTGATGCTCGGCTTGGCGGTCGGTATCGACTACTCGCTGTTTATCCTGAACCGTTACCGTACGAATCTGCTGGACGGTATGCCAAAGCATCAGGCAATCGCCCTGGCTAACGGTACGAGCGGTAACGCCGTGGTGTTCGCCGCCAGCACCGTGGTGATTGCCCTGCTGGCGCTGAACGTGACCGGCATTCCCTTCCTGGGTGTGATGGGTAATGCGGCGGCCTTCTGCGTGGTGATTGCCGCCCTAATTGCGGTCACCCTGACCCCCGCCGTGCTGTCCCTGGTGGACACGAAGATTATGTCGAAGAAGCTGTGGGCTTCGATTGATACCCCGGCTAAGATAGCCAAGCGTCACGCACAAGACGTCAAAAGCGCTCATCAGCCGAATGGTTGGCTACGCATCGTAGTGGCTCATCCGCTGGTGACGCTCGTGGCGGGCGTCGTGGTTCTGCTCGCGGTTGCGGCCCCCATGGGGCAGATGCGCCTGGGTCTACCCGATGCCTCGAATGCCTCCTCCGATAGTGCCGAATATAAGACGTACGCTCTGATTAAGGATAAGTTCGGGGAGGGCATGAGCTCGCCCCTGGTGGTGGTAGCTCATACTCCAGCCAACCTGAACGAGGAACAGGCACAGCAGGCACAGATTGATATCGCATCCGCTGTGAAGGAACGCGGTGGCGAACAGGTGCAGGCTGTGGTGCCCGGCGGTATGACCGACGATCGCACCCTGATGATTTTCCAGGTGGTTCCGACGCACAGCGCAAGCTCCGTAGAGACCGAAAACCTGGTGCACGAGCTACGCCGCGTGAACGTATCGGTGCAGGGTACCGATGTGGCTCTGGGTGCTGCGGGTCAGACCAGCGGCAATATTGACGTGTCCAATGTTTTGGCGCAGAAATTGCCCCTGTACCTGTCGGTCGTGATGGGTTTGTCCTTCCTGGTGCTGATCCTGGTGTTCCGTTCGATTCTGGTGCCGCTGGTGGCTTCGCTGGGCTTCCTCTTCTCAATCCTGGCTAGCTTTGGTGCGGTGGTAGCAATTTACCAGCTGGGATTTGCTAGCTCACTCTTCGGCGTGGGCCATCCGGGCCCCGTGCTCTCCTTCCTCCCAACCCTCATGATCGGTATTCTCTTCGGTTTGGCTATGGACTACCAGCTGTTCCTGGTGACCGGTATGCGTGAGGCGTATGTACACGGCCAAGATGCGAAGAGCGCCGTTATCTCGGGTTATAACCACGCGGTACGAGTGGTGGTGGCCGCCGCAATCATTATGATTTCGGTGTTCGGTGGCTTTATCTTCGCCGATTCGGTGATGATTCGCCCGATGGGCTTCGGCCTGGCCTTCGGAGTGCTGGTGGATGCATTCATTGTGCGTATGACCCTGATCCCGGTCATTATGACGCTACTGGGTGATAAGGCCTGGTGGTTGCCGAAGTGGTTGGATAAGCTCATTCCGAATATGGACGTTGAGGGTGCCGCTCTGGTGGAGAAGATTCAGCGTGAGCGTGAGGAAGCTGAAAAATCCGCACCGGCTACCGGCTACTGAACCGGCTGAAGCTGGCTCGGTTGAGGCAGGCTCCGGTGAGAAGCAGGAGAAGTAGCCTTCGGAGGGCTAAGGTAATAGTGTTAGCTGAGGCGCGCATCCGGTGCGTCCTCCCCTGAGCACTATGAAAGGCAGGCACACGGTGATAAAGAACCGCACGAGTATCCGGCAGCGGATAGGAAGCGTTCTGAGCCGTTTGCCTGCTCCTTTTTTAGTCTTCCTCGGGGGCGGCCTAGGTGCGCTTTGCCGCGTACACACACCCGGTGGGGTGCTGGTTGCGAATCTGCTGGGCTCGTTCACCCTGGGCCTGCTGATGGTGGTTTGGAAAGCTTATGCGGCTCGTGACGGTGAGGAACGGATTCATTCTTTCCGCTTGCTCTTCGGCGCCGGTATGATGGGTGGCTACACAACCTATTCGTCAATTGCCGCGGTGACGGCGCAGACGATTTTTCTGCCGTATACGGTACACGAGGGGTATATGATGCTGGCAATGGTGGTACTGCTAGTAGGTGGTTTGCTTGCCGCTGCTGTCGGTATGCTCTCGGGTCGTTTTTTGGCCGCGAGGCTGGTTCCAGGACCCTCAGTTAGACCTGCTACGGAAGAGTCAGCTCATCACTCAGAGGGAGAGGGACACTAGTGTTTTCCCTGATGGTTTTCCTCTTTGGTGGTCTGGGTGCTATGAGTCGCTTCTTCGTGGATAAGGCGATGTCGCCGTGGCTGCGTACGCCCACCTCGGTTATTAGCCCGGTATTCGTTATTAACCTGGTGGGCTCATTCCTGTACGGCCTATTGATTATGCCGGTCTCAAATCCGCGGGCTTTGGGGGTTCACTATAACGCCACTGAGCAGGTGATGTTCTGGTGCACAGTGGTGACAACGGGTCTGCTGGGTGGTTTTACAACCTTCTCAACGGCCATGGTGGAGGCGCTAACTGCCCGTTCCGAGGGTAAGATGGTCAAGTTCCTCATGCTGTGGCTTGTGCAGGTGCTGGGCGCCGTGGTGGCTGCTATTGCTGGTGCGGGGCTGTTTGTGCTGCTTTTTGGGCGGTATATTGCACCGGTATTCCCGCCAGATGTTCTTTTCTAGTCGCTTCCAACTACCCCGCTAGCTCCTCGGCTAGACGGGCTGTCTGACAGGTATTTCACAGCTGAACCTGGGGAGCACCATAGTACCGTCTTCTAAACTGGTGGTACACGACGCGCGGCGAGGCACGGGCCGGGATACACACTAAACAGAGCGCTCCCGGCTTGACCACCATGTCTTTTGGAATGGATATATTCCCCGATGGGATGCGTATTGCGTGAACTCACAACCAAAGGAACACCCAGATGCAAGACCTCCTCAATAAGCATATGATCGGCATATTTGCGCTTGAAATCGTAGCGCTCACGGTGGCCCTCTCACTCATTGGCTTTGCGGCCATGCACCTGCGCGCGCGCAAGACGGGCCGGCCGCATCACGCGAAGCACTACGTGCTGACGGCTTCCTTTGCACTGTTCCTTGCCTCGATTCTCTCGCTGACGCTCACCCCCATTGGGGACGCCAATAGCATCACCAACCCGGAGCTGTACTACCCGCGTCTCTACGTGGGGTGGAGCTGGCAGCAGGCCTGGGAGCTGACGGATGGCATGGGTCTGCGCCGCTTTGCGACGGTCGTATACGCCCAGCTATTCTTCAATATTGCGATGTTTGTTCCCTTGGGTTTCTTCACCGCCGGATGTCTGTGCTGGGGTCTGCGTGCTACCGCGCTGAGCGGCTTTGCGCTGTCGACCTTTATTGAGCTAAGCCAGCTGACCGGTAACTGGGGCCTGGCGGGCTTTACCTACCGTACCTTCGATGTGGATGACATTGTGAATAATACGGCGGGTGCGGTGCTGGGTGCACTGTGTGTATTGGTGGTGCGCGCGGTGCGTACACGCCGGGAGGCGAAGCGCCACGCGGCCCCGGCCCTGTCAGCGGTGGCCTAGCCTCCAGTGAGGTATGAATGGAGCCCCTCGCTTTTATGACCTGATTGCTATCCTGCAGGTAATAAAAGCGAGGGGCTCGTGCTTTAGCACTCTAGATCGAGGGTGCGGCTACGCCTTATCCTCACTCAACCGATTATCAACGCGGGTTCGGCGTGCCTCTTCCGCCTCGTTGGGTAGCAGAACCGGCAGGGATCCGGTGGGGGTGTAGGTGGCGGCGCGGGCTGCTGCGGTCGCATGCGTGTCCTCGGCTTCGGGGATTACCTCTGCGCTGGGTGCACGGTACATGTGGCTGTTAGCCCACCACGCGAAGAGTAGAACCACCACTGCCAGAGCGATAGAAATGAAGAGGAACGGGCTGACCTGGCCCTCGTAGTAGAGCTTGAAGAAGGCGCCACCCATGAATCCTCCGGCAATCGGTGCGCAGATAGGCACCCAGGCGTAGAACCAGCGTGAGGAGCCCTTGTCATGAATCGGCAGGAACGCGTGCATGAGGCGCGGGCCAAAATCGCGGGCGGGGTTGAGCGCATAACCGGTCTGACCGCCCAGACCAATAACAAGCACGGTCACCATGAAGCCGAAGGCGAGGGGCTTGAGCACGTCATTGAGGTTAAGGGAGAGCTCCACACCGCCGCTAATGACTGGCTTGAAGTTCACGCCCGTGTAGAGGGCGCTGAAGACCAACATAAACGTGCCAATCATCTCTGAGAGCGCATTGGTGAGGTAGTTGTGGATGGCTGGTACAGTGCCGAAGACGCCGAGCTTAATCTTCTGATCGGCGGTGGCCTTCCAATGGGGCAGGTAGTTGAGGTAGACGAGAAGTGCACCGGTCATGGCGCCGAGAAGCTGCGCGATAATATAGCCGGGCACCTGGGACCATTCAAATTCGCCGTAGGCAGCCAGGCCAATAGATACGGCAGGGTTGAGGTGTCCGCCAGAGTAGGCGTGCGAGGCGTAGACGCCGAAGGTGACGGCAAAGCCCCAGCCGAAGGCGATGGTAAAGAAATTATCGCCGTGGCCTTTGGAGCGTCGCAGTTCGACGTTGGCGATGACGCCGCAGCCGATGGTGCACATAATGAGGGTGCCGAGGAACTCGGCGAGGTAGGGGCTGATGGTGTACACGGGGGGCCTCCCGGGTAAGGGTCTGCGTGAGGTATGGGAGCTGCTGGTGGAGCTTCTCCCGGTCTTTTCCATCTATGAGAACCCGGATATGGGCGAAGCGCAATACTTTTGTGTTATTTCACCCTTATATATAAGCCATTTTTCGGGCTTTTGGGTTAAAAATAAATGCCGTAGATGAGTAGAAATTCAGGTGTATTCCATACCTTGGACTTACTTTTTGAACATATAAAGAAAATCCATCCCCGGAACCTGAAATTCAACATCAAAAATACCCGGGTACCTCAAGAAGGTACCCGGGCTCGTGTTTCTACGGTATTGGCTGCTACTTTGCGCTTGCCCAAGTAAGAATTCTCGTGAAGAAACGCTCACACTCGTTCAGCTGATCCAGCTCAATCCACTCGTTCGGGGTGTGCGCCTGAGCAATATCGCCGGGGCCGCAGATAATGCTCTGCACTCCAGCGCGCTGGAACTGGCCCGCCTCGGTGCCGTAGGTGACCTTCTGCGGCGCATCCTCGTTGCCAAGCCATTCGTGGGCCAGGCAGACCAGGGGGGCGTCGTCCTCGGTGCCCAGGCCGGGTACAGCGGTGAGTAGTTCGTGCGTTATACCCACACGTGAAGCCAAGGAGCCCGGTTCGGCACCGGTGAGCTGCTCGGCACGGTTGGCCCGCTCACGCAGATGGGGCAGGACCACCTCCGCGATATCTCGATCGATACGCTCCACGAAGGACTCGGTGCTCACCTGAGGTAGGGTACGCACATCGTATTCGAGCACGGCCCGTCCGGCCACAATGTTGTACTGCAGGCCGCCGTTGGCGAGGTTCACGCTACCGGTGGAGTGGGGAATAATAAACGCCTCGTCGTAGGGCCCTTCGGCCTCCCACTCGTCAGCCATGGCGGTAAAAAGGGTAATAAACTCGCCCGCCGCGGCCACAGCGTTCACGCCGTGGGTGGCGAGGGAACCGTGCTTGGGCACACCGGTGATCGTGACACGCCCGCGATGCGCCCCCTTGTGCGCGGAGATAATGCGCATGCTGGAGGGCTCGCCAACGATGGCGTAGTCGGGGGCAAGGTTGCGAGCTACAAACTCTTCGATAAGGGAAGGGGCACCGACGCAGCCAATTTCTTCGTCGTATGAGAAGGCAAAGTGCAGGGGTACGCGTAGCTTCGCCTCGACAACGCGGGGCAGTAGCCAGAGAGCCACCGCGATGAATCCCTTCATATCGCACACGCCGCGGCCGTAGGCGCGGGTACCCTCAACGCGCAGGGTGAAGGGGTCGGAATCCCACGCCTGGTCCTCGACGGGGACGACGTCGGTATGGCCCGAGAGGATGAGTCCGCCGCGCTCGGTACCGTCGGCGGCGGGAACCGTAATGAAGAGATTGGCGCGGGTACCGTCTTCGTTATAGGTGCGCACGCCGCGGTAGCCGTAGCGGCCAAACTCGGCCTCAAGCAGGTCGATGAGCTCAAGGTTGGAGCTTCCGGAGATGGTGGGGATGGCAACGAGCTTTGCGAGCCAGGGGAGGGAAGCTGGCTGTGCCGCCTGCAAGGTCGGTGTTGTCTGCGTGGTCATGGAGGTGTCCTTTCAGAAGGAGGGCGCCGGGGAGCATTTCAGGGCTCACATATGCTGTACCCGGGTACTTCTAGGACCGGGTGCTACCTGGCGCCTCTAAGGGTCGGAGGTCTCTTAGGGCTTAGGGTACGCCGCGGGGCGGTATTCGTCGCCTGGTCGCCGTCGAATACCGCCCCGTGAATACCCGAGGGTTTAGATAACGTAGTTGTTTACGTTGGAGTGCTCACCGAGCGCGTGGAAGTTACGCGAGTGGTAGACGAGCGGGGTGCCTTCGCAACCATTACGGATAAATTCCTCAACTTTGGCGGTGAAAACGATTGCGGGGCCCGCCTCCACGCGGCTGAGGGGGGTTGCACGCAGCACGCGGTGCACCCCGTGCACGAGGGGCTCACCGGTGGAGATAAACTCCCAGGTGCTGGTGTCCGCGAAGCGCGGGTAGTCGTGGGTGGCAAAGTTCTTGGCCAGGGCGACATTTTCGGCGTCGAGCATGTGCACGAGGAAGGAGGGAGCAGCCGCAATTTTGGCGGCAGAACCGCTATTGGCCTTGAGAGAGAACGCCACAATGGCCGGGTCCGCGGAGACGGAGGTCAGCGAGGAAGCGGTGAAGCCTGCGGGCTCACCGTTCTCGTCGGTGGCGGTAATAATGGCAACACCAGCGGGCTGGTGGCCGAAGGCAAGCTTGAACTGCTCGGTAGTGTCGGCCAGGGGTGCGGGGGCTGCTGTGGTTTCGGTCATGATCGGCCCTTTCTTCTGCGGCTGCGTGTGGGTTAGTCCCGGTTCTGTGTGTGCGGGCAACCCGTTGTTAAGGGGAGATATGTTCAGGGTAAAGCTTTGAGGTGGTGAACACCTTATTTATTGCTCAATGTTTCTTGGGTGGCCCTTTCGTGAAGGGCAACGCGAAATATTACGTCATATTCCCGCTTATCGCGGGTATATTGCGGGCTAGAGCGGGGTCGTGGCGGATCGACGAATGAGGAGGAACATTCCTGACAGGCGTTCGGGGGGTGCGGTATTCTTTCTGGGTATATAAAGACCTGACGGCGCGGTGTTGCCGCCGGTCGGCGGGTCATCAAAGTGAGATGAGGGTTCATGACCTGGTTGGATACTGCACCGCTGATGCTTTTTGCGCTCGCGGTGGCTTTCATTCCCGGATACGCGATGGGTTGGGTGCTACGTATTCCCGCGCGCCTGCGCGTATTCTATTCCCCCCTGCTGTCATTTGGCTTGGTGGGCGTGTCTGCTATTGCATTGGGCAAGATCGGCATTGCGTGGAGTCTGCTACCCTTCGTGGTGACCGCCGCGGTGCTGATTGCCTTGGCCTGGGCCCTGGTGTGGCTAGTGGGTCGCCGCTGGCCTGCGCTGACCTCCGCAGAGTGGCCGGGTAACGATGTTCCGGTGGCCTGGCCCGTGATGGGTGCGGTACTGGGCGGGTTCCTGGTGACGCATATGACCGAGGACATGGTGTATGGCCCGGAGGCTTTCTCGCAGAGCCTGGATAACTCCTTCCATATGAATGCGATTCGCTGGATTCAGGAGCACGGGGACGCCTCGAGCCTGACCCTTGGAGCAGTCGCTGCAGCGAACCAGGAGCCGACGTTCTACCCGGCGGGTTGGCACGATTTTGTGTCCCTGATTTATAGCACCACGGGTACGAGTATCGCGACCGCCACCATTGTGACCGTGCTACTGGCTGCCGGCATTTTGTGGCCCTGCTCGCTGGTGGCGCTAAGCCTGAGCATCCCGAAGCTACGTCGCCTGCAGGCGTTGGCAATCCCTGCGCTGACTTGTGGTTTTGCCGCCTTCCCCGGTCTGTTGTTGCGCTGGGGTGTGCTCTTCCCGAATCTGCTGGGCTATGCCCTGCTACCTTCATTTGTGGCGCTCATGGTGTACCTGGTGCAGATAATGGTGCGCCGCGAATACCCGGCATCCCTGTCACTGGGGCTGTCCACCTTGGTGGGCCTTGCGGGCTTGGCGCTGGTGCATCCGAACGCAGTGGTCTCTGCCGCAGCCTTTGCTGTACCCCTGCTACTGGCCGGTGTGGCGCAGGTTCTGCGTTCGCATGAGTTGAATACTCGACAGAAATGGGTGGGTTCCACCCTGCTACTGGCTGTCCTGGCTGGCTGTGTAGGAGCCTGGCGTGTATTGCGTCCCGCTGAGTTTGCAAGTAATACTTGGTCGCCGATTCTGACAGAGGGTGAGGCACTCTATCAGTTCCTCTTCCTGGGCTTGGAGAATGCCAACCAGCTGGGTGACAAGTTTAATCCCTCCTATTTGGCGGGTTTCCTGGCCCTGTGGGGTGTGGGGTACCTACTGTACAAACGCCGTAACCTGTGGCTGATTGCCAGCTGGGCGCTGATTGGTTACCTGTGGATTGTATCCGCCTCGGTACCGCGCGGTGAGTTCCGTCTGCTGATGGTAGCTCCCTGGTACACGGATCACTTCCGTCTGGCGGCTCTGGTGGTATTCCCCTCAGTGATCCTAGCGGGTATTGGCCTGGGTGGCTTCGTGGAAGGTCTGCTTACCTGGGTCGCGCGCCGCGCGCCGCGCCCGGCACGCTTGAAGGTTGCGACCATCGGCATGGGCGTTGCGATGATTCTGGTACTGGTAGTTGCTGGTCTCTCTTCGCGTGTTCCTTCGGTGCAGGAGACGACCCTGGCGGTCTCTCGTGAATACCGCCTGACCCCGACCTCTGTGGTGCTGAATCAGGACGAGATGAACGTCATTAATGAAATCCCGAAGATTGTACCGAAGGATGATGTGATCGTGAATAACCCCTGGGACGGTAGCGCCTATATTTACGCGTTGGCGGACCGTCACCTGACGGGATACCACTTTGAGTTTGAGACCTCACCTAAGTATTCGGCAATTATGCATAACCTCAAGGACGCTCGTACAAACCCGGAGGTGTGCCGCCAAGTGAACGAGTACAAGGCCCATTGGTACGTTCACCTGGAGAACCAGCTGAACTTCGGTCCGGACGCACAGAAAAACTACGACGGCCTCGTGGCCGCCATTGGCACGGATGTGCTGACCCCGGTATATTCTTCGGGGCCGATGACGCTGTACCGCATTAGCGCCTGTGATAACTCCTAGTCAGGCGCTATACCTCGCGGTAGCGAATTTAGACAACAAAGGGGTGGTGTATCCCAAGGATGCACCATCCCTTTGCCATCCTTCAGGAGTGGGGGTCTGGTGCTGATAAGATGGAATCCGGTATGGCCACATCGCATACCGTTTTCACATACACACGAGCAGGAAGGTACAGCGCTGCATGAGCTCTGAGGGTATTGGGCAAGCTCCCCGCACACTGGTCATTATGCCTGCATGGAATGAAGAAGAGGCTCTTCCCGGTACCATTGCAGAGCTACGTGAAACGGTACCCTATGTGGATCTTGTGGTGGTCAATGACGGCTCCACGGATAATACCTCGCGGGCAGCCCGTGAAGCAGGTGCCTTTGTGATTGACCTTCCCTACAACATGGGTGTGGGGGCCGCGATGCGCACCGGGTACAAGTACGCTCAGCAGGCTGGCTACGACTACGCCATGCAGGTGGACTCCGACGGCCAGCACCACCCCGAAAGTATCCCCACGCTGATTGAAGCGATCAAGGACTACGATATTGTCATTGGCTCCCGCTTTGCGGAGGGGGCTGCCGACTATGAGGTATCCGGGCCGCGTAAGTGGGCAATGGGTCTGCTGTCTTTCCTCTTCACTCGTGCCGCCGGCACCCCTTTTACCGATGTGACGAGTGGTTTTAAGATTGCAAACCGACGTGGTATTGCTTTCTACTGTCGCAACCTGCCCGCCGAGTACCTGGGAGATACCATCGACATTACCGCCATGGCAATTAGTAATGGCCTGAAGGTGCGTCAGGTGCCGGTGAACATGCGAGAGCGTCAGGGCGGAACTCCCTCTTCCGGCCCGTTGAAGTCTGCTATCTACCTGGTGCGTTCGCTCTTTGCCTACGGCATTTCGGTGAGCCGCCGCCCCGAGGAGAAGTAATCATGAGCGCGAGTGTTTTTTTCCTCATTCTGTCCGTACTGGTGTGTGCCTTTGTGATTGTGCAGGTGCGTCATCAGCGTATGAAGGAGCGCTACGCGGCGCTGTGGCTGATTATCGGCGCGGTCATTATCGTGCTGGGCGCTTTCCCGAGTCTGCTGAACGGTGTGGCGGAGTTTGTGGGTGTTGCCCTGCCGGTGAATCTTCTGTTCCTGCTGTCGATTCTTCTGCTCATGGGTGTGAGCATTCACCTGACCCTGGAACTGTCCCTCCTTTCTGAGAAGACCCGTATCCTGGCTGAGGAAGTCGCCATTTTGAAGGCGCTTCAGGAGCAGCCGGAGGGTGCGTCTGGCTCAGGCCGTAAGTCCTCTGCACGGGGCGAGCAGTAGGAACCGTAGTTTTCTTTTAGTATTTTTTACCCCTTTGACCTGGAGTAATACCTTATGACCGTTGATATTCTTTTCCCGTACTACGGCGATGTCGCCATGATGAAGCAGGCTGTGCTGTCTGTGGTGGGCCAGACCAATACGGATTGGCGCCTGATTGTGGTGGATGACGGCTACCCGGATGATTCGATTCCCGGCTGGTTCGAGTCCCTGAAGGACGAGCGCATCACCTACATGCGCAATGAGAAGAACCTGGGTGCAAACGCAAACTACCGCAAGTGCTTGACCTTTGTGGAGAACGAGCTGGTGACCGTGATGGGTGCCGACGACGTGATGCTCCCGAACTACGTGCAGTGGCTGGTCGATGCCGCGGCAAAGCACCCCGAGGCATCGATTTTCCAGCCCGGTGTGGTCGTAATTGATGAGCACAACGGCCTGTCAAACACCCTGGTGGAGCAGACCAAGAGCTTCTACCGCCCGAAGGGTGAAACCGTCCTAAAGGGTGAGGAGCTGGCTACCTCCCTGCTACGCGGTGCGTGGTTCTACTTCCCCTCCCTGGGCTGGCGTAAGGACGCTATCGTGGGCACTGGCTTCCGCGAGGGCTTGAACGTTATCCAGGACATGGCGCTCATTCTGGATATTACGATGCGCGGTGGCTCCCTGTACTACGATCCGCAGGTTGCGTTCATGTACCGCCGTCACGGTGGTTCGGATTCCTCGTGGCGCGCCCTGGAAGGTACTCGCTTTGAGGAGGAACGCCGCTACTACAACACCATGGTGGAAGAAATGACCGCCCTGGGTTGGACGAAGGCTGCCCGCGTGGCGCGTATTCGCTTCTCCTCGCGTGCGCATGCGCTGACGTTGCTACCGAAGGCTGCGCTGGCGAAGAAGTGGCAGGGCGTGAAGAACCTTGCCGCGCATGTGGTGAAG
>CAUQVM010000021.1:0-18262 GCA_963521575.1 uncultured Rothia sp.
AAAAAATGTTTTAATGCCCCGGGGGGGGGGCGGGTTCCCGGCGCAAACCCGCCCCTCTCATTTATATCGCTCGGGGTTTCTCTAGCCCTTGGCGGAGTCTCTCCGGGAGCGGCGGTATTCGTCCAGCTGCTGTGCGCTAACCACCTGCAGCTGATCAGTCAGCGGCACGCCGGGGGACCAACCCTCGTTGGCTACCGCATTCTCACTGCGGTTGAAGAAGGTTAGCAGGCGCGGACGGTGCACCCGCAGCCCACCGGGAGTTGTGGGTAGCTGCCAGTTACGCGAGTGAGAGAGCACGCCCAGTACTAGGCACAGCAGAATCGACAGGGCCATTGCCAGGTTGGGGCGGTGTGCTAGACCTGCCACCAGGGCTGTCTCTGTGGCACCAACCAGGGCAACCGTCGCGTAGAGGGAATTGCCGCCAAAGATGGCGGGGATGCGATTGACCATTATGTCGCGAATCACACCACCACCCACGGCAGTCGTAATGCCCAGGGTAATGGCCGGAAGCCAGTGAAGACCCAGGTTGAGGGACTTAATGGTGCCGGTTGCTGCCCAACACCCCATACCCACGAAGTCGACCACGAGCAGGGTGCGGGTGGCCCAGCGGGCGCTCAGGTCGATGCTGTACGCCAGGATAGAGGAGACGATTGCCCCGATCCAGTATCCGCCATCGGTTAGGGCTACGGGCAGACCCGAATTAAGCAGAATATCGCGAATCATGCCGCCGCCCATGCTACAAGCGATGGCCAGTAGCAGGAACCCAACAATATCAAAGCGGAAGGCGCGTGCCACGGCGCCGCCAAGTAGGCCGTTCGCGACGACCGCCGCGATATCGACGATGCGGAAGACCTGATCCGGGTCCAGGATTTCGTGATGCATAGGTTCTCCTGCGTGCGTGAGGGTGAGGATGTGCGCGTGCCGTCCGGGTGCGTGCTGGTGGCCGGTGACGACATTATCACCGCGTCCGGGGCGCCCTGCCGCGTGGGTGTGCGCGGGGCGTCGTGGCACCGATATATTGTAGACCCGCCGCCGCTCCTGCTCCTATTTGAAAGGGGCTTATGACGAGCTCTGAGATGAGACGGAGAAGCTTGTGGGCGAGCTAAAAGTTGGGCGTAGAATGGGAATCTCCACCCCCAATGCTGTGAGGTGCGACCTCACTATTTTGTAGTGCGTTCATCCGGGAGAGGGGTAGATACAACACACAACATTCACGATCATATAGTTCATAGAATCTAGGGTTTATGACGTTATCTTCTTCTGCCCCCGCTCATCCAGATAGCTACGGGGCGAAGCGCACCCTTCTGCTGTATATCACGCTTAGCGCTCTCATGGCCTGTACGGCCCTCGCGACGGATATTTTCCTGCCGGGCGTTCCCGAAATTACCGCGGAACTCGGTTCCGGTGAGGAACTGGTCATTACCGGTTTCCTGCTGGGGTTCGCGCTTGCGCAGCTGATTTTGGGCCCGGTCAGCGACCGCGTGGGTCGTAAAATTCCGCTGGCTGCGGGCATGATTGTTTTTGCGCTGGGTTCTGCCTGGTGCGCCGTTGCCGGCACCATGCCGGAGCTCGTCATTGCCCGCGTGCTGCAGGCGGTCGGCGCCTGCACCGGCCCCATGCTGGCACGCGCTATCGTGCGTGACCTCTACGAGGGAACACGCGCCGCGCAGGTGCTTTCTACGCTCATGCGCATCATGGCGCTTGCCCCGATTCTTGGGCCGCTCATGGGCGGTTTCCTGGTGGTGGCCGGCGGCTGGCGCTGGACCTTGTGGGCTATTGCCGCCGTAGCACTCATTATTTTCGGGCTGATTCTATTCCTGCCCGACTCCCTGCCCCCGGCGAAGCGCGATAGCGGCTCGATTCTTTCGGTATTCGTGAACTATCCGGTGCTTTTGAAGAACGGCCCGTTTATGCGTTACGTGCTGTGCGTGTGCTTCTACTACATTTCCATTTACGCGTTTATCACGAACTCTTCAACCGTGTACATCACCCACTTCGGCGTGGACCCGCGCTACTACGGTCTGCTCTTCGGCATGAACATGATTGGCGTGATGAGCCTGACCGCTTTCAACAAGCGGTGGGTGAAGAACTATAGCCTGCGCGGCATCCTCAAGGTCGCCACTCTGGTCGCTACCGTGGCGGGTGTGGCGCTTGCTACCACCGGCTTGACCGGTGTGGGTGGACTGCTGGGCGTGGTGGTCACGGTGTTCTTCGTGTTCGGCATGAACGGTGTGGTGGCTGCCTGCACGAATGCCGCGGCGCTGAACTCGGTGGAGCCCGCCGTTGCCGGTACCGCTGCGGCGCTACTGGGTTCCTTCCAGTACGGCAGCGGCATCATTTCTTCGCTGCTGCTGGCACTGAGCCCCCTGAATGCGGTGGAGTCCATGGCGGTGATGATGTTTGCCGGCACGGCGCTGTCGGCGCTCATGGTGTGGTTGCCCTCGCGCAACCGGAACGCTCGCTAAGCTGGAGCTAGACGAATACTGAAGGCATGTGGCCCGGTCGTTTGATAGACCGGGCCACAGGCATACGGAATAGTGCACGAGGTGAAAGGAGTTGCTGTGGCGGTATCACGCGATGAGGTATTTGAGGTGTTGCAGAGGCTTGTGCCCCGCCTGCAACAGGCACTTCCCGGCTGGTCGGTGCGTCCCAATATCACGGGTACCGGCGCGGTGGGGCTCTACCTGGACGGCCCCGATCTGCCCCTGGCCGGCGTGACTGTCGAGGGTAAGCCGGTCGCCCGCCACCTGTGCGGCACGATTCAGACCGCCGACCGCGGTCTGCCGCAGGAGCTCGGGCAAGCGCGTTACCAGTACATCCTGGGCGTGAGTGTGGCCGAGCATGAGAGTGAGTACCCCGAGCTAGCCGATTTGCCGAGGCCGGGGAAGCCGAGCTGGGTTCCCGCGTTGAGGGTCTTGGAATCGCTGGTGGAGTCCGAGGCTCGCGAGGCACTGTTCATTAGCCGCGGCGGATACGTGCCGGGTCGCCGTGCCCTGGGTAAGCGCCGCGTGGCGCTGCGCCGCGAGTTCTTTCCGGGTAAGCCCTGGCTGGGGTTGGGCACGATTGACTGGTGCGCGGGCGTGCGCTCGACCCCGGTGCCCGCCGAGGAACTGTCTCGGCTAGTGGATGCAGCAACCCACCTGGCGACCAGCTGGGACGCAGCCCTGCGAGCGGGCTCGGCAGATAGTTAAAACAAAGCGGCGCATCCGTCCCGAAAGGGGAAGGATGCGCCGCTTGCTATCTCTCCTGCATCGCTTGGATGCATCGGCCGGTAAGGTCGGGGCGGGTATCGGGTCCTGTGTGCGCTTATCCCGATTCCAGCCTTGCAACTCTCCGGCCTGCCGAGCTTGGTGCCCCAAGCTCGGTTACTGAAGGCCCGAGCTTTAGGCCAGTGCCTCAGTCAGCTGAATGCCCTGTGCCACGCCACCGAGGGTTGCGGCCACACGGATCAGGTCGTTGATCTGCTCCTTGGTTGCGCCCTCTTCGCGCAGGGTGTGCTCGTGTGCCTCAACGCAGTGGGAGCAGCCGTTGACTGCGGACACCGCCAGGGCGTACATCTCGAAGTCCAGCTTCTCAATGCCACCGTTCTTACCGATGATCTGCATACGCAGGTTTGCGCGCTGGTCATCGTAGGCACCGTGCAGGAAGCCGCGAGTGCGGTAGAAGATGTTGTTCATGCCCATGATGGTTGCAGCGCCCAGAGCAGCCTCGTAAGCGGTGTCGCTCAGGTGCTCCTTGGCTTCCGCAGCGATCTCAACAACGACAGAGTCAACCTTGGTTGCTGCTGCGGTGGCGAGGATTGCGCCCCAGAGCTGCTGCTCGGTGAGGGAAGTGATGCGGGTCAGGGAGGATAGGTTGAGGTTCATGTCCTTCGCGTAGGAAGGCAGAGCCGAACGCAGGTTATCAATGCTCATGGATTACTTCATCTCCTTGAATGCGTCGATGGTTGCTGCACCCTTCTTCCAGTTGCATGCGCACAGCTCGTCGGACTGCAGGGCGTCCAGCTGGCGGAGCACCTCGTCGGTGTTACGGCCGACGGAGTCAGCGGTGATGGAGACCGACTGGATGGTGTTGTGCGGGTCGATGATGAAGGTTGCGCGGTCAGCAACGCCGTCCTTGTTCAGGATGCCGAGGGCGCTGGTCAGCTCGCGCTTGAGGTCGGATGCCATGACGATGGGCAGGTCCACGAGCTCCTCGTGGGAACGGCGCCATGCGTAGTGGGTGTACTCGTTATCGACGGAAACGCCGATAACCTGGCAGTCGCGGGCTTCGAACTCGTTTGCGAGCTTACCGAAGGCTGCGATCTCGGTGGGGCACACGAAGGTGAAGTCCTTCGGCCAGAAGAAAACGACGCGCCAGGTGTCCTCGTCCAGACCCTCGGAGGAGACAGTGGTGAAGTAGTCTTCCGGCTCGGTTGCTTCGATGTCAGCCAGCTTGCCGGGGACAACGCCGGTGAGCTCGTATGCGGGGAACTGATCGCCGATGGACAGAACTGCCATGGTGTCCTTCTTTCTGATTCGTGTCGCGCGGGTGTGTGCACAGCGCGTGACTATTCCGGTATGATGCCCGACGGATTGGGCTTTTCTCCATATTATTATGAATTACTCATAATAATCAACTCTAAATATGCATCCGATATTATGATTTATCTCACTATTAAGGGGTGGTGTAGGGTGAAACCATGAACTTTAACCCGGCCATTCCCCAGCACACCGAGCGGGACGACGCTCCTAACCAGCCCGAACTCATCACCGAACGGCTCACTCTCCGCCACCTGCGCGAGGCGGATATCCCCGGCATCGTGGAATCCTGCCGCGATGAAGAAATCCTCCGCTATACCCGTATTCCGTTGAACTACACGCGTGCTGACGCCGAGGACTACCTGCTCACCACGCGCCGCGAGATTTCCGCCGGGCGGCTCCAGCGCTGGGCGATTGACGCCTCCGGCGTGTTTGCCGGGACCATTGAACTGCGCCTGCCCGAGGGCACCCCCGAAAGCCCCGGAACCCGCGCCGAAGTGGGCTATTACGCCGCCCCGAAAGCGCGCGGCAAGGGCTACATGACCGAGGCGCTACGAGCCGTCCTCGGCTACGCCTTCGACCCGCTCGGCTTGGGTCTTGAAACCGTGCGCTGGAATGCCCTTGCGGGTAACGAGCCCTCCGAACGCGTGGCGGTTAAGGCGGGTTTCACCGGCATCTACGACGATATTGACCCAAACTCCGGTCGCCCCGACGAGAACGGCCACCCGGTGCAGCATCGGGTGCGTCGCGCCGATATGACTCGCACGCAGTTCGCGAATCTCTGGCGGCAGTAGCCCGGCCACAAAATTTTCTGAGGGGCCAAAATACCTGCGATCGGGTGCGGAATTTGTGTAAAAAAGGCGCTGTGGGCACATCCCCGAGACAGGGGGCGGTGCCCACCGCACCTTAGCAATTAGAACCGCCGGTGATCAGCCGGAGGTAACGAGCGGCGACTAGCAGATTCCCAGCCAGCTAATTCCAGCTAGCAAATTCCCGGCTAACGGATACCGAAGCCTCGCAACGACCCGGTCGGCTCCCCCCCCATTCCACAAGCACCTCGTCAACCCGGCCTGCGGTATCCCCGCTGCGCAGAATATCTACCAGGCGAGCGCAGGAAGCGGCCGTCCCCTCCGCAATCACCTTCACGCGCCCGTCGTCGAGGTTCTCGGCGTACCCGGTCAGACCTAGCGGTTTGGCGGTGCCGGCGCACCACCAGCGGAAGCCCACACCCTGCACCTTGCCGCGCACGTGGGCGACGAGGCGGATTTCGGCGGGTTCTGCCGGGGTTTGGTCGGTGAAAAAATCGAAGAATCCCACGGGTGCCTCCTTGCGGGGTGTTCATCGTGCGGAGAGCGCACTCTCCTGACTTGGTCGGTAAGGGTGTACCCGGGCAGGGCGCGGGTTTTCGTTAGCGTAGCGAGGTTCCCGCCGGTGCGGCGGCGAGCGCTTCGGCCACGGGGGTGGAGCCATTGCGGAAGGGAATGGCCTTGCCAATGGTTGAGTCGTCGGCCAGGGTTGCGGTGAGCACGCGGGCCACGGTGGCGCGTGAGGTATCCGAAGGATCTCCGTTGTGCACCGGTGCGGTGGTCACCTCGATGCCGCCCTCATCCTCCAGGGTGAGAGTGCCAGGACCCAGAATCGTGAAGTCCAAGCCGGAGGAGCGCAGGTACTTGTCAGCGGCGGCCTTCGCCTCGGCGTAGGCATAGAAACCGTGGTCGGAAGGGACTCCGTGGTCGGGACCGGCACCCATATACGAGACCATAATGTAGCGTTCTACGCCGGCTGCCTGCGCCGCATCCATGGAGCGGATGGCGGCGTCGCGGTCGATGGCGTAGGTGCGTTCGGGGCCGCCCACACCAGCTGCGCCAGCAGACCAGATAAGCACCTCGGTCCCCAGACGGACGAAAAGCTCAGTCATCTGCTCGACACTCAACGAGGCGATATCAACGACCTCGGGAGTTGCGCCGCGAGCCATAAGGTCGGCACTCTGCGATTCGGTACGAATGATGCCGGTGACCTGATGTCCGGCCTCAGCCAACATGGGTTCGGCCAGCAGAGCGATCTTGCCGTGACCACCAATAATTGTTACTCGTGTCATGGTGTACTCCTCAGACTGAAGGGTGATTTATCTCCACTTCCAGTCTAGAGTGTTGCCCCGGGCGCGGGGCGTAAGATGGGAATGTTAAGCACTGGGCGTGACCCGAAGCCGCAATATATCTCACCACGGGGTGCTGTCTGTGCGCGCACCGTATTCTGTCGCCCAGTGACCGCATCACCACATACCTCAGCCCACCGGAGGATCATGAGCAATCGTCCCGCGAAAGCACCCCTTGTCGGCAACCCCGCCAAAACCCCCTATAAGCCGTGGCCGGCCCTGTGGTCGCTCGTCATTGGCTTCTTCATGATTCTTGTGGATGGCAATATTGTTACGATTGCCCTGCCGCATATGCTGAGAGAGCTGAACGCTTCCCTCTCGGCCGGCATGTGGGTGACCAGCGCCTACCTGCTTGCCTACGCGGTGCCGCTGCTCATTACCGGGCGTATGGGTGATCGATTCGGCCAGAAGAACCTGTACATGACGGGTATGGCTATTTTTACGGCGGCCTCCCTGTGGTGCGGTTTGGCTCCCACCGTTGAGATGCTCATTGCGGCCCGCGTGGTACAGGGCCTGGGAGCTTCCCTCATGACTCCGCAGACTATGTCGCTTATTACGCTCATGTTCCCGCCGAATGCGCGCGGTATGGCAATGAGCGTGTGGGGTGCGACCGCGGGCATAGCCTCGCTGGTGGGTCCGGTGCTCGGCGGTGTACTGGTGGATGCGCTGGGCTGGGGCTGGATCTTCTTCATTAACCTTCCGGTCGGCCTGGTGGGTTTGGCGCTGGCCTGGCGTAACGTGCCGATGTTTGAGCAGAAGCAACACCGTTTCGACTGGCTGGGTGTGGTGCTCTCAGCGGTGGGCCTGTTCCTGCTGGTTTTTGGCATTCAGGAAGGCTCGACCTACAACTGGGGCACCATTACCGATTCCTTCCTGGGTACGGGTATATCGGTGAGCGTGTGGGGCCTCATTATTGCCGGCGTGTTGGTCTTGGGACTATTTATTGCCTGGCAGGCGATTAACCGCCATGAGCCGCTGGTTCCGCTGAACCTATTCACCGACCGCAACTTCTCTGTCTCGAATGTGGGTATTGCCGCAATGGGTGTAGTGTCCATTAGCATGGCGTTCCCGCTCACCCTGTACCTGCAGCAGGTTCAGGGGCTCAACCCCACTCAGGCAGCCCTCATGACCGCCCCTATGGCCTTGGCTTCGGGCCTATTTGCCCCGGTGATTGGGCAGCGTCTGAATCATGGTGATCCGAAGTGGTACGCGCTGGCCGGTTTTATGCTGCTGGCGGTGGGTTTTCTGCTACTGCGCCCGACAATGGTGGCCGACGGTAATCTGTGGCTCATGGTCGTGCCGCTGATTCTTCTGGGTCTGGGTAACGGCACAATCTGGGGTCCGCTGTCGGTGGCGGCGACCCGTAATCTGCCACCGCATCGTGCCGGTGCTGGTTCGGGTGTGTACAACGAGACCCGTCAGATGGCTTCGGTGCTCGGTTCTGCGGCGATTACGACGCTCATGTCTTCGGCGATTGCCGCGCACCTGGGCGGTGGGGTATCCGGGGCATCGGCGCACGGGGAAGGTGCGGCAGCCTCGGTCTTGCCGCAGGCTCTGCATGAGCCCTACGCTGCGGCCATGGTTGATTCAATGATGTTGCCGCTGGTTGCCTCGGTGCTGGGAGCCGCGGTGTGCTTCTGCTACGCCTCGAGAGCTGCCTCGGAAGTGGCAGCCGAGGCCTCAGCCCCTAGTAGGTGAGATATGGTGGCGGCGCAGGGGCTCACAATCCGGGTTACAACCTGATGGGGATAGTGCGGCGTCTCCGCGCTGTTGCCGTAGCAATAACCTTAAAGTGCCGCACAGGGCGCGTTACTCAGCACCGAGCACTCAAAACAATCGGGGGGCCCGGTAACCATCGCGGATACCGGGCCCCCCGATGTGCTCTAATCTGTGCAGGTAATACCTAGCCGCTTAGAACCTTATCGGACGTAATCCTAGCGTGTAATGGTCGCGGTAGCGCGTGTGCCGGCCAAATCCTGGTAGGTGTACTCGCCGTCATCGGTTAGCTGCATTGCGACGGTACCGCTGGTGACCTGAACGGTCGTGGTCAGGGTGTAGTTGGAGGGCACCTTGGCGAAGAATACCGGCACCTGCGAGGCCAATACCTGAGCGTAGCGTACGGAGCCCTTAGCGGTTGCGGTCAGGAAATCGGAGGTGCGGATATCCATGACGCCGGTCCAGGTGTTGCCCTCAATCTCAGGCTCGTAGAACTTCGCCTCGTAAGCAACACCGTTGAAAGCACCCACGGCGGGATTGTTGGTCTTTGCGCCACCTTCGCTCGTGGCAATTACGGCTACCTCGGCATCATGATCGACATCCCACAGGAGCGGGGCAACTACATCGGCGGCGGTCGGGAAGGTGAATTCGAAGGTTACCTGCAGATGCGCCGATCCGTACAGATAGCTACTGCCCTGAAACTCACCCTGGGAGTTAACGGGAGCGGAAATCCATAGACCGGCACCGCCGTATAGGCCCGCACCGACGGAACCGCCGGGGGTGAAGGTGCCGCCACCTGCGCTCTGGGGGGCAGCGGAGGCTGCGGTTGGGTTGGGTACCTGCACGGTGTAGGAGTCGAGGCCGATACGGGCATCGGCATCGTTGGCGGGGTTGGAGTTGAACGCCTGGATGAAAACACCGAATTTCAGGGTCGGGGGCTCTTCGCCGGTGGAAGCGGCATAGGCGGGGACGGTGGCGGCACTTATGATAACGGGGGCGCTCCAGGCTGCACCCTTGACGAGGGCGCGGCGGTTTAGGCCGGAAGTGGAGGCGGGAGTTGAGGGGCTCATGGGTTCTCCTTCTGTGCGGGGGCGGACTCGGTGATGCCTGTGATGCAGATGACTGATATGGTGGTGTTATTCAGCTCAACTTTAGAATTATCTCAAGTTTTACCCCAGCGTATGAACAATGCGGCGCTTGGCCCATATTCTGTAGCAACCTGGAGTCATAATACGTGCGCGGGGTATCCCGCTCGCGCCAGCCGCCCCGCATCGCTAACACCACGCGTATAAGGAAGACACCATGGCATTTTTTAAGAGCGCACGCCTCGCGTTCGCCTCCCTGGCAGTTCTCTGCTTGGGTACCATCGCCTCCCCGGCAGCCAACGCCTATAACCCCGATATTGACGGCGACGGTATCCCCAATACCTGGGAAATGAACGGCTACGATGCCGATGGCGACGGCAAAATCGATATTAACTTCCCCGCCCTGGGTGCCAGCCCCACGCACAAGGACATTTTTGTCGAAATGGACTATATGCCCGGCCTGCTCCCCAGCGAGGAAGAACTCGACCGCATCACCCAAATCTACGCCGATACGCCCCTGCGCAATCCCGACGGTACGACCGGTATTAATATTCACCTGGATGCCGGTGATGCCCGTAGCGCCAAGTACAATCTGGGCGGTGGCACCGAGATCACCCATCAGGCCCTCGACGGTGAGATGACAGACCTCAAGCGCATTAAGTATTCGGAAGGTAAGTTCTACAAGGCCCGCGAGGGTACCTTCCACTATATGATCTGGGGTGACTACTACGACGATAGTTACTCCTCGGGTATTGCCGTATTCGGCGGCCGTAACTTTATGGTTACGGTCGGTCCGCGCTTCTGGGGCAAGGCCAGCAGCGACATCCGTGTCGCCGTGTTTGTGCACGAGCTGGGCCACAACCTGGCCCTAAGCCACGGCGGCTGGGATGAAATCAACTACAAGCCCAACTACCTGAGCGTCATGAACTACCAGTACACGCTCACCGGCGTGCCCATGGCCGACGGTAGCCGCTACTTCGGCTACTCTACTGCCGAGTACCGCATGCTGAATGAGGCAAAGCTCTACGAGGCGCGAGGCTTCGGCCCCCGTGCCGCTGGCTTCCTATATAAGGACAAGCCCGCCGACGGCCCCATCGACTTCAATGGCAACGGTAAAATCGACGATGAGCCGGTCTCGGTGGATCTGAATGGCGACGGCATGATTTCGAATCTGGGTGCGGCCAACGATCTGAAGATGCTTCGCTTCCAGGCTACCGAGCACCCGGAGCAGCAGCAGGGCCCCGAGCATATTGAGCAGAGCGGCATTACCGCCGAGCACGCCCGCCAGCTCGGCCTGATTGACTAATACGCTCTTGACTGGTGGCTTTATCCGTTAAATTCCGCCAGATAGGCAGCATAAAAGGCGCTGATACCGAACGATCATTCGGCATCAGCGCCTTTTATGCTGCACCGGATGCGCTACCCGGGCTAGTTAGGCAGTCGCTACTTAGGCCGCCTCGCGCTCCAGTGCGGGCTCCACACGACCGGTATCCACCAGCACCTGCGCAATGTGACCGAGTGCCTCCTCATTCTGCAACGAGGACACATCCCCCAGGGTACGACCCTGATACAGCTCACCCAGCAGACGGCGCGTAATCTTACCCGAACGGGTCTTCGGGATATCCGCCACGGCCACCACATCCTTCGGCTTGGCAATCGGGCCAATATGCTCGCGCACGTGTGCCGTCAGCGCCGCCTTCAACTCCTCCTCACTCAGGGCTTTACCCTCGTCGGTGAGCGTCACGTAGGCAACCGCCTGGTGCCCGGTCAAATCATCCTCCACGGGGCATACGCCCGCCTCCACGACGGCCGGATGGGTCACCAGCGCTGACTCAATCTCAATCGTGGACAGGCGGTGGCCCGAAATGTTGATGACATCATCAATGCGACCGAGGATATAGGTATTGCCCTCCTCGTCCTGCTTTGCGCCATCACCGGCCAGGAACCAGCTGCGCTCGCCGTAGTGGCGCCAGTACGAATCCAGGTAGCGCTGCGGGTTCTTCCACACGGTGCGGGCCATTGACGGACCAATCTTATCCACCACAATGAAGCCCTGCTTGCCCGGCTCCACGGGGTCGCCGTGCTCGTCCACCACGCGGGTGGAGACACCCGGGACGGCGCGGGTCGCGCACCCGGGAATGGGGGTGCAGTGCGGGGTGCCCACCGGGAAGGTGCCAGCCGGGGCGAAGGCCGGGTCGTGCGGGCGCGGGGAGCACACGGTCGAGCCGGTCTCGGACTGCCACCAGGTGTCGATGAAGGATGCGGTACCGCCGCCCACGTGCTTACGTAGCCAGCGCCACGCCTCCGGGTTAATGGACTCACCCACCGAACCGAGCAGACGCACGCTTGAGAAGTCGTACTTTCCGGGCTCCGGGCCATCGGGGAACGCGCCCATGAGGGAACGAATCAGGGTTGGGGCAGTGTAGTAGTTGGTCACACCGTAACGTTCGATCACCTCAAAGTGACGACCGTAATGCGGGGTGTTCGGGGTGCCCTCGTAAATCACCTCGGACACGCCGTTGACCAGCGGGCCGTAAATTTCATAGGTGTGGGCGGTAATCCACGCCAGGTCGGCGGTACACCAGTGAACGGTGGACTCCACCTTGGCCGGGTCGTTGACAGCTGATAGTTCGTCCGGGCGTAGCACACCATTCTCGTCGGTGTAATCCGGTAGCAGGTCGTAGAGCAGTGCGTGCGTGTACGCGGTCTGCACCAGGTAGCCGCCCATCGTGTGCACCAAACCCTTGGGCTTACCGGTCGTACCGGAGGTGTAGATAATGAACAGCGGATCCTCGGCGTCGTGCAACTCGTAGGCGTGGGTGTCCGGCTGATCGTCCACCAGATCGTGGTACCAGACGTCGCGACCCTCGGTCCAGGGAACCTCAGCGTGGGCAACGGGGTCGGAGGCGCTGGTGCGGTCAACCACGATCACATGCTCAATATTGTTCTCGCCCGAGCATGCTTCGTCGGCGTTTACCTTCACGGGAAAGACCTTGCCGCGGCGATTCTGGCCGTCGGTCGTAATAAGCACCTTCGCGCCGGTATCCTCCACACGGAATTTCAGTGCCTCGGCGGAGAAGCCACCGAACACAAGCGAGTGGATTGCGCCGATGCGGGCGCAGGCCAGGGTAAAAATAATGGTTTCGGGGATGACCGGCAGGTAGATCACCACGCGGTCACCCTTGCTCACGCCCAGGGACAGCAAGCCGTTGGCAGCCTTCGCAATGCGGCGCTGCAACTCGGCGTAGGTGATGGCTTCGCGGTCTCCGGGCTCACCCTCAAAGTAGAGGGCGACCTTGTCGCCGCGTCCAGCCTCTACGTGGCGGTCCACACAGTTGTAGGCGACGTTCAGCTTGCCGCCCTCGAACCACTTAATTTCGGGGACGGTGAACTGCTCGATACCGTCCTCATCGAGGCCAAGGGACTTCGGCTTTTCGAAGCGGTGGGCGGTGTGCCAGGGCTCAGCCCAGGTGAGGCGCTGCGCCTGCTTCTCCCAGAACGCAACGCGTGCCTTGTCAGATTCAAGGGCGGGGTTCGGGGTCGGGTTCAGCGGATCAGTGAACGAAAAGGGGGTGGGCAGTCCCATGATTCTCCCATCGGTTGCTGGCATTAGCACCCTTGCTCGCGCCGCCTACCGGTGTTTGTGTGTGCGGATGCGCGAGGGGGTTGCTGCGACGTCATCGAGCCAGGTCTCTCGGTCGCTCTGGATGGTTTGCCCTCCTAGTAAAGCGTGCGACGAGCGCTGACGCAAAGAGGGCCGTCATATTCGGTGCACCGTGAAGTGCTTCGTAACATTCCGACATATTTAAATACCCCGCCCCGCGGCCGCTACACCGGTGAAAGGGCCGGCGGCGGATGCGGGGCTGGGCTCATCATCATCATTCAATAGGCGACAGGTTTCCCCGCCGACTTCGTACTCCGGCGCGTTGCGATGGTTGGTCCCTTCACCACCGTGAGGAAGCGGTGAGGGGCGCAGGCACGGCGGACATCTCTCCTGAGGGCTCGCATCCGTGGGCGAGGCGGGCCATCATACAACTAATTGCTTGGGTGTTAGTTACTCGGATACTTAGCCTTAACCCAGTGCTCGAACAGGCCGACCAGCGCGTCGGTAATCTTACCGAGCACCGCCAGAGTCACAATTGCTAGAAGCAGGCGGTCGGTGGGGCCGTTATTCTGCGAGTCGGTCAGCAGGTAACCCAGACCCATGGACGCACCCAGTAGCTCGGCGGCAACCAAGAACAACCACGCCTGAGCTAGTGCCAGGCGCAGACCTGAAACCACCGAGGGCAGAACTGCCGGTAGCTGAACCGTGGTGAATAGGCGCAGACCCTTGAAACCAAAGGCGCGGGCCGCCTCCACGAGTTTAGGATCGACATGCGCCAGAGCCGCGGAGACCGTCGTGTACACGGGGAAGAAAGCGCCGATGGCCACGAGGGTCACCTTCGAGTTCTCACCGATACCAATCCACAGCAGCAACAGTGGAACCCACGCGAGGGAGGGAACCGCACGTAATGCACCGATGGTTGGGGCGGCAATCAAGCGCACGGGAGCCGACAGGCCAATCAGTGCACTCAGTACCAGGCCGAGTACCGCGCCAATACTGAAACCAATCAGCACGCGCTGAGTTGAAATAGCGATATGCGTGTACAGTTCGCCACGCTGAGCCAGTTCTACACCGGCGGTGACCACGCGATCGGGGGACGGTAACTGAACCTGAGTAAAGACACCGTTGGTGCTCAGCACGTACCAGAGAGCGATCAGCAAAAGGGGCAGGATGAGACCCAGGTACTGCTTGCCCGCAAAGATATTGGAGGGTAGTTTCGGCGCGGTGGGAGCGCCGGTCGAGGTGCCCCGGAGGCTACTGCTGGCGGCGCCGTGCGCGGTAATGGCTGAGCTACTCATTACTTCTGCACCACCTTGGCAATCTTCTCGACGGTGGCGCTGTCAGCCTTTTTAGCGAACTGGTCGTCCACGATGCTGTCCAGGGCCTTGTCCACATCGGACTGCGAGGGAACATCGCCGGATTCGACCAGAATCGGGCCCACACCCTTAAGAACCTCCACCTGCTTGGCACCCGGAACCGGGTCAATATCCAGGTGGGTGCGGTCCATGACGACCTGAGCGGTCTCGTGTTTAATGCCGGATTCTTCCTCGACGATCTTCACGGCTTCTTCGGGGTTCTTCTTGGCCCAGTCACGGGCGTACTCGTAGACATCCACAATAATCTGGGCTGCGGCAGGGTTGGATTGGACGAACTTCTCGGTCGCGTTGAGGAAGCCGTAGGTGTTGAAGTTTAGGTTGCGGTAGAAGAGCACGTCACCGGATTCGACTTCTGCGGCGGCCATAATCGGGTCGAGGCCGCTCCACGCATTGACCTGGCCGTTGTCCAGGGCGGTGCGGCCATCGGCATGCTGCAGATTCTGGATGGTCAGCTCCGAGGCGGAAATACCCTCCTGCTTCAGAGCCTGCAGGAGCAGGAAGTAGGGGTCGGTACCCTTGGTGACGGCCACGGTCTTACCCTTTAGATCGCTGACCTTGGTAATGCCCGAGTCCTTGCGGGTGACCAGGGCGGACCACTCGGGCTGGGAGTAGAGGCTGATGACCTTAATAGGGGAGCCGTTAGAGCGTGCGAGGAGCGCGGCGGATCCGGCGGTGGAGCCGACATCAATATTGCCGTTGCGTAGCGCCTCATTGGCCTTATTGGATCCGGCTGACTTGACCCACTCGAGCTTCTTGCCCTCGGCGGCCAGGGCGGTCTCGAGCCAGCCCTTCTTACGGATAATGAGGGAGAGCGGGTTGTAGGTGGCGTAGTCGATAGTTACAGTATCCTGGCCACCGGCTGCCGCGCCCGCGGTTGAGGAAGTGCCGGAGCCTTCCCCGGCCATGCAACCGCTCAGCAGGGTCGCGAAGGCTGCGGCTGCGGCCAGGGACTTGAGGGCGGTACGGCGGGAGGGGGATACGGGGTAGTTCATGGTTTTTCGTTTCTGAAGATGATGATGTGATGTGATGATACGGGGAAGGGTAGCGACAGGACGCCGGATCTTGCCGGCCATCCCGTGCCTGTTGTAGCTGATAGATACGCCTGTGGGCGGTGTTTATAGGTTGCGTTAGGAGGGGTCTTCAACACCCAGCTCGGCCAATAGTTCACTGCGCAGGGCGGTAATTTCCGCATCGGCGCGGTCACGCGGATGCGCCCGGTCAACGGTCACGATGCGCTGAATAGTCGCGGGTGCCTCCGGCGTATCCTTACCCAGCACAATGACGCGATCGGAAAGGTATAGGGCTTCCTCCACGTCGTGCGTGACCAGCAGAATCGTAGTCGGATCCTGGCGATGCACGTCTAACAGCAGGTCCTGCATGTTAATGCGGGTCAGGGCATCCAGCGCACCGAAGGGCTCGTCAAGCAGGAGCACGCCGGGGGTCCGAGCCAGTGCACGCGCTAGCGAAACACGCTGAGCCATACCGCCGGAAATCTCCTTGGGACGGTGGTTCGCGTATTCGCTCAGACCCACCAATTCCAGTAGTTCGGCTACGTGCACGGTGCCCGCGGCCTTCTTCGTACCCTGGGGCAGGCCAAGCGCCACGTTATCGGCTACGGTGCGCCAGGGCAGCAGCCGCGGCTCCTGGAACCCAATGGCCACACGCTCATCAAGCCCGGTCACGGCCTTTTCACCAATGCGCACGGTACCCGCGGTAATACGGTTCAGACCGGCTGCAGCGCGTAGGAGGGTGGACTTACCGCAACCGGAGGAGCCGATGACGGAAATAATTTCGCCGGGTTCGGCGGTGAAGGTTACCTCACGAAGCACCTCGTGGGTTCCACCCGGCACAGAGAAAGACTGACCCACGCTCTCAAAACTGAGCGGGACCGCCGCGCTGGAGACAGCGTGGCGACCGGCACTGCCGCCGGTGGGTGAATCAAGTACTGCACTGTTGGGTGTCATGTCACTTCCATCGGTCCTGGCGTTAGCACCGGCGGTTAGGGGGATTCCGCAATCGGTTGCTGCGACGTCGTGGAGCCAGGTCTCTCAGTCGCTCTGGATGGTTTGCTTCTCTCACCCTAGAAGGTACGTTGCGCATCTCCCAAACTTGAGGCGGCGTATGAATTTCTATGACCGTTTATGTCGCATTTATCACGAAATATTTCGGTGATACGTCACAAAAATATTTTTTTGTCATAAATGTGACCTGCCTTCGGTCTGCCCCGTAGACTCGGAACCACGAGATCATGAGTCCCGGCGCTAAGCTCTGGCTAGTCGGGCGGCAACCCTCTCCCGTAGCGGGGTGCCCCAGATGATGATCTGGCCTCAATGCTACGAGGCAAGTACGGCGCGAACGCGCCACCTGCACTAAGGCCACCACCTAAACGCGGCAGGCAAGAAGGAGGCGGCGCGCGGGGTGCAGGGTACAAACCCGATCGTCCCCCGATCATTCGCGAAAGGAAAATCGATGGCTGAGCAGAAGAAGCGCATCGTAGTCAACGCATTTGAGATGACCTGCATCGGTCACCAGAGCTTCGACCTCTGGCGTCACCCCCGCTCCCGTGCAACCGAGTACAACACCATTAAGTACTGGACTGACCTGGCTAAGACCCTTGAACGCGGCCTGTTCGACGCCGTGTTTATCGCTGACGTGGTCGGTATCTACGACGTGTACAAGAACTCTGCCGCTCCCGCTATCGAGGGTGCCGCCCAGGTTCCCGTGAATGATCCCGCAACCCAGATTTCTGCAATGGCTGCAGTGACCGAGCACCTCGGCTTCGGCGTGACCGCTGCCGCTACTTTCGAACAGCCCTACACTCTGGCTCGCCGCTACGCCTCCCTCGACCACCTGACTGAGGGCCGCGTCGGCTTCAACGTGGTGACTTCTTACCTGCCTTCGGCTGCTGAGAACCAGGGCCTGCCCACCCAGATCCCGCACGACGAGCGCTACGAAATCGCCGACGAGTTCGTGGACGTCTGCTACAAGCTGTGGGAAGGCTCCTGGGAAGACGGCGCCGTCGTCAAGGATCGCGAGCGCGGCGTGTACGCTGACCCCTCGAAGGTTCACCCGATTGGCCACAAGGGCAAGTACTTCTCGGTGCCCGGCATCTCCCTGACCGAGCCGAGCCCGCAGCGCACCCCCGTGATTTTCCAGGCTGGCGCATCCAGCCGCGGTCAGAAGTTCTCCGGTAAGCACGCCGAGGCTGTGTTCATCAGCGCCCTGCGCCCCGACCTAACCCGCGTTGTGACCGACCGTATCCGCGCCGCCGCCGAGGAGCAGGGCCGTAGCCGCGACGACGTCAAGATCCTCGCAATGCTCTCCGTCATCGTGGATGAGACCGAAGAGAAGGCAAAGGCAAAGTACGAGGAGTACAAGAAGTACATTAACCTCGAATCTGCACAGGCTATTATCGGCGGCTGGTCCGGTGTTGACCTGTCCCAGTTCGGCGAGGACGAGGTCCTGAACTACGTGCAGACCGAGTCGATTCAGTCCTTCCTGACCCCCTTCACCCTGCAGGCGAAGGACAAGAAGTGGACCCGCAAGGCCATCGCTGAGCACACCACCATCGGTGGCATGGGCGAGGTCATTGTTGGTGACCCGGTGCAGGTTGCTGACGAGCTCGAGCGCTGGATTGACGAGGGTGGCCTGGACGGCATCAACCTGGCGTACCACGTCTCCCCGGGTTCCTTCGAGGACTTTATCGAGTACGTTGTCCCCGAGCTGCAGAAGCGCGGCCGCTACCGCACCGAGTACGAGGGCAACACCCTGCGTGAGAACATCTTCGGTAAGGGCCACACCAAGGT
>CAUQVM010000022.1:0-17888 GCA_963521575.1 uncultured Rothia sp.
GATCGGTAAGGGGGCCGTCCGGGCCCTTAATCTGTGATGCTTGTTCCATACTGCCAATATATCGGAAATCTGGCATGGAAAATACGAGATAAAAACCTTACCTAATTACCCCCCCGAAAAAGGTGTTTTAGACCGTAAGCCAGGCCGAAATTCCACCCTCGAGCATGCGCACGGGGCGCTCTTCCAAAGGGGCTATTTCACGCGCCGCCTCGACGGTTCGAGAGTATCCAGTGCAGTAGATAACGATTTCTCGGGCGCTTGGGGGGATTTTACGCCCAATAAGCGCTTTTAACTCACCTTCTCGCGCTGCTTTTAACACTTCAGTCAGAGGCAGATTAATAGCATTTTCAACCGCAAAAGCGGCAAATTCGACACTTTCTCGCACATCCAAAAAGGCAATAGTTTCGTCTCCTGACAGTCCTTTCAGCTCCTGGGGAGTAATGGGAGTCGGAGTTCCGCGCGAGAATGAGCCCGTAAATTTTGAGGGAATATTACGAATTATTACGTGATTTTCGGACCTTTGGGTTGTTTCAGAACCCAAATCATCCCTTTTCTTAGGTTCAGCTTGCGCGCTAGCTACAAGAGGTGTATATTCCCACTTTCCATTTAAGGCCGAATATAGGCCTACCTCACCCATAAGGGGTTCCCCCACCCCGGTCAATAGCTTCACGGCCTCCATCGCCATTGCCGCACCCACCACGCCAGCCATGGCCCCCACCACTCCCGCGGTGCTACAGGAAGGTACGCTACCTTCCGCTGGAGCCTGCGGATACAGATCTTCATACACCGGTCCGTGACCGGCCCAAAACACACTCATCTGTGCATCAAATCCAAGAATTGCGGCCCACACGTGCGGGATACCCGCACGAGTCGTAGCCTCCGACACCAGGTGGCGCGACTCAAAATTATCGCTGCCATCCAGCACAAGGTCAGCCTCAGCCAGTAGCACATCAACGTTCTCGCTTGTCAGACGCTTGCATACCGCCTCAACCTCAATATGAGGATTAAGAGCTCGCAATGACTCTGCGGCAGATTCAGCTTTAGAGTTACCCACTCGGGCATGCGTGTGAATCACCTGGCGGTGCAGATTCGAGGCATCCACCCGATCATCGTCAATCACCACAATGTGCCCCACTCCAGCACCGGCCAGGTACAGCAGAGCTGGTGCGCCCAAACCGCCGGCTCCTACCACCACCACACGAGCACCTTTAAGCGCCAGCTGAGCATCATGACCCATCTCGGGCAGGATCAACTGGCGGGCGTAGAAGGCTTGTTCGGAAGCGGTCAGCTCCTCAATACCACGCGGCGAATAATGGGGCATAGGAAACCTTTCTAGAGGTATTTGGAGTGATACACGTTGGGGGTTCACAAAAGCCTGCCAAAGAGAATCCCCCTGACAGGCTTGTATGAATATATATGAATATATAGTGGTTTAGCTGCGGTATTTACCTCGGTGCTACATCATCAAATAACACGTTCACCGGATATGGCGCATACCTTGAGCGTGAAGGCTAGCAGGGCGAGGTATCCGCACCAACCCACTCGATACTACCGTCGAGTAACTCCTGCTCCTTCCAGATCGGAACCTCCGCCTTAATACGATCAGCTACTAACTCGCAGGCCTCAAAAGCACGACCGCGGTGAGCCGCGGCAGCCATAACCGTTAGAGCCGACTCTCCAATAGCGATGGGACCAACGCGGTGCACAGCCCACAGACGCACGCCGTCCAGTTCCGTAGCAACCCCTTCCGCAACCTCGGCGATATACTCATGAGCCTGCGGATGCGCACTATACGACAGGCCGCGTACCGCGCTACCGTGATCGTGATTGCGCACGATGCCGTCAAAAATTACCAGGGCGCCCATGGCCTCCGTCATGACTTCGGCCTTCGCCGCCGCGTACATGGGCTCCAGAGGAGCTTCGGTAATATTGGTAAAAATTACAACCGATCCACTAGGCTCGGCGCCTTGTGCACCCGAATGATCCAGGGAAGCTTCGGGGTTCGACTTAGTGGTCATGGTAGTCCTCCATCTGGCGGCAGATATGGTCGACCAGGGGATCCAAGGTAGCCACACCATCCTTTACGCCACCACGCGAGCCCGGCAAGGTCATCACGAAGGTACGGTCAATCACACCGGCCACCCCGCGCGAAAGAACCGCAGAGGAAACATTCTTCAGACCATTCATCCAGAAGGCGTGCATAATGCCGGGAATCTCCTTGTCCAGGTGGGGACGAACAGCCTCGACGGTCTGGTCATCGCTGTTCAAGCCGGTACCACCACTGGTCAGAATAAAGGTCGGCAGATTGCCGTTCTTCTTTCCCTCAGCCACCAGGTTATTGAAGTAGTCGATAATCTCGCGGTCTTCAATGACCACAGCATCCGGGGTCTCAAAACCACGCGAGCGGAGCCACTCCACGGCGATGGGACCGGACTTATCGTCATAGACGCCGCGAGCCGCACGAGTCGAAGCAACAATCACCAGGCCGGTCAGATTCTCCGGCATTGTGAAATCATCGGTACTCATTGAATTTTTTCCTCCTCCAGGACGGTACCAAGACAGCCGCCCTGCTTCATCATTTTACGAGTCTGCGCGCACGGACCAGTCGCCAGACTTACCACCGCTCTTTTCCAGAACTCGAATATCGGTAATGACGGCATACTTATCCACGGCCTTAATCATGTCGAAGACAGCCAGCGCTGCAGAAGAAACCGCGGTCAGTGCCTCCATCTCAACGCCGGTCACGCCGCGGGTCTTCACCGAAGCCTCGATACGCACGAAGTCTGTACCCCGCTCGAAATCCACCGTAATCTTTCCCAAGGGTAGCGGATGGCACAGCGGAATGATTTCGGGGGTGCGCTTAGCGCCCATAATGCCGGCAACGCGCGCTACGGGCAGAGCATCACCTTTGGGTAGGTCGGCATCAAAGATCTTCTCGATGACGTCCGCGCGGGTGCGGACGGTCGCCTCGGCCACTGCGGTGCGGGTAGTCACGGACTTCTCTGTCACGTCCACCATATACGCCGAGCCATCGGCACGAACATGAGTGAGGTCCTGTTCGGGGATAGAGGTCATGGTATCTCCTGGTTGATGTCTCCGGATAGGTGGTCCGAACTCTAATAGGGTGTGCCTCGGCGACTTATTAGTCGTCGGTCAGGCGGATGCGATGGTATGGCACGGTCTCTCCCCCGGTATAGGTCACACCTTGAGCTAGCTCGATGAGTACGTCGGCCTGGGCAGCACGGTGCAACAGATGCGAACCGGAAAGAATGTCGGGGTACAGTTCCACACGGTAGGTACCCGGCTCCGTTTCAACCATGGCGAGAGTTCCGCGCAAAAACTGGCGCTTGGTCGGCGGAGCGGTAATCGGGGTATCGGTGACCAACACTCCGCGGGGCGCATTGTTGAGCGTCGCCTTTTCAGAAGCTACCGCATGGGGCACTCCATAGGGGCCGCCAGCCCGCAGATAGGGGCGCAAAATCAGGGCGTACGAGATAAGGGTGCTAACGGGATTTCCGGGGAAGGAAATCATGGGGACACGACGACCGCGGAAATCCAGAAGATTCACTCCTTGAGGCCCGCCAGGCTGCTGGCTCACGTGGCCAAACCAGGAGATGGGCACCAGAATATCCGCCTCATGTGCCTTCGCAATGGCATTACGGACCACTTCGTACTTGCCATGGCTAATGCCTCCGGAGGTAATGATAATATCCGGGCAAAAAGATTCTTGCTCAGCATTCAGGCGGTGCAGTAGCTCAAGGGGGTCGTCACCAATCGCGATGCGACGGACCGTTGCGCCGTCCTCGCGTAGCATGGCGCTGAGCATGGGGCCATTCGCGTCAAAAATCTGCCCCTGAGCCAGGTCATCCGGTGAAGCGTTATCGGTGCCCGCAGTGCCGGAGAGAATCTCATCGCCACCGGTGCACACCAACACTCGGGGACCTGCCGCAACGGTCAGGCGCGCATAGCCCTGGGATGCGAGCGCACCGAGCAGGGCGGGTGTTACCCGCTGGCCCGCACGGGCGAGCACCTGGCCAGTTACAACGTCCTCGCCGCGGCGGCGTACAAACTGGCCCACGCGGCCGGTGGCCAGCTTAATCTTCTCGCTGGGTCGCCCGAAGGATTCGGGTAGGTCGGGGTATTCGATGCGCGTGGACTGTTCCACCGGAATCACCGCGTCGTAACCCTTGGGGATGGGGGCACCGGTCATGATTGGGTAGGTCAGGTCGTCGGAGGCGCGGGAACGCTGTAGGGGCCGGCCCGCGGGAATTTCGCGGCCGACGGTAAAGATACGATCCTCGCGGTCGACGGCGGCGGCCGTGAGGGCGTAACCGTCCATCTGAGAGTTGTCGAAGCTAGGCACGTCCATACGGGCGGTGACGTCCTGGGCGAGAATTCGACCGGCTGCATGATCGAGGGGAACAGTCTCTGCCGTACCGATAAAAACTTCTCGCAAGAGAAGTGCCAGGTAGGCGCGGTATTCCTCGGTATTAGGAGTTCCTTCGAACTCGGGAGCGATCATGGCGGTTCCTATCGTGTGGCAACGGATATAAACAGTGTACGGTGCGCGCGGGGGGCCGGTAAATACAGTTCAGCCTAACGGTGCACGGGTGGTGCGGCTAGCTGAGGCGTTCGCGTAGCTTCTTCAGGGTGCGGGCCAGGCCAAGCACTCCAAAGATGCCCAGGTAGAGGCTAATGAGAATCAGCGCGCTACCGAGAGCACTGGGAATATCGCTACTGTTAATAGCCAAGTCAATTGCGAGGGGAATGGTCTGAGTCTTTCCCTGTACGTTGCCGGCAAAGGTGACGGTTGCCCCGTACTCCCCTAGAGCGCGGGCGAAGGAGAGCAGGAAGGCGGTGGCCAGGCCGGGGGCGGCCAGGGGCAGGAGCACTTTGAAGGTTACCTCGGCGGGGCCAGCCCCTTCGACCAGGGCAATCTCTTCGTACTCGCGGGGGATGGCCTGCAAGGTGGTCACGGCGGTGGCTACGAAGAAGGGTAGGGCCACGAAGGTCTGCGCGATAATCACAGCGTTCGAGGTAAAGGGGATGGAGATGCCCGCCTGGTAGAGATAGGAGCCAATCAGGCCCTTACGACCCCAGAAGAAAAGTAGGCCTAGGCCGGAGACCACCGGGGAGAGAATTACCGGGGTGTAAATAATGGCGTAAAGGATTGAACCAAAGCGATGCAGGCGGGAGCGGTTCAGCGCCTTGGAAAGCAATAGCGATAGGGGCGCTCCCAGGATGCCGCAGAAGAGGGTTGAGATGGTAGCTGTCCAGAGCGAGAGGTTTGCGGCACCGAGAACCGACGGGGTGAAGATGGTACCGAGTTGACTCCAGGGAACGTTAAGGAATAGGCCGAGAAGCGGGCCCGCGATTACCAGGATGCCAATAATGGCGGGGATGGTGAAGGAGCGGGGCACCGAGGAGAAGAGACCTGCTGAGTGGTGCGGTGGGCGCGAGATTTTGGCGGACGTGGAAGAAGAAGACATGGGGATATCCAGGGGCTTGTTTCTGCAGTGATTGCCCCTGCCGAGTTTATTGCGGCAGAGTTCTCTAAACGGGGAGGGAAGTGGAGCGGAATGTATGGGGATGCGGCGGCACGCCCATAAGGCGTACCACCGCATCCTATCTAGGGGTGTTGCCGTCAGCTTGTGGGTGAGCCGAGCAATGCTTTCGACTACTTGTCAGTGCTGAAGCCGTATTCGGTGAGAATCTTCTTGGCATCCTCGGAGGTCTTCAGCCACTCGTTGAACTTCTTAGCTGCTTCGGAATTAGAGCCGGTCTTGCTCAGGGCTGCCGGATACTCATTGCGCTCAACGTCGGGCAGGTCCACGGAACCGAGGTTTGATCCCTTCTTCTGAGCAGCGGCGAGGTCGGTGGTGTAGATAAAGCCAGCATCGGCGTTACCGGTGGATACCTTAGTTGCCACATCGGTTACCTTACCCTCGGTAGTTGCGTTCTTGAGGGTAATGTCATGCTTCTTGAGTTCCTGGTGCGCCAGGGTGCCGCAGGGTACGTCTTCCTTGCAGATGGCCACCACGCCGTCGGTGTTCTTAAGATCCTCCAGCGAGTTAATCTTGCCAGGGTTGCCGTCGGCGGTTACCAGTACCAGCTTATTGGTCGCCAGAACGGTGGGCTCGGAGCCGGAGAATTCGCTCAGTTCCTTAGCCTTATCCATGTTCTTGGTGTCTGCGGTGATTAGCATGTCGGGGATTGCCCCCTGCTCGATCTGGGTAACGAGCTTTGCGGAGCCTTCGTAGACGAAGGTGATGTCAACACCGGGGTTGGTGGCCTCGTACGCCTTCTCCACGTCTGCGCCGGCATTGTTGAGGGACGCTGCAGCAAAGACCTCGATCTTACCGGAGGATGCCTGCGAAGCAGCGGAAGAGGATGAGGAGGAAGCCTGGTTGGAGCCGCAGCCGGTCAGAGCGAGAGCTGCTACGGCCAGAGTGCTGAGAGTGGCAAGAGGAGTCTTCATGAGGGGTACCTATTTCCTTAAGGTCGTTGTAATCGTTGTGAAATGAGGTGCTCCACCGTCGGGCATTTATGACGATTTGTGTACGCCCCTAGCTTGTGCACACATTAATACGCCGTCATAGTTCTCTCGGTTCACGGTAAACGTAACTTACCCTTCACACACTAGGTAACGGGCACCCGAACGTGGAATAATCATATTGTTACCTCAAATATGCAAATTTTCACATAGGTTTTTTATGGCGTACACGGCAGATTCTGCCCGTTCTCAGCTAATTGCGGGCCCTTTGTTAAGCACCTTATCTCCTGCGGAGAGTAGCGGTGCCGCTTTTGTGACGCTTCAAAAATCTGAAACCTCCACAAAGCCGCAGAGGAAGCTCCCAAATATTACGAATGCTGGTCCCCTCCTGGATCGCTGGGGACGAACCTCAACCGATCTACGTATTTCTCTGACGGATAAATGTAATCTTCGTTGCATTTATTGCATGCCGGCCGACGGCCTGCAGTGGCTCCCCAAGGAAAACCTACTCTCCGCCGAAGAGATTGCACGCCTGGCAGATATCTCTATCTCGCGGCTGGGTGTGGAGGAAATTCGCTTCACCGGCGGTGAGCCCCTCGTACGCGCCGACCTCGTCGACATCATCGCGCGTATTCATAAAGCCCACCCTAAGGTACCTCTGGCCATTACGACTAACGGCATCGGCCTGGAGAAACGCGCTGAGGCCCTGGCCGAGGCTGGCCTGACCCGCATTAATGTTTCGCTGGACACCATTTGCCGCGAGACCTTTGCTGAACTCACCCGACGTGACAAGCTGGAGGCCGTGCTCAAAGGCATCGACGGCGCAGCCGCCACAGGCCTGCACCCCATCAAGATTAATGCCGTGCTCATGCCCGGATTGAACGATGATCAGGCCCCCGAGCTTCTAGAGTGGGCGCTCAAGGGCGGCTACCAGTTACGCTTCATTGAGCAGATGCCTCTGGATGCCGACGACCGCTGGACCCGTGAAGGCACCATCACCGCCGCCGAGATTCGTGAGAAGCTCTCGGTCGCCTACGTACTCGGTTCGGTGAGTGAGGAGCGCGGTGACTCCCCCGCCCAGCTATGGGAGGTGTACCCGCTCGGCACCGAATTGGACGAGGCTGGGTTCCCGCTCGACGATACTGCATCACTGGGACGGGTGGGCATTATTGCTTCCGTGACCGAGTCCTTCTGCGGTGCGTGCACCCGCACCCGCCTAACGGCCGACGGCAAGATCCGCTCCTGCCTCTTCTCCGATACGGAAACCGACCTCATGCAACTGTTGCGCTCAGGAGCCACTGATGAAGAACTGGCTCTGCGATGGCGTGAGGGCATGTGGTTTAAGCCCCGCGCTCACGGCAAGGAAGAGGCCGACTTTGATATTGAGGAGTTCGCCAAGGCCAGCCGCTCTATGAGCGCTATCGGCGGTTAAAAATCTCGGTTCCCCGCATTCCGAATGCACCGGCATCCGAGGTGCACTTCAGGGGTCTGTTCTTTGTATCTCTTTTACCCCTAGCACCCCTCACCCCGTCTTTGCCGCTTATCCCTCCCCATATTCGTTCCCCTCGTATAGGATTAGGAGCATGATGCAGGTTCACTTCTTTGCCGCGGCTCGCTCTGCGGCGGGCACCGCCGAGCTTTCGGTGCCGCTGAGCGTTTTGTCTTCTCCCGAGCTGGGGGCACTCATCACCCATCTGGGCCAGACATTTAAAGGTACGACCCCCTCCGGCCTGACTTTGACCCAGGTCATGGAGCAGTGCTCCTTCCTGATCAACGGTGTCCGTTCTGAAGCTGATGCACCCCTGGCTGAGGGTGACCGGGTTGACGTTCTCCCCCCGTTTGCAGGCGGTTAAAATGGACGATATTATTTCTCCTTCCGCCTCCGGGCTCTCCTGCGCGGCGGTTATCGTGGCGGGTGGACGTTCCAGTCGTCTGGGTAACGTTCCCAAGGCCTCGCTTTCAAATGGATCCAAAACCCTACTCGACTGCGCCCTGGAGGCTGCTGTCTTCGCCTCGCCCCGTGTGGTGGTGGGTCCCGAGACCCTGCCGATCCCTGAAAATGTCCTGCTCACCCGGGAAGATCCACCCTTTTCAGGCCCGGCCGCTGCCATTCATGCCGGGCTAGAGTGTATCGCGGGTTACTGCACAGAGGTTGCTCTCCCCCTACCGCGCTGGTGCCTAATTCTTGGCGTGGACACGCCCCGTATTGCCCCTGCAGTGCGACAACTCATGCACGCCGCCGCCGCGTGTGATGCTTCCGAAAGTGACCCCGCCGCCGGGGATACCCTCGATTCACAGGGATTCTGGGGAGTGGCGGGAGGAGCCTATCAGCCGCTGGTGGGTATCTACCGCTTCGAGAACATCCGCTCTGTTTTCGCTTCAGGCACGACTGATGCCTCGGTGCGTTCATTCTTACGGCGTCTACATCCCGGGGATATCGAGCTTTCGCCTGAGCATACCGCTGACGTTGATACGTGGGAGCAGGCAGAGCAGCTGGGATATACCACCTCCCTATGGTCTAGCTACTAGCCCAATACTCTAGACCCATATTCCCGGCGAGTTTACACTTTTAGCGACCCTTCACACCGCTTCAGCACATACGAGGTACCATGTCTCACCACATTTCTGCCGTCACCTGGGATCAATCGCGTCAGCTTCTACACGCTGCCGGAACCGAGGTCGCCCCCACTGTTAAGACCGAGTCGCTACCCCTGGCCGCGACGATTGATCACTACCTAGCGGAAGATGTGCGTGCCATGATGCCGGTGCCGCACTACAGCTCCTCCGCAATGGACGGCTATGCCGTAGCCGGTAAGCCGCCGTGGCGCCTGGTTACTCCTTCCTACCCGGAGGATTCCCGTGCCAACATTCACCGCCTCACTGTGCCCATTGCGGCTGGGGAAGCAACGCCAATCCTGACCGGCGGGCTGGTTCCGGAAGGTACCGAGGCCATCGTGCGTGAAGAACACACGAGCAATTACGAGGGTGCTGACTCCCTGGCCGCAGCAGATACCCGTTCTAGCATCCATTACCTGGACATGGCGACAGGTTTTGAAGCCCCCGCTCCTGGAACGGATATCCGCCATGCCGGTGTGGAGGTGCAACGGGGCGATTGTTTGGCCCGCCACGGCGATCGCGTCTCCTCCCGTATGGCGGCCTTCCTGGGCACAAACGGTTTTGATGAGTTGGCAGTCTACGCACCTATCCCGGTACGCTGTGCTTTTACGGGCAATGAGGTCATTACCTTTGGTCTGCCTAACCCGGGACAGGTGCGTGATGCCTTTGGCGGCTTTCTGGAACATGCCCTCGCCGCGTCTGGTTGCGAGGTGCGTCCTTCGGCACGCTTGGCTGATGTCGAGTCTGAATTCCGTACCTTCCTAACAACCTCCACCGCTCGGATACTTATTTTTACGGGTGGTTCGAGCACTTCAGGTGTTGATATGGTGCGCAAAGCGCTCAAGGATGTGGGCGCCTCCTATATTTTCGAGTCGGTGGATGTGCGCCCCGGCCACCCGGCATTGGCTGCGCGGCTACCAGTACCGCAGACCGGGCCCAACGCGGGCCGTGAGCGCTTTGTACTGGGTCTTCCCGGAAACCCCCTGGCGGCGTATACTGCGCTATACGCTTATCTGCCGCCGCTATTGGCTGGCCTGCGCGCCATGCCGTTTCCGACCGCAGATTCGGCGATTCTGGGTGAGTCTGTGCCGGTACTTCGCAAGGCTGTGGGAACGCGTCTGGTGCCCGTACGGGTAGCTGAGGGCGTGGCCTATCCCCTACCAAAATCAGCCTCTCACATGCTCTCATCGCTGGCACAGGCAACCCATTTTGCCGTGCTGAAAGATGCCCAGGTTCCCGAGGGTGTTCACGTAGCCGGATCACGGGTGCAAACTATCCCGGTGTTCTAGATTCGGCATTCTCAGGCTTGTCCTTTCAGGCGCGGCCTTCCCGATCTCACGGAACTTACCCGGGCAGATCCCCAAGGCTTTACGACGTGCTCGCTCGGTAGGTCCCAACCTTTTGAGGGGGTATAGTGGTGAAGTATATGTCAATCGTTTAGCATATGGTGTTTCCTTGCACCCCAGGACACAGCGAGGAGGAACCCCGTGGCCAAGCCCAAACTCAGCGACGTCGCAGCCCTGGCGGGCGTCTCCCCCACAACCGTTTCCCGCGTACTCAATAATCGCGGCTATCTCAGCGACTCCACCCGAGCCAAAGTTCACGCGGCAATGCAGGAGCTCGGTTACAGACCCAATGCCATTGCGCGCAGTCTGCAGGGGCAACGCTCTCAGATGGTGGGGCTTATCTTTCCCACGGTGGCAAATCCCTTCTACGGTGAAATGGTCTACCGGCTGGAGAGCCAGTTGGCCGATGCCGGGTATCGAGTAATTCTCTGCAATAGCGAGGACCACCCCGCACAGGAGAAACGCTACCTTGATATGCTCTTTGCCAATCAGGTGGACGGTATTATTAGCGGTGCCCATTCGGAAGCCCTCGTCAATGTTCCGCACGCCCAGGCGCCCCTGGTGACAATAGACCGTCTGGAAACAGGTTTCTACCCCAATATCCGCTCCGACAACTACGGCGGGGCACGGATGGCAACGGAGCACCTCATTGCAACGGGATCACGGAATATTGTGCACGTTACCTCCACCCTGGGTGAGTATAACCAGCGTCAGCGCGGTTATCGAGAAACGATGCTCGCCTCCGATCTGACCCCGGAGTTTGTGGAGTTGGGATTCCACCCCTCCCTCGGCATTAAGCGCGAGATCCTCTACCGTTACCTTGATGAGCGGGCTGATAGCCCCGACCCCGTTGACGCGGTTTTTGCTTCGAACGATAACTATGCCGCCCTGGCTCTGGGATGGGCCCGAGCTCGCGGCGTGCGTGTACCCGAAGATTTTCAGGTGATTGGCTACGACGGCACACAGAGCGTTCAGCTCCTCATGCCGGAGCTTGCCACAGTTGTACAGCCAATTGAGCAGATGGCACAACGCGCGGTTGAGCGCCTGCGGGGACTTATGGAGAGGAAGGAATCGCCGAGCGACTCCACGATGGGTCAGCTCTCGCCGGCGGCCAGCCACAATGCGCAACGCGGTGACGTGCTCCCGATTCACCTGCACTTGGGGGCCACGGCGCGATCTATCCCCGATCTATCGCTTGTGGAGCCCGATACATCTGCTCCTGACGAGCTACAATAGCGCACGCTAGAACAAACTCGAATTTACAGTGGTGGCGCATCTGCCACCTGAGCCTGAATCTGTTTGAAACGAAGTAGTTCGGCTACAAGCCGTTTAAGCCGCAAAACCACAGGAAGCCGCCCCTCGCGCTGATGGGGCGGCTTCCTGCGTTGAGCCAGTGAATAATAATTGGGAGTGCAGGCTGTAGAGAGCCTATCTAGGAGCGAGAGCGCACGACCTCGGCGGGGCCGATGGCGGGATATACCATGCCGACGGCATGAGCCTCGGAGAAGATTCCGTGGAGCGGGCCGAGGGAGTAGAAGCCGCGGCGCTCGTAGAGTCGGGCGCTATCGTAGGTGGAAGCCTCGAGGTATGCGGGGTAACCATCTAGGCGTGAGGTACCATAATCCAGAAGCTTACTACCAATACCGCGACCGCGCAGTTCCTCAAGTACACCAATATTGAAGAGATACCAGTGTTTGTAGGCGGGACGGTACTTGAGCAGGTGTAGCTCCATCAGGGTGGCGCGGGTTAGGGTTACTAGACCGAGGGATTTGAAGTAGGACTTAGCCTGCTTAAGTTCGTTAGCGAAGGAGCCTTCGTGCGAGTCGGGAGTGCTCCATAGGCAAACACCCACGATCTTGCCGGTGTTATCATCCACCGCAATGTCAATGCGGCCACGGTCGGAGAAATTACCGTAAACCTGCAGGGTCATAATGGCGCGGAGCTTCTGCAGCTCTTTCTGGCGATCACCGCCGCCAATCACCGCCTTCATGGCCGGGTCGCTATTAAAAGCAGCAATGAGCACCTCGATGGCCTCAGCATATTCGCGAGGCTCGGCGGTGCGGACGCTATAGGAAACGAAAGACATATTCACCCTTTACAAAAGCTTGAAGTGTACATAAATATTAGCCTGTTGCATACACTCCTGGCCAACAAATATGCCTAATCAAGACATTTTACATGCTTATGCATTAATCAAAAACTCGCCTCCAATGCACCATTATGCACACGTTTTGCGAATATTTATTCATTAACTATTTACCTCATATTGAAGGTTAAAACAAACATCCCCTATCTTTCCTATGGAAAAGATACGGGATGTTATACATGAAGAGTTTATCTACTCACTCTATGTACAGACTATGCGTTAGCCTTCTCTTTCAAAGTCACCTTCAGCACGGCATTAGCGTTCGTCACAGAAGTACCCGAGGCCTGTGCATCCTGCACCGATTCGGTCAGCTTCTTGGAGTTTGTAATCACCAGCGGAGTACCCAACGGGTAGCCAGCTGCCTTAATCGCGGGAATATCAAATTCTGCAATCACGTCACCGCGCTTGACGATATCTCCCTTCGCGACCTTGGGAGTGAAGTGCTTGCCGTCCAGCTCCACGGTATCCATACCAATGTGCATCAGCAAGTCCAGGCCATCCTCGGTACGCAGACCGTAGGCGTGACCGGCCGGGAAGGCCACGGTAATCTTGCCGTCGACCGGAGCGTAGAGCTTACCCTCGGTCGGCTCAACCGCAATGCCGGCACCCAGCGCACCGGAGGAGAAGGTCGGATCCTGAATTTCTGCAAGAGGAACCACGGTACCCACCAAGTGGGAACCCAGCTCCACACCCTCGCCAGCGGAATCTGCAGACTCGGAGGAAGCTACGGGAGCGGGAGCTGCAGTAGCAGCTGCAGCCGGAGCCTCTGCGGGTTCGGAAGAGTTACCAGACTCCACCTTCTTGCCCCAGACGAAAGAGGCAACGAAAGCGATGACGGTGGTCAGGATGAGGCAGCCGAAGAAGCCAGCCCAGCCTGCGCCCGTGGTAGGGCTAATGGAGGGGAAGCCAATGTAGCCAGCAGCACCCAGAGCAGTTGCCTTCACGTTCAGAATGGAAGCAAGCATTGCACCAATACCGGCGGAGACGATTGCAATGTAGAAGGGCCAGCGCAGAGCCAGGTTCACACCGAACATTGCGGGCTCGGTAATACCCAGGAACGCGGAAGGCGCGGATGCCGAAGCAATACCCTTAATCTTCTTATTCTTGGTAGTCAGCGCGACACCGGCTGCGGCGGCACCCTGAGCCACGTTAGAGATGGAGGCAACGACGAAGATGAAGGAGCCGCCGGTTGCCCACAGGCTCATCTCGATGGGAGGGAATGCCTGGTGCATACCGGTCATCACGATGAATGCGTAGAAGGTACCGAAAATCAGACCGCCCAGCGGGCCGGCAACGGTGTAGAGCCAGTTCACGCCCTCACCCAGCCAGGTACCCAGCTGGAACATGGGCGGGCCGACCAGCAGGAAGGTCAGGAAGCCGGTGATGAGGATGGTGAGAGTCGGCGTGAAGATGAAGTCGATGGTGCCCTTGAGAATCTTGTGGAAGAACTTCTCAATGTGGGAGAGGATAAAGGCAACCAGCATAATGGGCAACACAGTGCCCTGGTAACCCGCCTGCTGAACCTGCAGACCGAAGAGGTTCCAGTAGGTCATGGGGTCAGCGCCCTCGACACCCGCCAGCGACTTTGCAACGCTGTAGCCGTTCATGAGGGCGGGGGACACCATGGCGGCACCCATGGGGTCATACCCAGGTAGGGATTGCCGCCGAAGACCTTGGTGGCGGAGAAGCCAACCAGCACGGGCAGGAAGGCAAAGGGAGCGGCGGAGAGCAGGTTCACGATATCCGCGAAGCCCTCCCACTCGGGGTACATCTCAATGAAGGGCTGCAGGCCGAAAATACCCTTAGAGGTCAGCACGCCATTGACCGCCATCAACATACCGCCGCCGACCATCACCGGAATCAGCGGAACGAAGATGTCGGCATTGGTCTTAATGAAGCGGGAGAAGATGTTGCTCTGCTTTGCGGCGATGCTCTTGAGGTCGTCCTTGGACGCCTCGGGGGCACCGGCGGCAATCATGTGCCTGTACACCTCATTGACGTCACCGGGGCCGACAATGACCTGGAACTGGCCGGCATTGAGGAAGCTACTCTAAGGTCTTCATCATTGTCGATGGCGGCTTGGTCGACCTTGTCCTGGTTCTTTAGGACCAGACGAAGGCGGGTTGCGCAGTGCGCTGCGGCAACAATATTGTCGACGCCGGCGACGTCCTTCAGCACGCGCTGTGCCACTAACTTGTGGTCCACGCTCGCTCTCCTTTACGTTGGAGCATCACCGTAGGATGCCTGTGAATGTGTCGTTGCGATATGTCTGCGTGTGCATGCTACGCATATGTCATACGTTTGACATGTCAGATGTAAGCCATCGTATCACGCACAAGAACACAAAAGCGAGGGCCCACACCCTCAAAGGATGTGAGCCCTCACGCACATTAGTATCCCGCGATAGCGAGACGGCGGTAAACCCAGGTTCGGGCTATCCCACCGCCTCCTAGAGGCGACCGTACTCCAGCGAGAGTACCTTGCCACCGGTCAGACGAATGCGGCGCTTATCGCCCTTGAAGAAAGTGCGAGCCGCCATGACCTCGGCACCCATCGAAGCAGCCAGCTTGCCGCCCACATACAACTCGGTTGCCGAGCCATCTACCAACAGGTCAAACTCGCGAATCTTTGAACGCTTCAGGGTGCGGCGGCGCAAACTACCGCCCTCGGTATAGCGGGTGCCGCCGCGATCCATCTGCACAAAGTCCTGATCCAGCACAATACTCAGCGCCACACCGTGAGTGTCCTTAACTTTAATCTTGACCCGCTCATCGGCCACCTCCACTCGGCCGCGCAGACGGAAGGTCAGGGCATTCTTCAGCTCAACAATTTTGCCCTTCTCCTCCTCGCGGCAGACCGGTTTCATCTCCATCGCGTCATTCAGCTGCGGTACCGGACGCTGAAATAGCTTGCCGTTACGCAGATGCAACTCACGCGGGTAAGTGAACATGTGCACCCAGCGGTGACTCCACGAGGGCAAATCATCCTGATCGGCATTACCCAGCCAGGCAATCATCACCGGAGCATCGCCGCTGACCGAATGCGGCGCCTTCGGGTCGGCACTCAAGCCGGTACCCGAAATCGTTTGGGGCGCATAAAATTCAAAGCCCGCATCCAGCTCGGTGAAGGGGGTCTCCACCTTAAACTTCAAGGTCTCGTTATCCAGAGAACCCACAATATAGCCGCTCTGGAAGATATTATTGTACTTCTCCCCCAGCGGCTCCAGCCCCTGCGGGCTAAAAATCAGCACATCGCGCAACTCACCGGTTAGCTCATCGCGCAGAGTCAACAGGGAGGGGCACTCGAACATGTAGCTACCCTTGAGGGTCTTGTCTTTAATACCGATCTCTCCGCGGAAGGTCCACTTCCGGCGATCCTCGGAGGTGTATACCACCACGGTGCCGGTCTTATCCTCACGCTGAGCACCGATGACCATCCACCAACGACCGTCACGTTCGAATACGTGCGGATCGCGGTAGTGGGCGGTGTACCCCTTCTCCGGACCCGAGATTAGCGGAGGTAGCTGGCGGGTCGATTTGGCGTCCTCACCGGCAGTGGCCAGAATCTGGTAGGTCTCACGATTACCCTCGGCATCCTTAACATTGCCGGTATAGAAGAACTCAAAACCACCGGGAACCTTAATACCTGAGCCCGAGTAGCAGCCGTGCGAATCGTAACGGCTATCGGGAACCAGGGCAGTACCCAAGTCAGTCCAGTGCGTCAGATCCTCACTCACCGCGTGACGCCAGTACACCTTGCGCTCCGGGTGTAGCGGCGAGTACTGATAGAAGGCATGGTAACGCTTACCGTCAAACACCAGACCATTTGGGTCGTTCAGACGCCCTACCGGCGGTGCCAGATGCAGGGCCGGATAGTCTCGGTCCTCACGCACACCGGCCCCAAAGGTATCCAGAATCTGCTGAGCCTCCGCCTCCAGGTCACGGGTGGGGCGGGCGGGCGCATCCTGGTTCTTTTTCTTCTGCTTGCTCATATCAATCCGTTTTCATCAGTGGGAAGGGAAATCTGGGTTGTCTCATCCCATCATACGACACCGCTTCCCTACCACCATGCGGAGGAGAGAGGCGCCACAGACAAGCCCCCCTCTCACAAGCTTTAACGCCGCTGGGCGGCACATCCGATGGATGTGCCGCCCAGCGTAAGAATCGAGAAGAAATCGATTACTTGAGGGTGACGGTTGCGCCAGCAGCCTCGAGCTGATCCTTAGCCTTCTCAGCGTCTTCCTTGGAAACGCCCTCGAGCAGAGCCTTGGGAGCGCTGTCAACCAGGTCCTTTGCTTCCTTCAGGCCGAGGGAGGTCAGAGCACGAACTTCCTTGATCACTGCGATCTTCTTGTCGCCAGCGGACTCCAGAACAACGTCAAACTCGGTCTTCTCTTCAGCAGCCTCGCCTGCTGCGCCGCCTGCTACAACTGCAACGGGAGCAGCTGCGGTGACGTCGAACTCTTCCTCGAATGCCTTAACGAACTCGGAAACCTCAACCAGGGACAGTTCCTTGAATGCTGCAATGAGTTCTTCGATGGACAGCTTAGCCATTGTTTGGCTCCTTCACTATCTGTGCGGGTCGCCCCGCTGTGTAAACTTTCGTACCTAACCCAAAAGGGTTGGTCAAGATGAGTGTGCGCGGTGCGTCTCTTACGCCCTACGCTACTGAGTATCTCAGCGCTGGTGCAGTAGCACGAAGGGGCTTATGCCTCTTCGGATGCTTCCTCGGCAGCAGCGGGAGCTGCGCCTTCCTCTTCCTCCAGCTTGACGCGCAGTGCATCCACAACCTGTGCGATGCGTGCGATGGCAGCCTTTGCGCCACCTGCAACCTTGGACAGCAGAACCTCGCGGGATTCCAAGTCAGCGTAACGCTTGACGTCGGCCTCGGTCAGAGCGGCACCTTCGTAGTAACCGTTCTTCACAATCAGCTGGGGGTTAGCCTTGGCAAAGTCACGCAGGCCCTTAGCAGCATCGATCAGGTCGCCCTTGATGAATGCCAGTGCGGAGGGACCCTGGAGGTGGCCTTCGAATGCGTCGATGCCAGCTTCCTTAGCTGCGATAGCAGCCAGCGTGTTCTTCACCACGGCGTATTCGGTCTCTGCACCGAGTGCGCGGCGCAGCTCCTTGAGCTGTGCAACAGTGAGACCGCGGTATTCGGTCAGGATGACTGCGTTCGAAGCTTCGAAGAGTTCCTTCAGCTCGGATACTGCAGCGATCTTTTCCTGAGTCGCCATGGTAGTTCCTTCTTCCGATTCTTGTAAGGTCGCCGGTAGAGCCTCGAAGCA
>CAUQVM010000023.1:0-17552 GCA_963521575.1 uncultured Rothia sp.
AGGCACCGGTCACCGGTTTCCGCTCGTAGGGGAGTTTAGGACGCGCGGGTTAGGCGTTTGGAGAGAGGGCGTGCCGAATCATGCTCGCGGGGGAGTGCCTCCTCTGCGGCGGGAGCGCCTTGAGAACGGGGCCGCCGCTTCATGTGCCGGTTACGCCCTCTGAGATGTCTAGTTCTCAAATTTGGATATACGACAGTTGGTACGAGGCTGGATGGTCACGGAGGTGTACCCGAATATGGGGTGGGTGGGGGGCGGGAGCCCTGCTAGTTCACCGAGATGCGGGCTAAAGAGTGTTTCTTATCCTTACCTTATCCGCAATGACGAGACGCCGCGCGCAATCCAAATAGCGGTGCCATACTGAAGGCATGAAGATTCTGCACACCTCCGACTGGCATTTGGGGCGCACCTTTCATCGTAGCCCCCTCATCGAAGAACACCGGCAATTCATTGACGAATTGCTTGACTACGTGCGCACCGAAAATATCGACGCCCTGCTCGTGTGCGGAGACATCTACGACAGTACCGTCCCCACGGCAGAAAGCACCACCCTGCTCGATCAGGCTCTCACCCGCCTGAAGCAAGCCGGTGTACGCGTTATCCTCAGCTCCGGCAACCACGACTCCTTCCGCCGCCTCAGGTACGGATCTGCCTTCTTCGAAGCCTCCGGCGTGCACCTGCGCACTACCCTCACCGATGCTACCGAACCCGTTGAGCTCAATGACGGCACCCAGCGGGTACACGTCTACGCCATTCCCTACCTCGCCCCGCGCCTGCATGCCGGTACTCTCGGGGTTGAACCCACCCACCGGGCAGTCCTCGGCGCAGCCACGGACGCTATTCGCGCCGACGTTGCCGAACGTCGCACCCGCGGAGAGGGGGCAGATCGCATTATCGTCATGAGCCACGCCACCGTCAGTAACACCTTCGGTAGCGACGGTAACAATAGTGCTGACACCACACCCCGTAGCAATTCCGAACGCGATATTAGCGTCGGCGGTATCGACTGGGTTCCGGCCAGCCTCTTTGACGGCTTCGACTACGTAGCCCTCGGCCATATCCACAAGCGCTACCCCGTCACCGACACCATCCGCTACAGTGGCTCACCCCTCGGCTTCTCCTTCAGCGAAGAAACAAACCGCAACGGTGCCTACCTCATTGAGCTCACCTCCGAGTCCAAACCAACTATCACCGGTCACGAATGGGACACTAGAGTACGCATGAAAACCCTACGCGGCACCATGGACGATCTGCTCAATAATCCCGACTACACCCCCTACGAACACGGATACTGCTGCCGCATCGAACTGATAGACGATGCTCTACCCCTCAACGCCGTTAACACCCTCCGCGGACGGTACGAAACCATCTCTCACTTCAGCTACCGATCCACGCTACCCGAACCCACAACCCCCGCCGCCCCCCGCCTCAGTCGACGCACCAACCCTGTCGACCTCTTCGAGCAATTCCACCGCTATGTACGCAACCGGCCCCTCACCGAACCCGAACGAGCCGCCATCGTCGAAATCGCCGACCGCGTCACCACTCAGAAAGATCACACATGATTCTGCACCGACTCGAATTTGAAGCCTTTATGGCCTACCCCGAACGCCAAAGCATCGACTTTACCGAGCTCAATACGGCCGGCGTCTTCCTACTCAACGGGCCCACCGGTGCCGGAAAAACTACCATTCTCGATGCCATCTGCTACGCCCTCTACGGTGGGACCACCGGCGACCGCGACGCCACTCAGCTACACTCCACCTACGCCACAAACAGCGGCACCAAGCCCTACGTCTTCCTTGACCTCACCCTGCAGGGCCGCCGTATCCGCGTAGAACGCACCCCCGCATACACCCGCCCCATTACCCGAGGTGCCCGCAAAGGCCAGCTCACCGAAGAAAGCGCCAAAGCCACCCTCTCCGAGCTGATTCCCGGCGGGGATCCCGAGGACAAAAAAGCCTGGAACCCCATTGCCTCCCAGGTCAAAGAAGTTAACACCAATATTGCCGAACGCATCCACCTCAACCGCGAGCAATTCCTGAAGGTCATGCTCCTAGCCCAGGGACAATTCGCGCAATTCCTCAAGTCCAAGCCGAATGAGCGCAAAGAACTGCTCAAAAAGATGTTCCCCGTCGAACATATTGAAGCCATCTACACCGAGCTCATTGAAGAAGCAAAACAAGCCCGGCAAGATGTAGCCCAGGATGAGCGCACCACCGAGAACTACCTGAACCGCGCCCGTACCGAAATGCAAACTCTCGCCGAGAGCTTCATAGATCTCAGCTTCGATGGCGAGAACCCCGAACAAGACACAAGTAGCACCCACGTGGCGCAGGAGAGTGGAAAAACTCCGATCGAGGAAATTGCAACCGCAGACGCCCCAAACATCACCGCTGAAACTTTGGAGGCCTGGCTGACCCAAGGTATCCAGCGGGCGGTGTCCGCCTCTACCCGAGAACACAAGGAACGGGAACGCCTCATCCTCGAAACCGATCGCCATACCCAGCTACTGGCTGAACGTACTCAGCTACGCGCCGATTGGAGCGAATACGAGCAACTTACCGCCCGCCGCAAACGCCTCGCTGAAGAGTGCCAGCAGCAAGAACAGCGCCGCGAAGAGCTCGCCCGTGCCCGCGCCGCCGCACCGTTAGCCGCCCGCTACACCCGGATCCGCACCGAAGAAAAAAATATTGAGATGCAGCGCATCCAGCAGGCCGAAGACGCCCTCACCCTAGAGGCAACCCGCGACAAGCTACTCCGCAACCTGCGCGCCGACGGAGAAACTCCAGCGGACTCCGCACCTTACCTCGAGGAAGAACTTTTTATCGCGCTCGCGGCTGAGGAATCCGCCGAGGCACGCGGGCAGCGACTCGACGAAACGCTGACCGCCCTGCATGCCCTGCAGAAGCGAGAGGCACTCCTTCAGCAGGAGGAATGCACGAGCGAACAGACCCGAGCTAAGGCAGAGCAACTGGCGCAGAAGACGGAGGCGGCCGCGCAGAAGCTTGCGGAGCTGAAGAACCGCACCCAGAAGATTCAGGAGAACCTGGCCGGCTACGAGAAGACAGAGGAGGAACACACCCTCGCCCTACATACCGCTGAGGAGGCTGAGAAGAAGCATGCTGAGGCTCGGCAGATCCAGCAGCAAATTGATGCCGCCCGCGCCGCCGCCGACGAGGCCAAGAAGCAAAGCGCCCGCACTCTCCAAGCCCAGCAGAAGGCACAACAGATATGGCAGGAGGCCGCTCGCACCGCCCTCGAAGCGACCGAGGCCTTCAAAGCACTGCAGGTGCAACGTTTGGCGCAGGCCTCCTCGCTACTGGCTCGTGAGCTGGTTGAGGGAGAGCCTTGCCCGGTATGCGGATCCGAGGAACACCCTAAACCCGCCCGCGTCAGCGAGGGCGAAACCCTTATCGAACAGGCTGACCTGGACGCCGCCAAGGATCGTGAGGACCGCGCCTACGAGGCTTCACAAGCTTGCGAGGAGGCGAAAGAGAAGGCGGACCTCGTGCATCAGCAAGCCTCCGAAGCCCTGACCCGCGCCCGTAGCCAGTTCGAAGCCCTCACCATCGGGGAGCGAGTTGATCCCGAGCAGAGCGCCCAGCACCTCGCTCAGGCCCGCAAAAAGGTCAAGCAGGCCGCCGCCCACTTGGCCGAGCGCGATGCCCTGCGCAAGAACCACGAGCAGGTCGAGGCCGATCGGAAGGCTGTAGGAGAGACCCATCACACCCTGCATGATGCCCTCACCGAGGCGCAGGCCCTGCATCGCGAGAGCCTCAAACGTCGCGACGCCCTGATTCGCGAGCTGGAACCCTCCATGGCGGCCGTCGTGCTTGCGGATCGTATCAAGAGCTTGGAGAATTACCGTACGCTTGCTCAGCGCCAGGAGAAGAAAGAACTCCTGCTCAATAGCGCGGTGCAGCAGCACACCCAGTACCTTCAAGAGACGCAGAGTCTGCTCCAGGCTTCGCCCTTTACCGATAGGACCGCAGTTTTGGAAGCCGAACGCACCGAGGCACAGATTCAGGCCCTGGAGGAGAGCGTGAACGACTATGAGCGGGAGGTGGCACGCGTGAGTGAGGGCCTGGGGCGTGAGGCCATGCAGAAGATTGCGGCACGCGTAGCAGCGGGTGAGGAGGAGCCGGACGACCAGCAGGAGCTAAAAGACCGTCTTGATGCACTGCGCACACGGGTTCAGCAGATGATGCGCCGCGAGGGTGAGAGGAACGGGCTTCTCCGCTCCGTCCAGAAGCTACGCAGTGATTTCGCGGCCTTCCGTGATCAGACGGCTGAGCGTTTCGACCGCGCTACGATGCTGAGCGCCCTGGCCTCGGCGGCTCGTGGCGACACTCAGGGCGGTTACGAGCATCAGGTGGATCTGGTGAGCTACGTGCTCGGTGGAGAGTTTGAGCAGATTCTGCGGGTTGCTTCCGGCCACCTAAACCGTATGAGTGACGGCCGCTACGGCATGAAGTACAGTGAGCGTAGCGCAAAGCACAGTAGCGTGGGTGGTGGCCTCAACCTGGACATTACGGATACCTGGACGGGACAAACTCGTGAAGCATCCTCGCTATCCGGTGGTGAGTCATTCCTCGCTTCCTTGGCGCTGGCTCTGGGATTGGCCGAGGTGGTGCAGGCCAATAACGGCGGCATTGAACTAGACACCCTCTTTATTGACGAGGGATTCGGCACGCTCGATGCCGAAACACTGGATACGGTGATGGGTACGATTGACTCCCTGCGCAATAGCGGTCGCACGATTGGCCTTATTTCGCATGTGGAGGAGATGAAGAACTGCATTCCGGCCCAAATCATAGTGGAAAAGGGCCAACGTGGCTCCTCGCTGAGGGTAAACTCCTATTAGGCATGCATTTGCCGCCGATGTCTCGTGTATCTTGCTCCGGCGGCTTCAACCTGAAAGAGATTATGACCTCAGCACCTCAACGTAGGAATCAGGAGTCTGCGCATCACGTGGAACCTTCGGCTCATGCAACGAGTAGCCTCAGAGCACCCAAGCCGGAGGTTTCTCTGCGCACCGTGAAAGTGGACCCGCAGCCCGAAGGGTATACCCTGCGAGGGTCCGCCGGGACGGGCGTTCCAACGCTTCCCGGCGGGTCTCTCACCGATGTGGTGCGTAGCAATGATCACGTATTGCAAGAGCTACCCCCGCGCCCGCAACCTGCCCCAGACGAGGTGAATACAAATGTCTCAACCATGAATATTGTGCGTCAGCACTGGGCGCTCTTTCAGCGGAATGGACGTGAACAGCGCCGCTATCTGTGCGATATTCTGCGTGATGAGGGGGTAACCCGAAGCGTTCTTACAATCCTTTTTCATATTCCGACGGCCTCATCGGCCTACGCTCTGTATATTCTGCTGGCGAGCCACCTGGGTAGCGTTCATGACGGCGGTTACGCTGTGGCAGCTTTTGCCGCCGCCTATTCGGTGCAGGTGATGCTGGGACCCATGTTGGTGCGGGCCTTGGGAATGCGGGCGCTACTGGCCATTACCTCGCTACTGAACATTGCGGCGGTGGCGAATATGCTGGTCATTGGGTGGCGCCTGTCGGTTGAACCGAACAATGTGAGTACCACCTACCACGCCCTGTCCTGCGTGGCGATGGGGTTCACAACCCCTCCGTGGACTCCGTTTGCTTTGGAATCACTGTACCGGCGTAACTACCGACATAACGATATTCGCCTATCGACGGCGGTATCGTGGGGTACGACCGCGAACCTATCAATGTACCCCCTAGCAGCCGTGCTGGTCTGGTTTGGGGATGCGTACATAGCACCTAACCATGAGTATGCAGGGTTCTGGGTGACTATTATTCTGGATGCGTTGCTTTTTCTGGTGGTGCTATTCATCCCGAAGCTTCTACCGGATGTTTCTACGATTAGGGTGCGGGCTGTGCGCGGGACGGTGCGCCCCAATTTACAGACTGCAACGCTTGTGGTGGGTCTGGTTCTACTGGGTGCTTGCATGGGCTCGATTGGCTCGGGCCTGCTAGGTTTTTCACTCATTCAGGGGTCGATGAACCTATTCATGGCGATGCTTGCGGTGGGTTCGGGGGCAATGGTCGCAATGGCGTTTCCCGTGATTTTGGGGGCCCGCTCGGTGAACCCCTGGTACGGTTGGATTATTAGTGGAATTTTATTGCTGGTGGCCGCCCTATACCTGCCGACAAACGTTGATGCCGCCACTATTTTTTACGCTCTGACTATTTGCGGGGCGATGTTGGGTATTGCGTTTGCGGGCCACGAACTGGCTCTGAGCCGCTCCCTGAAATTTATTCCTGATGCTCAAGCAAGCTTCTTTACCCGCTCCGTGCTGGGCATTGGTATGGCGATGGGTAGCATGTGGGGCGGATATATGGGGGATGCCCCGTACTACCGTAACGCTTTTATGGTGCCGGTGATTGTGGCGACCCTGTATTTCGGCCTAGGGCACCTGTACGGGTACCTGTGGCGTGCTGAGCACGATGAACATCTGGCGCCGCTAGATGCCTCCTAGAGGGTGCGCACTATGGGTGGTACTAGCTTGTAAACCGCCGGATCGACGGATGCCCCGCCTCCTTCATGTGAAGGAGGCGGGGCATCCGTTATTTATTATCCCTGTTATCCCTGGGCTGGAAGCTACGCTGAGTTGCCGCCTAGCCTAGCAACCTAGCAGTGGGATTTAGCGGTAAAATCTGCCGTTTACTGTGCCTTAGTGGCCGCGCTTAATCCAGGCCGGTAGCTCGGGGGCTTCCAACCCGATTCCGGTGCTGTCACCGTGACCGGTAAGCACTGCGGTGGACTCGGGCAGAGTCAGCAGGCGCGTGGAAATCGACTCAATAATGGTGTCAAAGTCGCTGTAAGAGCGACCGGTTGCGCCGGGACCGCCGTTGAAGAGGGTGTCACCTGAGAAGACAACGCCCTCGCTATTCTCCCAGCTGAGGGTGGGGGCGTAGAAGCATACGGATCCGGGGGAGTGGCCGGGGGTGGCCAGCACGGTCAGCTCGGTGTCGCCGATGCGTAGCACATCACTATCGGCCAGCTCATGGTCGAAGTCCCAGGAGGGGTACACCATTTCCCAGAGTACGCGGTCGGCGGGATTGAGGTAGACGGGTGCACCGAAGCGTTCTGTTGCCTCTTTGGCACTGCGGATATGGTCATCGTGGGCGTGGGTCAGCAGAATCTTTTCCACGGTGCGGCCGGCTACGGTGCGGGAGATCTTCTCCACATCGTGGGCCGGGTCAATAATAATGACCGAGGAGTCGTTACCAACAACCCAGACGTTATTGTCTACGTCCCAGCAACCCCCGTCGAGGGAGAAAGTACCGGAGGTGACAACTCGTTCAATGCGTTCGCTCATTCTGCTCTCCTAGAGTTTGTCCTAGAGTTCCACGACCGAGCGCAACACGCGACCGGTCTTCATCGTCTCGAAGGCCTCATTAACCTGCTCAAGACTGATGCGCTCGGAGACAAAGCTATCCAGGTCTAGACGGCCGAGCAGATACTGATCCACGAACTCGGGGAAGTCACGGGAAGGTAGGGTATCACCGTACCACGCACTCTTAATGGAACCGCCGCGACCGAAAACCTCATCCAGCGGGATATTCCAGGTGGTACCGGGCGCGGGGACACCAACGAGCACAACACGGCCGGCCAAATCACGCGCTTCGAAGGCCTGCTTGAAGGTCGGAGCGATACCAACAGCATCCACAACCAGGTCGGCACCAAAGCCACCGGTGAGCTCCTTAATGGCCTCAACGGGGTCGACCGTGGAGGAGTTAACAGTGTGGGTTGCACCGTGCTCGCGGGCACGAGCCAGCTTCTCTTCGTCAATGTCCACGGCGATGATGGTGGTCGCGCCGCCCAACTGCGCACCGGCGATTGCTGCGGTGCCCACGCCACCGCAGCCGATGACGGCCACAGACTCGCCGCGCTTGAGCTCACCGGTATTGAGCACCGCGCCCAGGCCTGCGGTCACGCCACAACCAAGCAGACCGATAGCGGCATACTGTTCGGGGCTAATGTCGGCAGTAATTTTAGTGCACTGGCCTGCGGCGACAAGGGTCTTCTCGGCGAAGGAACCGATACCCAGCGCGGGGGTGAGCTCGGTGCCATCCTCAAGGGTCATCTTCTGGGTTGCGTTGTGAGTCGCGAAGCAGTACTTCGGCTCACCCTTACGGCAGGCGCGGCACTCACCACACACGGCACGCCAGTTGAGGATGACCAGGTCACCGGGGGCTACGTCGGTAACGTCTTCGCCGACAGCCTCCACAATACCGGCGGATTCATGGCCGAGCAGGTAGGGGAAGTCCTGCCCGACACCGCCGGTGACGTAGTGGTGATCAGTCTGGCAGACGCCACAGGTGAGGACCTTAACGAGGGCCTCGCCCTTGCCGGGGTCGGGGACGTTAATGGTGGTGACGACGACGGGTGCGTCCTGCTCGAGGGCCACAACGGCCTTGACCTTGTGCATGCTATTCCTTTGCTCGGCGGGGCGGCTGAATCTCAACCGCTAGATAAAGGTTTGTTGATATATTCCATTCTAAAAGATGGAGCATACCCGGTGCACAGGGGAGCCGTACCGTGACGCTCCCGGGAGAATATGACGTTTTATGACGTGGCGACCGAGGTGTCCGCCGCCTCGACCTCGGATGCGAAAGAGAGTGCGCCGCGACGGAAAAGACCTGCCGTGAGTGCATTGACATGATCGCGACCGGGAAGGCTCAAAAAACGATTAAGCGGGTGATCAGCGCACACCATCTCGTAGAGCTCCGCACCGTCGGCAGCAATGGTGTCCACATCGCCCAGAACCACCATAATGGGCATGCGGGGATGCGCCCCCGGAGCGCCGGCAGGTAGCTCGGGGGATCCGGTGCGCAGGGCCGCCACGTCAAAGAAGGGGCCGAAAGGAATGCTCATAAACTTCAGGAGCGCCTCGGTGCGGATGGGGGATCCGTCAATAATAGCCTCGAAGGAGGCGATGGCTTCAGTCGTGGAGTCTGCAGCCGGAGTTTCTGCGCTCGCGGAGGGACTGGTGTTCTCGCGGGCTTCGAGCATTGCGCGCAGGGTAATGAGGTGATCATGCAGGGGTAAGCCGCCCAGAGTGAGGGAGACGACCGCCTCCGGGTGGGTGAGGGCTCGTTCCCAGCCGAGACGCGCGCCGAAGGAGAAGCCAATGACGTGCGCGCGGGACTCCAGACCGTATTCGTCGGCGAGGTCCCGTAGCAGGCCGGTGAGGGTTCCGGTGAGGGAGTGTAGCGGAGTGAGCTGTCCAGCGGATACTGCAGCGGCTTCCTTGGCATCGAGGGATGCCTCGCCGCTATGCACACGGGTGCTGTCGGGGAGTTTGCAATCGACCGAGAATTCGGGATCTTTCAGATACGCGTCAGTGTGGTAGGGCAGGTCGACGAGCAGGACGGGCCGGCCTGCGCGCAGGTATTGGCGGATCCAGCCGGTACCGCCGTAGAGTTGTTCGCCGCGGGTCGCGAATCCGTGAATCATGAGAGCGGGGATGCGGCTCTTCAGCTGCTCTGGCTGGTAGAGGGTGTACTCCAGGTTGGGGAGGATAGAGCTGGGTACGGTTAAGGGCGCGGGAGGGAATTCTGCACTGGTCATACATCTAGTGTAGTGATTCTAGCTTTATGACCCGTGACAGGGTTTCTATCCCGCACCCTGTAGCTTCGAGTGATGTATCACCGAGCGGCGTATGCGGCTCTAAAGGTTAGTTAGCGCTTAGTTCTTCGGGTCGCCCGAGTTGCTCTTGGGCGGATTGTCCGTATCCAGGTCGAAGAGCGCCTTCTGGGCGGTCTTGGCGGGTGCACCTGCCTGAGCCGTGTTTAGTTCAGTATTTTGAGTCTCTTTCGCTCCGGTCGTAGAGCTTGCCCGCCTTGCCTGTACCTGCTCCCCGGCGCTGTCGAGATATTCCTTCCCATCGGCAATCATGGTGCGAATCATAGTGGTGTTCGTGTCCATGACCTTTTGCATGCGTTGCATCACGCTCGGCTTCTTCAGCTCGGGGAGCATGTCCTGGCCGGCAGAGCGTTGCTGCAATTGCCTTCCGGTGGCCAGTAGTACCTCGCTACGTGCTTTGCGGGTACGAATCGCGGAGACACTGCGCGGCTGGACGCGCAGATACCCATGGTCGTCATCACCGGCAATAATCTGGCGCATGAGCATAATTTCAGCGTCTAGGTGTGCGCCGAAGAGCAACATATTATTCAGAATCCAAATAAAGAGCAGCATGACAATCACGCCACCGATGAGGCCGTAGGTAGCGTTGTACTTGCTGATGTTATTGGCGTAGAAGGTAAACCCGAAGGCACCCAGGCCCATGCCGAGGAGAGCCACGGTTGCACCGGCGGAAAGCCTCCAGGCCCGGTAACGGCGTACGTTGGGAGTCGCGGCGTAGAGTAGGGTAATGAGTCCGATGGCCATGAGTAGGATGAGGACCCAGCGACCGTTGAGCCAGACTACCTTAACGAGGTCCATATCGATGGTTAAAGGTACGTACTGGCCAATCAGATCGAGCACGGTTCCACCCAGCAAGAGCATGAGAACCATGAGGGTCACCAGGATAATAAGGATGCCGGTTACCGATATATTGCTGGCTCTCAACAACCAGCCGGGGCGGCCCTCACGTACCCCGTAGACGCGGTTGAGGGCGCGCCCAAAAGAGGCCGTGTACCCGGAGGCCGACCAGAGGGCGCTGAGGATACCGGTAATCAGCGCCAGCCCGGCTCCATGGCCGCTTGTAATCTGCCGGATGAGGTCCTCAAGAATCCCGTACATTTGGGTGGGGACGTTCTCTTGTAGGAAGGCGAGAAGTGCAGTGGCACTGTCTTTGCTCTGCCCGAACACGCCCAGGAGTGAAACGACGGCAAGTAGCGCGGGGAAAACGGAAAGCACCGTGAAGTAGGTGAGGGATGCGGCCAAGTCGGTTCCGCCATTGCTGGTGAACTTGAAGATGGCGCGGCGTAGAATATACATAAGACTGCCGCGTGGGAAGTCGCTCAGGCGCACGGTGACATACTTGGGGACCGGTTGCGCGCTAGCACGGGAAAAGAAGTGGCGTCGGGCTCCACCGGATACGGCACGGCCGGGTGACTCGTTAAACGAGCCGGTGTGTGCTGCCATGGGGCTCCTTGGTGAATGGCGGGATGGGGAGTACGCGGGAGTTTAAGGTTTTGGTATTCGCGCTCGTGACATTATAGAGTTTCTTCAACCTCCTGTAATTTGCCAATAGTGCAAGTAAGACCGCGCATTGCACCTCGGAACGCAACAGACCCCTCCACACGCCGTGGAGGAGCCTGTCAGCGGGGTAGAAAGCTTAGCTCTAAATTAGTTGTGAATATCCAGAACCTTGGCGGTGTGAGCCATGATCTCATCGGCCAGATCGTGGTTATCGTTGAGCTTCACACCGTAGCCGGGCACGAGTTCCTTAAGGCGGGACTCCCAGCCGGCCATCTTGGTCGGGAAGCACTTAGCCAGCAGATTCAGCATAATGGGAGCTGCGGTAGAGGCGCCGGGGGATGCACCCAGCAACGCCGCAATTGAACCGTCAGCCGAGGAAACAACCTCGGTGCCGAACTGCAGAATGCCACCCTTCTTCGCGTCCTTCTTCATAATCTGAACGCGCTGACCGGCCTCAATGAGTTCCCACTCGCCACCAACAGCCTCGGGGTAGTACTGGTACAGGGACTCCAGGCGGGCGTCCTTGTTCTTCAGCAGCTCGGAGAGAAGGTACTTAACCAGGGAGAGGTTGTCCAGGCCTGCACGGGACATCGGGTAGATATTGTGCAGGCGCAGGGACAGCGGCAGATCCAGCAGGGAACCCTGCTTGAGGAAGTTCGTCTTGAAGCCTGCGTAAGGGCCGAACATGAGGGCACGCTTGCCATTTACGTAGCGAGTGTCCAGGTGGGGCACGGACATGGGGGGTGCGCCCACGGAGGCCTGACCGTAGACCTTGGCATTGTGCTGGGATGCGGTTGCCTGGTGGGTATTGCGCAGGAACAGACCGGAAACGGGGAAGCCGCCGTAGCCCTTACCCTCTTCAATACCGGACTTCTGTAGCAGGTGCAGAGCGCCACCGCCGGCACCCAGGAAGACAAACTTCGCGTTAATGGTCAGCGGCTCTTCCTTGTTAATGCGGTTGATAGCGTCAACCTGCCAGGAGCCGTTAGATTCGCGGTTCAGGTTGGTGACCTGGTAGCCGTAGCGAACCTCAACACCCTTAGACTGCAGGTAGTCAATCATATGCTGGGTGAGCGCACCAAAGTCGACGTCGGTACCCTCGGGGGACCAGGTGGCAGCAATGGGGCCGTTGCCCTTGCGACCCTTGACGGTTAGCGGAGCCCACTCTGCAATCTTCTCGCGGTTAGTGGAGAATTCCATACGTTCGAATAGCTTTTCCTTGCGGAAAGACTCGAAGCGGGCGGCCAGGTACTTGGAGTGGTCCTCGCCGAAGACCAGAGACATATGGGGCACCGGATTAATAAAATCAGTGTTCGGCAGAATCTTCTCGTCGACTAGGGATGCCCAGAACTGGCGGGAGATCTGGAACTGCTCGTTAATGTTTAGAGCCTTGGCGGCTGAAACGATGCCATCGGGGCCTGCGGGAGCATAGTTGAGCTCGCAGAGAGCGGAGTGGCCGGTACCGGCGTTGTTCCAGGGGTTGGTGGATTCCTGGGCTGCCTTGTCGAGGCGTTCGAGCAGAACAATATTCCAGCTCGGTTCGAGTTCCTTAAGGAATACGCCGAGGGTTGCGCTCATAATGCCGCCGCCGACAAGGACGACATCGGTTCGTTCAGTACGTGCTGCCACTGAATTCTCCCTAGGGGTGCGGGTGCCCAGCTTTGGGCACGGTGACTGTGGGGTACATCATCTACCCTACTCCCTTTTGAAGGGGTAGACGTAGCTAGAATCAACAAAAAGTCAGAGAGTGGCACACCTCATAGGGGTGCCACTCTCCGGGTGATGCTTAGAGTAAGAAAGACCTTAGTCACCGTGGGAAAGCGGGGCACTACGACAGGCGCAACTTACCGAATAGCTCAATCGCATTCTGCTCCGTCTGATAGCCCTGCACGGTGCGGCTCACCGCAACCTTTGAGGTTACATTCAGGAGCGGAACCGCCGGAACAAACTGGCCCAGGTACTGGAGTACCGTTGCGTACAAATTACGCTGAGCGTCCACCGATTCAGCCGAATCGGCGGCGCGAATCGCCTCCATTATCTGTAGGAAGGTCGGGGAGGGATCTACCGCTACCGCCGGAGCCGAAGGGGTAGGGGTAGGTGTAGGCGAAGCCGAGGCGGAAGCCTCCTCCTCCGGAGTCAGCGGGTCCGGTGAATAGCTCGGTTGCGGGCTCGGGGTGGTTTGAATCTTTGCGTTAGACTCAGATCCATTTGAAGATGGCACATCGGTCCGCTTGGACGTCATACCCGTTGTCATATCCGCGGGCGCCTCGGCAATAAGGGAATGCACCTGATTCTCCGCAATGATCGGGGCAAGTACCGGACCGAAGAATGCATACGGGTCGCGATACATGCCGTAAAAACCGGCCAGGGCAATACCGCGTGTAGACGACACCTCGCTCATCTTCGTGTGATACTCGGCCCAGGGTAGGGGGACCGGAACAATGTTGAGACCCACCTCGATGAGTGAAGCCACCATCTCTGAGTACACCTTCTGGGGGGTGTCCATCCACGGTAGAGAAGCATCCGAGGGATAGTAGCATTCAATCACCTGATTGTTATAGCCCGCAGTGGCCAGCAGAGAGCGTGCCAAATCCTGATTGCGGTCGATGTACTCCTTCAAACCGTCAGACTTAATGCGGAAAGACGGCGAAATGAGCGCCTGTGCGTCCGAAGTGCCCTGCGGGTAGTACTGTCGGAGCGCCCCGCGATCTACCGCGTGCGCAATCGCGCGGCGTACCGAAATATTTCTCAGCACCGGATGCGCTGTATTCAAGCTTAGATATACAAGGGAGAAGGGGTCGCGACCTGGAGTTTGGTAGCCGTCACGTGCCAGTTGCCCCAAATCGGAAGAATTTACCTGATCACATGCATCGATATGACCCTCGACCAGCGCAAAATAGCGCTTATCGGAGGAGGTTAGCGTCGATATCTGGATCTCATCCAGTTGCGGGCGTGCGCCGTCAAAATGCTCATTAGGTAGTAGGCGCACCGTACCTTTTTCCGAGGACTCAATACGGAACGCACCGGTACCCACCGGGTGGCTGGTCAGCTTCTGGTCATTGCCAAACACCGCCGGGTCAATAATGCCGAAGGCCTGCTGGGTTATCATTCGCCCAAAAGCCAGGGAGGGACGCGACAGCTTCACTACGATCGCACCATCTCGTTCCGTGACTGAAGAAACGAGCGGCAGGAAGGGATGCGGCTTCTCCAACGCGGCGGATGCAGACTTCGCTGTCTTGGCGCCGGTTGCCGCAGAATCTACCTCCGCGGGATCGGTGGCTAGCGCATCCGCGGGCGGGGTTTCTGCAAGTTGGGTATCCTCGGTCGAGGCTTCAGTGGTGGTTGTTTCGGATGCGCTCTCCGACGGTGTGGGCGTCTGTGCCTGGTTCTGTTCTGATTTCTCGGACTTCTCCGTTTTCTGTGGAACGCCAAAACCCCACGCGTAGAGCGGCTGAGCCGCCACGGCCAATGCTGCGGTAGCCTCGCCCGTGGCCAGCGCCTGCCAGCGCTGGAAATTCTGCACCACCATTGTGGGGGTTAGGGCCGTTCCGTTACTAAAGCGCGCTCCCTCGCGCAGGAGGAATGTGTGCGTGAGGCGGTCTTTAGACACCGTCCATTCGCGGCATAGTGAATCTTCAACCTCCGGATCGCCCGTGTAGTGGTTAGCTACCAGCAGGGTCTGCAGAACCTGCGCGGTGACCTGGTAGGTGCTTGCCACGGGGGAGAGCGCCGGGTCCAAACTGACCGGTGGGGCACCCTGCGCAAAACGGAAAATGCGCCGCGTATCGCTAGAAGCAACCGTGGCGTTCGCTCCCTCCCGAGGCGAGGAGGAGCAGGCGGTCAAAGCCACGCCTGCACTAAATAGCGCACCTAGACGTAGCGCGGTGCGACGACTTATACCGCGTGAACCAGCCGTGGCACGCAAAAGCCCGGCTGAGGCGCTGAGGGAATCGGAAGTGTGGCCGTCATACTGCATGGGAGGGTCCTCTTTTCCGTTGCGGATGTTTATGACCAGAATACCGGGTTCAACCTAAAGTCTAGATATAGTGCAAACCCGTCGCCACGACGAGTCGTGAGCGACGGGTTCAAAATGTGAATGTGTGTGCGCGAGGGGGGACTTGAACCCCCACGCCCGAAGGCACAGGAACCTAAATCCTGCGTGTCTGCCAATTTCACCACTCGCGCGCGGTGCGGCCCCATTCCCGAAGGAATCATGCGTCAGAGGCACTAAACAGATAGTGTACACCAAGAAGGCGCCAGAAAAAAACCTGACGAATATTACTTTGAATCGATTCCCAAATCTCGACGCAATTTTGCCACGTGGCCTGTTGCGCGCACATTGTACTGGGTCAGAGTAATGATTCCCTCTTCGCTAATAACGAAGGTTGAGCGAATCAGTCCCTCGTACACTCGGCCGTAGTTTTTCTTCTCGCCCCAGGCCCCGTATGCTTCGGCCACGGAATGGTCTGCGTCCGACAGAAGGGGGAAGGGTAGTGACTCTTTCTCGGCAAAGCGCGCAATCGCTGCTGGCGAATCCGGCGAGATGCCCAGGACGGTGTATCCCAGCGACTTGAGCGAGGCTAGGTTGTCGCGAAAATCGCAGGCCTCCTTTGTGCAACCCGGGGTAGAAGCCTTCGGGTAGAAATAAAGGATGACCTTGGTGCCCGCGTAGTCGCTGAGGCTGTGCTCGGTGCCGGTGGAGTCGGCGAGGGTAAAGGCGGGGGCGGCAGTTCCGGGTTCGAGGCGGATGCTCACGATGTCTACTCCTTGATAACGGTGATGCGCGGGTGCGCAGCAAAGAGGGTTTCAACCAGTTTAGGTGTAGTAAGCTCTCCGCAAAGTTTTAGTGATGACTATCACCATTAAAGAAGTTGCGCACCACCAAGAAAGCGCGTATAGTACTTTCTTGTTGCAGGCGAGACCTGCAAAAACAAAACTAAGCGCCTCTAGCTCAATTGGCAGAGCAATTGACTCTTAATCAATGGGTTCTGGGTTCGAGTCCCAGGGGGCGCACATTATCGAAGATCCTGCCGATTCTTTGGAATCGGCGGGATCTTCGCATTCTCCGAATAATACGATTTTGAGGCTTGGGGCCTAGATAGTTCCCTTGTTTAGGGTAGGTACCTGGAAGGCGGTATTCACCCTCGTTCTTACAGAGTGCCCGAGCTCTACGAAGGCGGGTGCCTCTGCGAGAGTGAGGCTGTGCACCACCTCAACTACGCGGCCTAACAGTCACAGGGCAAACGAAAGCCCGCCACCGTCACAAGACCGTAGCGAGCCTCAAATCGTTATCTAAAGGACCGGCCAAATCCTCGTCACAAACTCACGGAAATCCGCCACATCCTTACCCTGCTCCAGCAGACCCGTACCGTAACGGGTTGTCACCTCCGCATCATCATCAAAAGATAGCAGGAATGAGCTGCCGTTCACCGACTCAATCGTTACGGCACGATCGCCCACTCGATACGCATGTAGGGCATTAGTATTATCAATCGTCGTTGCGGTTCCGGCAGGAGTCAGGGCAGGCATATTCACGGGGGCAATAATCACCTCATCCGGGGATTCCTGGTACCCAATAATGAAATACTGTTGATCCTGCGACTGATGCACCGCCAAGTCGGGGTTGCGGTAAATAGCTCGACCCGTGGCATAGACCAGGTTATAGGCGCCGTAGTTAATAATCTGCTCGTCAAAGACGGGGTGAAGGACTCGTACCAGCTCCTCACCCGTGAGAAACTCGTTATTTTCGATGGCGTTGAGAGGTTCAACTACCTCTGCGTACTTGCTTGGTTCGGTCAGCTCATCGGCGACCGGGATATTGTGTTCGGCCATACCTTCAGTGTACCGGGGGAGAGGGGCGTAGGTCACTATTTTTGGTGATATTAAGGTTCTTGAAATGCATACTGCATGCTGTTTGCGACAGGGGGCGAGTCTTGATGCGCTCTTATGCAAAGTGCTAATAGGTGTCCACATCATGAAAGAACGTGCCTGATTTGAATCTATATGCATGATATGCGGGGTGCCGCGAGGGTGAAACTTGACTCACCTTGTGCAGGAGGAGCACCATAGAGGGGTGAAGACAGCGATGTTTCCAGCGAATTCTAAGCCTTGTCGACGTCGCCTAGGGCACGTGGCAGGGTCTATTCACTGCGACTGAGCGCCCCTACCGCTATCACCAACAGCGAGGGGCTTTTTTTATAGCTTGGCACCCCCGGGCGTAGGATGCGTGAGGAACACACAATATCTCACGCAGAACATTGAGTACAACGAAGAACCAAAAGACACGAGGCATTTCCATGACTATGGGATTTTCCACTTCTGATGACGCGGCTAACGCTCCCGCAGAACGCATGACCGGTTCTCAGG